>NZ_JBFAOV010000024.1:0-147874 GCF_040675375.1 Nonomuraea sp. NPDC049607
CTGATCCCCCTACCGATCGACCGACGAGCCCTCGCCACACGACCAGACGGCGTCCCCGCGATCCTGCGAGCCCTGACACCCGCCCCCAAGCGCCGTACCGCCGAGGCTGCGCCCGCCCCTGAGACCCGCACACCACTGGAACAGCGGCTGGCGGGGTTGCCGGTGGCCGAACAGGAACAGATCGTGCTCTCCGTGGTGCGCTCGGAGGTCGCCGCCGTGGTCGGGCACGCCTCCGGAGACCAGGTGGACCCGGACAAGTCCCTCAGCGAACTCGGCTTCGACTCGCTGACCTCGGTCGAGCTCCGCAACCGCCTCAGCCAGGTCACCGGACTACGACTGTCGGCGACGCTGGTCTTCGACCATCCCACCGCGGCCGCCATCGCCGAGCACGTCGGCGACCAGGTGCTTCCCAAGAAGGATTCGGTCGAGTCGCGGGCCATGCACAACCTGGACGAGCTGGGCCGGCTGCTGAAGGAGATCTCCGCCGACGGAGAGGCGGCGACCGCTCTCACGGTGCGCCTCCAGAAGCTCATGGACGACTGGCGCGGAGGCCGTCCCCAGGCGAACAAGGACGGCGATGTGCGTACGGCCGATGCGGACGAGCTCTTCACGATGATCGACGAGGGCCTGTGAGGTCTCACGAGTCCGTCGGCACTCAGAGGCCGCACCCCGGCACCATCCATCCGGCAGAAGCGGGAGTCGTAGTGAGCGGCTTGAATCCAACGGTGGCCCCTCCGGCGACGCGGCTCGTGCACCATCTGCTGGACGACGCCGAGGCCGCGAACCCCGACGGCATCGCGGTGCGCGACGCGAAGGGCGGCTGGAGCTACCGGCAGGTGGCCGAGTTCAGTCACGCCGTCGCCGCCTGGCTGGCGGACGCGGGTGTGGAACCGGGTGACCGGATCATCGTGCGACTGCCCAACGTGCGCGAGGTGGTCCCGCTGCTCTATGGCGCCTCCCGCCGTGGCGCCGTCTTCGTGCCGCTGAATCCCGGGATGAAGGCGTATCACCTGCGCTCGGTCCTGGAGGACTCCGCGCCCAAGCTGGTCATCGGGGACGGGGAGGCCATGCGCGCGATCACCGACCTGCCGGTGTACGAGATCGACGACCTCTGGCAGAAGGTGCGGACGCTCGCGGACCAGGGCAGGTCGGCCGAGTCCGCGCAGGTCCGGGCGCAGGACGTCGCCGTCCTGATGTACACCTCGGGCAGCACGGCCGCGCCCAAGGCGGTGGTGTGCCCGCACGCGCAGGTGACGTTCGCGGCCTCGGCCATCAACGCGATGCTCGGCTACGGGCCGGACGACGTGGTCTTCTGCCGGTCGCCGATGTCCTTCGACTACGGGCTCTACCAGATCTTCCTGTCCGCCCTCGGGAACGCCGAGCTGGTGCTGGCCGGCGACGGGCCCGACCTGACGGTGCTGAGGCGGATCCAGGAGTGCGGCGCGACCGTCGTGCCCGTCGTCCCTTCGCTGGGCTCCATGCTCGCCACCCTCGGCAGGCGCGCTCCCGGCGCCGCGTCGGCGGTGCGCATGGTCACCAGCACCGGCGCCGCGCTTCCCGCCGCCACGATCGACGGGCTGCGCGAGTGTTTCCCCGGCGCACGCGTGGTGCGGATGTACGGCGTCACCGAATGCAAACGGGTCACGATCATGGAGCCCGAGCTGGACCGGGAACGCCCCGACTCGGTCGGCCGCGCCCTGCCCGGAACGCGCGTGCTGATCCTCGGCGAGGACGGCACGCCGTGCCCTCCCGGCACGACGGGGGAGATCGTGGTGATCGGGCCCAACGTGATGGCGGGTTACTGGCGCGCCCCCACGCTGACCGCCCGCACCTACCGGCCGGACGGGTCCGGCGGGACGCGCCTGCACACCGGCGACTACGGGCACCTCGACGAGGACGGTTACCTCTACTTCGAGGGCCGGCGCGACGACACGTTCAAGCGCAGGGGAACGCGGATGAGCACCACCGAGATCGAGGCCGCCGCGCTGGACATCCCGGGCGTCCGGGCCGCCGCGGCACTGCCTCCACACGGCCGGCACGATCTGGCGCTCCTCGTCGAAGGCGATCTGGAGCCGCACATCGTCCTGCGCGAGCTGGCGGAGCGGCTGGAGTCCGCGAAGGTGCCCGCGCTCTGCCGCGTCCTGCCCGCCCTACCGCTGACGCTCAACGGCAAGAACGAGCGCACGAAGCTCGCCCGGCTCCTGGAGGAGGGGCGGGAGTAGATCAAGAAAGCGGCGGCAGGGCCAGGCGAGCGCGTACGGGTTCCAGCGAAGCCAGGCTGACGGGTGCGGCCGACCAGGGGCGGTGCAGATGGTCGGCGTCTTCGCGGGGGACGAGATGAAGATGGAAGTGGAAGACGTCCTGCCAGCCAGCGGCGCGATTGGCCTGGAAGAGGGTCATGCCGTCGGGAGCGAGCACCTGCTTGATGCGCGCGGCCATCCGGTGGGCGGTCCGCATCACCGCCGCCGCGTCCTCCGGTGAGATGTCCCAGATGTCGGCTGCGTGGGCTTTGGGGATGACGAGGGTGTGGCCCTCCGTCACCGCGGTGATGTCGAGGAAGGCCATGGTCGACTCGTCCTCGTACAACAGGGCTGCCGGGAGGCGGCGGCCGGCGATGTCACAGAAGACGCATCCGGCACCGGAAAGGGTACTCGTCACCGGCCGGCCTTCCGCAGCAGCTGATCGGACAGCTCCCGCAACTCCCGCGCGGTCCTCGACAACGGGAACCGCGCGGCGTTACGGAACCCGGCCGCACGCAGCTCGTCCAAGGCCGAGCCGTCCTTCGCCAGCCGCATGACGGCCTCCGGCAGCGCGGAGCGGTCCGAGAAGGTGAGAGCCGAGTCGCCCAGCACCTCCGCCAGCCCTGGGACCGGCTGATGGAGCACCGGAAGACCGCACGCCTGAGCCTCCACGGCGACCAGCCCGAACGCCTCCAGCCTCGTGGAGGGGACGACCAGCAGGTCCTGCTGCGCGAAGGCCCGCCACAGCTCCGGGCGGGTCAGCCAGCCGAGGTATCGCACGCCGGACATGTCCGTGACGCGCTCCAACGCCCGGTACTCCGCCACAGGTGCGGCGACACTCAACCGTACGCCCTCGACGCCCGCGACCGCTTCCAGGAGCGCCCCGCCCTTCTCGTCCGTGAGACGTCCCGCGTAGAGCACGCGGAACTCCTCTCCTCCGTACGGCGTGCGCTCGGGAGGGGCCGTGAGCAGGTGATCGGGAATGCCCCACGGGATGTGCACGACGCGGGAGCCGTCGCAGGGGAGCAGCCCGGCCATGGCCGCCGTGGGCACCACGATCGCGTGAGCGGCGGCGACGGCCTCGCGGAGAACGGCCTCCTGACTCGGATGGTCCATGGCGAACAGCAGATCCGTCCCGTGCACCAGCGCGACCGACGGCAGATCGGGAAACGCGCGCAGCAGTGCGGGCGTCGCCCCGAACGCCAGGTGTTGCAGGTGCAACAAGCCGTGCTCGCCCGCCGGGAACCGTTTCCGGATCGCGTCGGCCAGGTCGCCGACGTACGCCCAGAACCCCGGACCGTCCAGCTGCTTGCCGGGGACGTCGAGCAGGACGGGCGACCGCGCGCCTGGATCGTCGCCGAGCATGAACACGTCGGCCGCGATGAGCGGCTCCGGCCCCAGATAGAGGTCGTGCAGCAGTTCGACGCTCCCGCCCGGGCTGCCGTGCGGCAGGTCCAGCCCGGTCAGGATCGCACCGCCGCCACGGGCGGCCGTGCCCTGGGTCACTGGAACTCCTGGTACAGGTGCGAGATGTCGATCCCCCGGGTCTGCCGGTACTTCGTTCCCATGTGCTGGTAGCTGGCCATGGCCCCGTGCGCCACCAGAAAGATGATCTTACCGAACGTCATGTACGGGTAGACGCGCACCGGCCGGGCCACGCGGATCTCAAGGGTCCAGTTGATGGAGTGGCCGGCGTGCCCCAGCGGCGCGGAGACGTGCACCCAGACGCCCAGCCCGCCCACGGTGTGGTTCCCGTTGATCATCTGCGCGTAGCGTTCGGAGGAGGTCCGCTCGTAGGTGACCCCCAGGTAGAGCCGTTCCGGCCGCAGGACCATGCCCTCGGGCGGTATCGGCTCCTCCACGTACGTGGTGACGGCGGCGGCGTCGAACTCCCGGTCGCAGACCCGGATGCGGTCGCCCAGCCGCCAGTCGTAGGCGTTGGGGGACAGGCGCCCGGGGTCGAACGGCTCGATGACGATGTCACCGCAGCGCACGGCGGCGGCGATCGCCTGCCCGGTGAGGATCACAGCGGAGCCATCCGGTCGTGCCAGTAACGGGAGGCCTGGGGGCCCGAGGCCGCCTGGTACTTGCCCGCGTAGAGATCGATCTCACCGCAGGACACGAAGAACATGATCTGACCGATCTTCATGCCGGGGTACACGCGCAGCGGGCGGACCGGGGACAGCATGAGCGTCCACTGACCGTGGAACCCGATGTCCCCGATGGGGGCGGTGATCTCCACGAAGAGGCCGAGCCGCCCGACGGAGGAGCGCCCGAACAGCAGGGGGACGTAGACGTCGGAGCCGACCCGCTCCACGGTGTGCCCGAGGTAGAGCTCGTCGGGCTGGAGGACGAACCCCGTCTCGTCGATCGAGACGGCCTGGGTGCGATTGGCCTCATGGGCGTCGACGACCACGTCCGGGTAGGTCAGCAACGTGTCGCCGAGCCGTACGTTGTAGCTGTTCGGATTGACCTGGTCGAGGCTGAAGGGCGAGATGTCGATGCGCCCGTCCCCGGTCGCCTGGATGATCTCCGGGCCGGTGAGGATCACGTCGTGATCCGGTTCGTCGCGAAGTCGAACTCGACGCGATCCTCGATCTCCAGCTCGCGCACCAGCCGATGCACGCCGGAGAAGTCGGTGACGAGCAGGTCGTTGCCGGGAAGGGACCGGCAGTCCTCGATGATGTCCCTGGCCTTCGGGATGTCGGCGAACTCCAGCAGCTGCGGCCACATGTCGTAGTCCTCGGCGCCGAAGGCGATGATCCCCTGCGGGAGGTTCCTGATGAAGAGGTCCTGCTGCTTCCTGTCGAGCTTGCGGAAGACATCGCGCATGATCTCCAGCATCACCGGCCCGTGCGCGGCCTCGTCCCTCGAATGCAGCCGGGCGACGAGCGCGTGCATCGGCTGGATCGTCTTGTCCGAGGCCATGAGGTCGAGGAACGCGTTGACGCTGATCTCGCCGACGGCCGTCCACAGCAGGTAGAGCAGGTCGCGCTCCCATCGCTCGCCGGCCTGCGCCTCCAGGGCGTACAACGTCCGGTTGGTGATCGCGTGGGAGTACCGCTCGGGCTCGCCGGTGAGCTTTCTCGCCTGCCGGGTCCGGCGCATGGCGAGCATGTGCATGTAGGTGTGCCACACCTCGTCGACATGCGATTGCTGCACCGATTCCCTGGCCGCGTCGCTCTCCACTCCGGGAAAGACGCCATGGGCCAGCATCTCGAATGTCGGATTGGCCACGAACTCCTCGGCGGCGATGACGCGTTCGTTCCACATCAGCCATGCCAGCGTGTTCACCAGCCTTTGCCGGTGCTCGTCGGCCGCCAGGAAATCAGGATGCTCACCGAACGGCAACAGCGACACGGGATAGTCGAACAGTTCCGGATCATATGCCTCGGGGTGAGTCACGTTGTTCAGGTCCGTACGGATGGTCGCCCGCCTCGGCCAGGCGGCGGCCAGGCGGTGGAGCGTGGTGGGGTTTATCGCGCCGAGTTCATCGATTCGGGTCGTCACGTCGACCTCTCCCTGGGCTGCCCGCCCTCTTCGTGGACGATTAGCGCTGGTTCCGGGGTGCTGCTGGACATGGTGCCGGGCGCATTTATTCAGCCCCTGTTGCTATGTGAACAATCCGCGAGCCGAGCTCGCCGAAGGGCCGCACGGCGGAATATCGATGAATTGTCGCGGCGTTCGCGACGCGTGCTCCATGCTCTTCGCGCCCGCAATACCTGTCAAGTCGGGGTGTGCCTTCGAGAAGCGGCTGTGTATCGTTTCGCGAGTATTCGAGCGGGAGCGACATGCGGGAGTTGCGTTGACGCAATCAGGTGGCCAAAATGAAAACCGCGATTCGACGACCCGCTCGATTCCGGGTGCCCGCCGGCTCGTTCAGCGGGGGTTGTTCGCCGGCCCCTCGGACGTCGTCGCCGCCGACCTGTACGCCGCCGTCGTCCGCGGACCCGTCACCCGAACCCGCACGACGCTGAGTCTGGGACCGTCCGCGAAGGTCTCCGGCGACACCTACTTCGGCCGGTTCCCGGCGAGCTACTGGCAACGCTGGACGGACGTGACGGAGGTCCGCGTCGAAGCGCGGGTGTCCGGCGAGGGACGCCTGTCGATCGGCGCCTCCGACACGAAGGGGCCCGCCAGGGTCGTCGCCACCTGCACGGTGCGGCCGGGCATGCGGGACGTCGTGCTGGCCGCGCCGCTGGACAGGTTCGTCGACGGCGGCTCCCTCTGGGCCGACCTGGAGACCGACCCCGGCCAGCGGCTGACCGTGGAACACCTGCGCTGGACGGTCGGGACGCCGCCCGCGCGACGCCCGGCGGCGCTGGTCATCTGCACGACCGATCGCCCCCTCGACTGCCTGGCCACCCTGAACGCGCTGACCTCCGACGAGACCGCGCTGGAGGCGCTCGGCAGGGTGTACGTCGTCGACCACGGCGCCGACCGGCTGGGGGAGTGCGCGGGCTTCGAGGAGGTCGCCCGTCGGCTCGGCGAACGTCTGCACTATCTCGTCCAGGCCAACCTGGGCGGGGCGGGCGGCTTCACCCGCGGTCTCGTGGAGCTGGCGGGCGACCCCGCGACCGAGACGATGAGCGCCCTGTTCATGGACGACGACGTGCTGCTGGAGCCGGACGTGATCATCCGGCTCACCGCGTTCGGCGACCACACGGCGCACCCGATGATCGTCGGCGGGCAGATGCTCAACCTCTTCCATCCCGGGATCCTGCTCGCCGACTCCCAGCAGTGCGACATCGACGGGCTCCAGCCCGGCCTGCCGATGCCGTACGGCATGCAGGACGTGGACCTCCTCCACGACGCCCTGCAGGAACGCCGGCTCGACGCCGGCGCCAACGGCTGGTGGGCGTGCCTGATCCCGCGCGAGGTGGTCGACGGCATCGGGTATCCGCTGCCGTTCTTCTTCCAGGCGGACGATGCCGAGTACTCCTACCGCGCCCGCGCGTACGGCTTCCCCACGATCACCCTGCCGGGCGCCGGCCTGTGGCACGCCGACTTCGCGGCCAAGGACCTGGACGAGCTGAACCGCTACTTCCTGCTGCGCAACTACCTGATCATCTCGGCGCTGCACGGCAGGTTCGGCCGACGCCGGCTGCTGACCAAGCTCGGCGGCGAGCTGGTCCAGCACCTGCTGTCCATGCGGTACGGCCTGGCCGCCACGCTCCTGAAGGCCGTCGAGGACTTCCTGACCGGACCCGAGGTCCTGGCCGACGGCGGCGTCACCGCCCTGTCCGAGGTCCGCGAGCTGCGGGCGGCCTTCCCCGAGACGAGGCCGCATCCGGCCACCCGCCTGCCCGGCGTCGCCTCCGACGAGCTCCGCATCGTCAACGCCGGCCCGAGGCCGCGCCTGGTGACGATCAGGCGCATGGTGGCCGGGCTGTGCGGGCGTCATCGACACGCGCTCGGCGCGATCCCGCACGACGAGGCGTACTGGTGGCATGTGGCGCTCTTCAGGGTCGCGGTCGTGACCGACGCCTCCCAGCGAGGCATGCGGGTCAGGCGGTACGACCGGCGGCGCATGCTCTCCCTCGCCGCGCACGGCGGCAAGGTGCTGTTCAGGCTCCTGACGCACGGCGCGGCCGTCCGGGAGCGGTACCGGCGGGCGTTGCCGGAGCTGTCCAGCCGCGAGAGCTGGGCGCGCATCTACGGTCTGCCCAGGTCGGAGCCGGCCCCGGCGGCCCGTTGACCTGCCGGGAGCCGCGCGGCCCAGGTCAGCGGTAGAGCCTGGCCTGCAGCCCGAACAGCTCCGCGTACAGGCCGCCCGCTTCCATGAGACCCGCGTGGTCACCCGTCTCCGCCGCCCTGCCCTGGTGCAGGACGACGATCATGTCGGCCAGCCGGACGGTCGAGAACCGGTGCGACATGAAGATCGTGATGGTGCCCGACTTCCGCGCGGTCTCGCGGGAGGACGCGGCGTACTGCTCGAACAGCGCGTGCTCGGCCGCCGCGTCGAGCGCCGACGCGGGTTCGTCGAGCAGCAGGAGCAGCGGATCCTCGCGCAGATGGCACCGGCTCAGGCCCAGACGCTGCCACTGGCCCTCGGAGAGCCCGACGCCGTCGCCGTAGCCGTGGCCGAGGAGACCGTCGAGCCCGCCGGGCACCGTGTCGAGGATGCCCTCGATGCCCACTCGGCGCAGCGCTCCGGTGAGCGCCTGGTCGTCCTGGATCAGGTCCGGGCGGCCGAGGCCGACGTTCTCCCGCAGGCGCAGCTCGAACCTGGCGAAGTCCTGGAAATGCGTGGCCAGACGGGCTCGCCACAGTTCGGGGGAGAACTCCCGCAGGTCCACGCCGTCGATGAGGATTCTGCCCGCGGTGGGCTCGTAGAGGCCGCACAACAGCTTGATCAAGGTGCTCTTGCCCGACCCGTTCTCGCCCACGACCCCCACGGTGCCGCCGTGCGGGATGTCGAGCGTCACGTCCCGCAGGACGAGGCGATCGGTGCCCGGGTAGGCGAAGCTCACGTTCTCCAGCCGGATGCCGCGCGTCAGGCGGCGGGGGAGCGGGCGCCGGGCCGGCCGGGTCTCCGTCCGGCCGGCCAGCCTCGCGCGCAGCGTGGCCAGCCGGTCCTGGGTGAGCCCGCTGGTCTGGAGCAGGACCAGCAACGCGAGCGCGCTGGAGACCTGCACGCTGACCTGCACGGCGAGTGTGATCACGAGCACCACCTGCCCGAGGTCGGCCTGGCCGGCGAGCGCGCTGGAGATCACGGTGACGATCGCCCCGCCGTAGGCCAGGGCGAACAGCAACTGGGCCAGGGCGCGCACCAGCGCGCTCTTGAGCTGAGCCCGGGCCAGCAGGGCGGACACCCGCGACCAGCTGCTGCCCTGCCGGTCGAGAAGTTCCCGCTCCGAACCGAAGATCCGCACTTCCTTGACGCTGGCCGGCGAGGTGGCGACGGCCAGGAGATGCGCGGCCAGCCGCGTGCTCTGGCTGCTCTGCTCCTTGGCCGCGTCGACCAGGCGTTGCGCGTGGCCGCCGAGCAGGACCGGCGGCAGCGCGGCGGGCAGCAGCAGGATCAGCCAGGGGTTCAGCCACCCGAGCACGACGGCGGTGACGGCGACCTGGAGCGCCAGGCCGCAGAACTGGAGGAGCGCCTCGATGCCCGCGCGGGTCTGCGCGATCCCCTCACGGATCAGCGCGACGGACCCCGTCACCTGCGGATCGTCGAAGTGGTCGAGCCCCCGCACGCCATGGACGAGCTCGCCGAGCTGCGCGCTGAGCTCGATCTCGACGAGCTCTCCGACCTCGAAGTACGCCAGATGCGCGAAGTGCACGGCCATCAGCTCGACGACCAGCAGGACGCTCACGGCCAGCGCGAACCAGGTGGCCGTCGCGACATCCCCGCCGATCACGGCGTTGGTGAAGGCCATGAGCGTCAGAGCGATCAGTGGCGTGGACAGGTAGCCGAGGAGCACCAGCACCGCCGCCCGCGTCAGCCGCCCACGATCGGCTCGCGCGGACAGGGCGAACAGCGCCCCGGCCGTGCGCACCAGGGATCTCATCGGGTCGCCTCCAGCGAGGGGTCGTGGTCACCGAAGCGCTGAGCCTGCAGGCGGAAGAGGCCGGCATACCGGCCGTCCAGCCGCATGAGGCCGTCATGAGAGCCGCACTCCACGACCTGGCCGCCCTCCAGGACGACGATCTGGTCGGCACGCCGGACCGTCGAGAACCGGTGCGAGATGACGACCGTCGTCAGGCCCTGGGTCAAGGTCAGGAACCGGTCGTAGAACTCGGCCTCGGCCCGGACGTCGAGCTGCGCGGTCGGTTCGTCGAGAATGAGCACGGACGCGCCCCGGTCGACGGCCAGCAGCGCGCGGGCCAGCGAGATGCGCTGCCACTCCCCGCCGGACAGGTCACGGCCGCCGGAATAGGCCCTGGACAGAGGGGTGGACAGCCCGCCGGGAAGGGAGCGCAGCAGCTCGCCCGCGCCCGCGCGCTCGGCCGCCGCCAGCAACGCGGCCTCGTCGTGGATCAGGTCGGGGGCGCCGAGGCCGATGTTGTCGGCCGCGCCGAGCTCGTACCTGACGAAGTCCTGGAAGATCACCGAGAGCGATCGCTGCCATGCCCGAGGGTCGATGTCCCGCAGGTCGACGCCGTCGACGAGCACCCGGCCGGCATCCGGGTCGTAGAAGCGCGCCAGCAGTTTCACCAGCGTGGTCTTGCCCGCGCCGTTGAGGCCGACCACCGCCGTCGAGCGCCCCACGGGGATCTCCAGATCGAGCCCCCGCAGGACGGTCTTCTCGCCGTAGCCGAACACCACCTCGTCGAACCGGATGGCCCGCCGCGGCGGCTCCAGGACGGCCCGGGCCGTCGTCCGCACGCCGGCGGCCCGGGCGGCGGCCCGCTCGAACTCGACCATCGCGTGATACGCCTGCAGCCCGACCTGCGTCTTGACGTCGCTCTCCGGGAAGTAGACGCCGTACCGGATCGGCACGAGCGCGGCCTGGATCGCCAAAGAGAGCTCCAGCAGGCTCAACCCGCCGCCCGCCGCCTCCCGGGCCAGGATGACCATCGTGAGGGCGCCGCCGACCAGCGCGACCAGCGCATACCTGAGGAAGGGCGCGAAGCAGATCCGCCGGCGGCCCGACCACAGCAGCGCCAGGTAGCCGCCCGAGTCGCCGTCGTGCCGGTTCCGCAGCCAGGGCAGGATCCGCAGGACCCGGATGTCCTTGGCCCACTGCGGGGTGGTCAGCAGGCCCCGGAGGTAGACCGCCATGCGCCGCTCGCCGGCCAGGCCGTCCCACAGCTCGGAGAAACGCGCCAACGACCTGCGCTGGCCGGTCCTGATGACGATCGCGGTGGCCGTCGCGATGACGCCGGGGAGGATCCCGAGCACGACGCCGATGAGCACGGCGGCGGTCGCCAGATGCGTGTAGCGGGCGATCAGCGCGAGGGTTCCGGCGACGGCGTCCCCCGGGGTCGGCTGCACCCGGTCGAACCCGTCCCGCGCGTCCGCCAGCCTGTTGGCCGTCTTCTGCTCGTCGAGGGCGCTCATGGGCGCGTCCACCAGCGCGGACAGCATCACGCGCCGGATGCAGCGGCCGTCGACGCGCCGCGTCACCATCTCGGCCAGGGCCAGCTGGAAGGGGACGAGGAGCTGCTGGAGCACGAAGCTGCCGATCGCCAGCCCGATGGCCACGGCCAGGGCCTGGGTGTCGGCCTGCACCAGGCGCTGGAACATGACGCCGGTCCAGAGGATGAACGCGGCAGGCAGCGCCCCGATCAGCACGTTGAGCCCGATCGAGGCCCCGAGCAGGCCGGCACCCGCCTTGGGGGCGAGCTCCAGGATGGCGGCAGCGTCGGCGGTGGCTCTCCCGAACCTCACAGGAGGTCTCTCACCGCGGCCAGGCGCGCCCCCAGATACCGGCGGTTGAGCTGGTCGACGAGCGGTCCGGAGACGTGAGCGGTGAGGAAGTGCAGGCTCTCGGCGAGGCCGGGGAGCCTGCTGGAGACGGGCAGTACTCGATCCATGCTTTCGTCCTCGTCGAGTGCGGTGAGTGCGCGTCGGATCTCGTCGTCGCCGAGCGGGCCGGCCGCGTTCGCGGTGTACTCGGCCCAGAAGGCCGCGCGGGTGCGCAGCCGCGTCCCCGGGGGCCTGCCGCGCAGCGCCAGCAGGTGCCTGGCGGAGATCTCCTCACAGCTGAGGAGCGCCAGCACGGGCAGCGGGGAGGAGCCGTCGCGGTACGGCATCACCGACCGCGTCGGCATCCTCGTGCGCGGCTCCGCCCGGCACCACGGGCACGGAAGCACGTCGAACAGGATCTCCGCCTTGAGGACGTCCATCCTGATCTCGCAGGGCGGCACCGCCGTGACGACCGCCGCCTCGCGCCTGGCCATCCTGCCGATCAGCTCACCGCTGCCCGCGGCGGCGCTGCTCGCCCGGAACCCCGCCAGGCACGTGTCGATCAAGGCAGCTCTGCCCGGTTCGTCGACCTCGTCCTGAGGGGACACGCCGGACTCGACCCACGAGGCCACCGCCGCGCGCAACGCCGGACGGTCCCTTCCGTCCTTCGAGGGGAAGCGGGAGACGTCGGCTCCCAGGAGATATCCGGCGGCCCAGAACTCCAGGCTCACCCGATCCCGGTCGCCGGCGTGCGCGCGCCAGCTCTCGACGACGTGTTCGGCCTCGACGTCCAGCAGGCGGCACCAGTCGCGCCAGTACCAGCCGTAGAGATGGTCGACGGGCTCGCCGGTGCCGGGCCTCGTGAAGCGGATCAGGCAGCGGGAGTCGTAGACGTCCACGGTGAACGGCGGGACGCCCGCGTCGGGCGGCGGCTCGTCCGTCCCGTCGTCCCAGTAGGCCTCGGGCAGCTCCAGGGCGTCCGCGAACACGGTCGCGTGCCGGGAACCGTGGTTGTCGTTGCCGGCGATGCTCGGCAGGTCCGCGTGGTCCAGCAGGTTCGGGACGGCGGCGGTCACCGGTATGCCCTGCTTCCGGCAGAAGACGGTGACGGCCTCGTCGTCGGCCCGGAACTCGTCGGGAAGCGTCCGGAGATACGTCGCGAGGGCCCGCGCGTGGTGCGCCGGGAGCACGAACCCGAGGGTGGGGGTGTACTCGTGCCGCGACACGGGCGCCCAGCACGAGCCGAGGGCCGCCGCCCGCCGTACGCGGTAGGAGTTGCGCAGGCTGACGTGGTTGACGTACAGGGCGATCCCGTGGTCCGGGCGCTGTGCGACCACGGAGCGCAGCTGTGCGGCGAAGTCCTCGGCGATCACCGCGTCGTCCTGGAGGACCAGATGATGGGTCGCGTCGGGGGGAGCGGCGGCCCAGGCGAGCTTCGCGGTCCGCAGCGGGCTGGGGGCGGCGTCCGGGTCCGGATCGCGTACGAGGACCGGTGTGAGGGGCCCGCACCGCTCGGCCAGGGCTTCGGCCCGGCGCGTCCGGCTGGGGTGGTACATGACGGCGAGGCTGATCTTCAGCACATGGAGCTCCTCACGGGCTCAGCCGGAAGACCGAACGAACCCGGTCCCGGCGCCTGCCGGGCGAGCTCGAAGACGGGGTGGACGGCGCGGCGCTCGTTCCGGGCCGCTTCCGTCCTCACGGCCTGCGCCTGCTCCGGACGGGGGGCGACCGAGAAGGCGGTGCTCGGCGTGGGGTTCGGCGACCGGTCAGAGGGCAATCTGCCACAGCGGTCACCAGGACGTCTACATCGCCGGGCTCAACCGCCGAAGAACACCTGCTCGCGTGCCTGCTCGACCGCGACGAGCAAGGCGCCACGCACGACGGGATTGTGCGGGATCCTGCTGGCCTCCACCCGAGGACGGGCCAGGCACATCCCGGCCACGGCCGTCTGCACGCGGCCGGCCAGCTCGTCGCCTCCGGCGGTGCCGACGTCGCTGCCCAGCACCACCAGCTCGGGATCGAGCACGGTGCAGATCGAGGTGACGCCGAGCGCGATCCGCTGCGCCAGCTCGTCGAGGAAGGCGGCCCCCGCGGCCGTGGCGGCCGCCGTGCCGGCCGCCACGGCGACGGCCCCCGCGGCGCTCTCGGCCACGATCCCGTGCTCGGCGGCCAGCTTCTGGACCGCCCGCCAGCCCACCAGTGACTGGAAGGCGGCGCCCACCTCGTGGCGGTTGCGGTCGAACTCGCCGTCGCTCAGGGGCGCGCCGGGGACGGGCATCCAGCCGAGCTCCCCGGCCGCGCCCACCGTCCCGCGCAACAACTGGTCGCCCACCATGGCGGCCGATCCGGGACCGCGCCCGATCCAGACCAGGATGAAGCTGCGGACGTCGCTCGCGGTTCCCAGTGCCCGTTCGGCGATGGCGGCGAGATTGACGTCGTTGTCGATGGTGATGGGCATCCGCAGCTTCTGGCGCAGGAGCTCGTTCACGTCACCCCGCCAGGCGGGCATGTCATAGCAGAAGCGGATGTGGCTGGTCGTCGGGTCGATGACGGCCGGGAGGGAGATCACGCACACCTGGACCTGGGCGACGTCGATCCGGGCGGCCTTCGTGAGGTAGGTGACGATCGACTGGATCGTCCTGGTGGGATCGACGGTGGGGTCGGTCGCCACCGCCGTCTCCGCCAGCACGTCTCCCGAGATGTCGGCGAGAACGGCGGTCGTGGCGTCCAGGTAGACCACGATCCCGACGACGTAGCCGCAGGACGGGTTGAGCCCGTAGAGAGCCGCCGAGGGGCCTCGTCCGCCCTCCTGCACGCCGACCTTGATGAGGAAGCCCCGATCCTCCAGGCGCGACAGGACGTTGCTGGCCGTCACCTTCGACAGCCCGGTCATCTCGCTCACCTGCGCCCGGGTCATCGCTCCCGACGAGCCCAGCAGCTTCAGCGCGGCACGATCGTTGAGCTCACGTAATAGACGCGGACGTCCGGGCTGTGCCTTTATATGTTCCAACCTGCCCCGCAAAGCACTCCCTCGGTCGGCCGAAGCAAGGCGACCATCTCCAGGATGGAATCTTCCCCAAGGGGCCGGGGCGGGAAACGATCACCAGTCGTTCAGGAAAGCGATCTTCGAACTCTATCCCAATCACCTGGCCGTGCCCGGGGGATTCGTGCACGGCGCAGCGCCGGTTCCGGCGCCGGTTCTGTCGGGCCCCGGACGGCCGGCGGCTGGAAGCCGTCGAGTGGCCACTTTTGCCACTTGAACGCCGGTCGGGCCGGTCCGGCGGGCGTTCACGGCTGATCCGGGCCCCGGTGCATAACGGCGTGATCGGTAAGACCGGTAGGTGCCGCATTTCGCCGGCCGCCGTTATGCTGATCTCTGTCGGAGACCGCCGCGCACAAACGTCCATTCAACGGAATGTCCAAAGGCCGCGCGAGTTCTTGGCCGAATTTGCCGCCCAGGGGGCGTGGTAACGAATCCAGGGGTTGTTCGCGCGTGGCGGCGGTCGATATCCATGACGCAATGAGGTCGGTCAGATGTGGAGGTGGTTCATGACGCTCAACGTGAACGAGCAGCCGAACAGCACCTGGCTCGCGGCAATCGACGGCAAATGGGATGACCTGGTAGAGATCATGAAACAGGACGATCTGGAGGCGATGGAGGTCGCCGGCATCCACGCCTGCTGACGTCCGCCGACCGTGCGTCGTTCAGGCGGTGAACGCGGAACGCCCTCCTCGCGGCCCGGCGTGGTGTTCCTGACCCGAGGACACGGGTTCGGTCACGCGGCGCGGGATCTGCGCATCCTGGAATCCGTCCGCGGAATGCTGCCGGACGCCGACATCAGCCTGGCGTCGTCCGGTTCGGGCTGCGGGTATTACGGCTTGCACGGTGTCCCGTTCGTGGATCTCGGGATCCCGGACGACGCCGACATGACCCACGCGGCGGGCCGGCGGGTGTTCGAGTTCCTGACGAGCGCCGGCCGGCCCGACCTGGTGATCGCCGACGAGGTGGTCTGGGCGCTGCCGATCTGCAAGGACGCGCTCGACGTGCCCTGCGTGCTGATCACGGACTGGTTCTTCTCCCAGTGGGGACGCCCGCGGGCCAACGCCCTGCTGAACAAGGCCACGGCCATCGTCGTGCCGGACTTCCGGGACGCGCACGAGGAGCTTCCGCACATCACGGTGCCGGTGCACTTCACCGGGCCGCTGGTGAACAGGTTCGGGAACGACGGGAGCTCGGCACGCCACGACCTGGGGGTCCCGCCGGACGCGTTCATGGCCGTCGTCACCCTCGGCGGCATGACGGATCGGCCGGAGGCCCGTCAGATCGCGGCACTCGCGCTGGAGTCGTGGCGGACGCACGCCGGCCCGCGGGATCGCCTCTTCGTCCTGGCCGGACCCGACGCCGGTGATCCCTCCCCGCACGGCGGCGTCACCTGGGTGGGCGTCACACAGGATCCGGAACCGTACTTCTCCGCCGCGGACGTGGTGGTGGCGGACGCCGCCGGGTTCACCGTCTGCGAGCTGAGCCGGAGCGACATCGCGGTCGTGACGGTGGAGGCAGGCGTGTTGAACGACGCCACCCGCAGACGCCTGCGGCTGCTCGCCGACGCCGGTGCGACGACGGGCGTGACCGTCCGGGCGAGCCCGGACGACCTGTGGCGGCACATGAGGGCTGCCAGGGCGCCGCGTCCGGCCGGTGACGAACCGGTGTGGGCGACCGCCGACGACGTGGCGGCCCGCATCCTGGCCTACCTCGGCGGGACCTGAGGGTCGGCCTGTCGCCGGCCGAGTCGTTCCTCCAGGCAGCGGACGAGTGTGGGGAGCGGCACGGCGGCGCCGCCGTCCCGGCGGTCGGTGGTCAGGCTGATGCCGGGCCGGGGAGGCAGCACGACGACGTTCGGGCGTTCGGTGAGCGTTCGGACATGGGCGCGCAGCGCGGGACTCTCCCATCCACCAGGAGGCAGGGAGAGCGCGAGACCGACGGGAACGGTGGTGCATTGCAGAGCCAGCAGCGACGGGGTGTCCGCCAGGCCCAGCGCCAGGCGCGCGAGAAACTGAAAGGTGGCCGGCCACACGATGACGGCGTCCGGCCATTGCGCCCATTCGACGTGCCGGGCGCCCGTCTCCGCGTCGTCGGACCACTGGTCGGACAGCGCCTCGCGGCCGGAAAGGGCGGTGAGCGCGGCGCGCGTGACGAATTTCTCCGCACTTCTCGTCACCACGGTCCGGCAATCGAGACGCGGATAGGAGACGCGCAGCCAGCTGAGCCAGAATGGCAGGTTGGCCACGCCGATGGAGCCCGTGCCGATCAACAGCAGCCTGGCGCAGCTGAAAGCGGGAGGCCGGGCGGGCGCGGCCGTTTCCCGTGGATTCACGGCATCAGCCGTCACGGCTTCTCCCCGGATCGGCGGACTTTTCAGTGAGGGTACACGTCGTCGAAGGAGAATCGATGGGAGAGCGGTACGCGGGCCAGGCGGTACTCGTGACCGGAGGCGCGTCCGGCATCGGCCGCGCGGTCGCGGCGGCATTCGCCGACGAGGGCGCCGGCGTGATAATCGTGGATCGTGATGAATCGGCTCTCGCCACGACGCTGGCGCAGTTCCGGGAAAAGGGAAAACCGGTCGCCGGAGTGAGCGCCGACATCAGCGCCGAGGCGGATGTCGCCCGTGCCGTGAAAAGCGCGGCGGCCGAGTTCGGGCGTTTCCACGTCGCGGTGAACGCGGCGGGAATTCTGCACGGACGCGGCGAACTGGCGGACCTGCCGGAGAATGACTGGCAGACGGTGCTGAACAACAATCTGACCGGCACCTGGCTGTCGATGAAGCACGAGATCGCGCACCTGCGGTCGCACGACGGCGGGGTCGTCATCAACATCGGGTCGGTCGTGGGCACGCGCGTGACGATCCCCGGCCTGGGCGCCTACGCCGCGACGAAGGCGGGCATCGCCGCGCTGACCCGTACGGCGGCCCTCGAATGCATCGCCGACGGGATCCGCGTCGCGCTCATCGTGCCCGGCCCCATCGACACGGCCATGTCCCGGCTCCCGGGCGAGGGGGACGCGCAGCGGGATGCCCGGACGGCCAGGGAGCTGCCGATCGGCCGGATCGGCCGCACCGGCGAGGTGGCGGGCGCGGCCCTGTGGCTGGCGTCGCCGCAGGCCGAGCTCTTCGTCGGTCACGAACTCGTCCTGGACGGGGGCAGCACGGTCTGACGGCGGCGTGGATCGGGAAGGGGGCGGCCTTGGCCGCGGACGTGGTGCTGTCGGCAACCATCATGGCTCATCCGCGCAGAAGGGCGGACGCGCTGGCCCTGCGCGCCCGCCATCCGGAGATGGGCTTCACCCTCGCGCTCGATCCCGACCCCGGAGGGCCGTCGTCGGCGCTGCGGACCGCGCGGGTCGCGTGGGGCATGGCCCGCGCCGACGCGACCCACCACCTGGTGGTCCAGGACGACGCGCGGTTGTGCGCGGGATTCCTGCCGCTCGTGCGCCAGGCGATCGGGCTGCGCCCTCGGGACGCGATCTGCCTGTTCACCGAATGGGGGTCCGACAGCTCGTACAACGTCCGGCTGGCGGCCCTGGGCGGGAGCACCTTCGCGCAGGTCGTCGATCACTACATCCCCACCGTGGCGCTGGTGCTGCCCGCGGACGCGGCCCGCGAGTTCGCCGGCCGGAGCCTGCCGGACATCCCCGAGGACGACATCGCCCTCCGTCACTTCCTGGACGAGAAGGGCCTCTCGCAGGTGGTGCTCGTGCCCAACCTGGTGGACCACCTGGGCGGGGAGAGCCTGCGGGGCAACGCCGCGATGGGGGAGCGCCGGGCCGCCTGCTTCCTCCCGGCCCCCCGGGGCACGGGCTGGTCCCGGCACGTCGTCGCCCCGGCGGTGCTTCCCGTGCTGTCCACCATGGACGGGGGCATCCCCCGCTGCCTGGTGCGAGGTGACCACGGAGGCTGGGCGCGCCGGGACGCCTTCCACGTACTCAGGTCGCACGGAGTGGACGCGCAGGCGGTCATCTCCCAGGGCAAGGACGTCGTCGAAGGCCACGCCGGACTGGGGCAGAAGCAGCGGAACCTCTTCTTCGGGCTGTGGCTCACCGGCTACAGCCTGGGCCTGATCGCGCGAACCGCCGCGCACGCCCGGTCCGGTCCGCCCGCCGGGCCGGAGGTGACCCGATCCCTGGAGTCGGCCTCCTCCGGGATCCTTCGGACCGCCGGAGACCAGGCCGTTCCGCAGGCGCTGCGCACCGCCATGGCCGACGGTGTGCGCCGGGCCTGGGAGGCCGGCCATGCCTGACGCGGACGCGGTCGAAGGGAACGGCGGCCATGCCTGACGCGGACGCCACTCCACCGAGGGTTGCCGTCGTCTCGCCGCACCTCGACGACGCGGTCCTGTCCATCGGCGCCTCCATCGCGGACTGGACGAGCCGGGGAGCCGAGGTGCGGGTCATCACGGCATTCGCCGGGGACGCGCCGAGCCTCCTGTCACCGGTGGCCCGCGCGTACCACGACTCCAGCGGCCTGGGCGCGGACGCGATGGCGACGCGACGGGCGGAGGACGAGGCGGCGGCCGCGGCGGTGGGCGCGTCCACCTGTCACCTGCCCTTCCCGGACGCCGTCTACCGGAGACGCGAGGACGGGTCGTGGCTGTGTGACGGCATGCGCTCGATGTTCGACTCCCGGCTGCCCGAGGACGGACGGCTGGGTCCGGACCTGGCGAACGCGATCATCGAGCACTGCCGAGGGGACGCCGCTCCGCACGTGCTGGTCACCTGCGCGGGCTTCGGCGGACACGTGGATCACCGGCTGACGCGGCGAGCGGTCCTGGCGGCGGCCCGCGCGACGGGGCTGCCCGCGATGTTGTGGGAGGACCTGCCGTACATGCTGGGGTCGAGGAGGCGGGGGATCGCGGGATCGGCCTGGCCGTACGCCGCCGCCCCGGCCGCCTGGGAGCACAAGTGGCGGGCCGTGGAGGCGTACGGTTCCCAGCTCAGGCTCCACTGGCACGACGACCGATGGCGGACCCAGCTGCACGAGCACGCGGTCGATCGCGGGGACGGGGCCGCCGTGGAGCTCTTCTGGCCGGAGGCGGCCGGAGCGGCCGAGGGGACGGACCGTCCGCCCCCGTGGCTGCGACAGCGCGACGACCGGCCCCGCTGAGCGGGCGGGAGCGGATCAGGGCGCGGGCGCGCTCGTCCCCTCCACCGCCGGGGCGGGCCAGCGGATCCAGGTGGCGCAGACGCACACCAGCAGGGCCGCGACGACGACCGCTCCCATGCCCCACACCAGGCTGCTCGCGCCGGCGATGAACCCGATGATCGGCGGCCCCGCCAGCAGCCCCGTCGTCCCCATGGACGCCACCAGGGCCAGGGCGTCGGTGCCCTGCCGCGCGGCGGCCACGTAGATGCACGGCGTCACGGCCGCGATGCCGATCCCGACGCAGGCGAAGCCGAGCAGGGTGGGGATCAGCCCGCCGGTCAGGAGGGCGAGCCCGAGCCCGACGCCGGCCAGGACGCTTCCGGCGCGGACGACGAGGCCGTCGCCCCACCGGCTGCGCCAGCCGTCGGCGAACACGCGCGCCGTCACCATCGTGACCGAGGCCACGGCCACGCCCATGGGTACCAGCTGCGGCGGCGCGCTGACCACGTCCTTGAGGTACAGGGCCGACCAGTCGGTGATGGAGGCCTCGGTCACGGTGCCGAACACCATCGCGCAGCCCATCCAGACGGTGAGGCGGGTCGGCACGGGCAACCCGCGGCGGGCCTTGGCCGGTGCCGGCTCCTCGGGCGGGGGCGCGTCGGCCAGGAGACCCCTTCGGGCGTACGTCGTGAGCAGGAGGATGAGCGCGGCGGCCAGCACGAAGTGAACGAGGACGGCCGGCGTCAGCGAGGTGGCGCCCGAGGCGAGGACCGCGCCGAGCAGGGCCCCGCCGCTGAAGGTGGCGTGCAGCCTGCTCATGGTGGTGCGCCGGAAGCGGGATTCGAGCGCGGCTCCCTGGGCGTTCATGGCGACGTTCAACGCGCCGGCGCCGATCCCGTCACCGCACATGATGACCAGCGCGGTCGGGTAGTTCGGCGCCACGGCCAGGGCGATCAGGAGGACGCCCATGTACAGGGCCGAGAACAGCGCCAGACGTCGTGACCCGAGACGCTTGGTCAGCACCGGGACGAGAGAGAAGGACAGGACGCCCCCGACCCCGCAGGCCATCAGCAGCAGGCCCACCTCGGCCTCGCTCAGCCCGAGCCGCGCCTTGATGTCGGGCAGCCGGGCCGCCCAGGTGGCGTACTGGAACCCCAGCGTGCAGAACAGGGCGGCGACGGCCAGTTGTGCCCGTCGAAAGTCATGGGGCGCACGCGACATGCGTTTCAGTCCCTCCCGTTGCGGTGACCGGCGTGGACATGTACCTAGAACGCCGGCCGTAGCAGCTCGGGACGGCGATCTCTCGATGGGCGTCGTATCCCTGCGCGGACCAGAAGGGCTCCGTGCCCTCGACGGCGACCAGGGAGATGTGTTCGAACCCCGCCCGTTCCGCGTGCGCGCTCAGGTGGCGCAGGAGCAGCCGGGCCAGCCCCCTGCCGCGGAAGTCCTCGGCGATGACGAGGTCGTGCAGGTGCAGGTTGGCCGAACGGAAACGTTCCCGCTCCGGCCTGGTCAGGTCCGGGAAGCGGAACATCGGGTACGGCAGGGCGATCACGTAGCCGGCCGGCCTCCGCCCGCACTCCAGGAGGAAGCAGGTGTCCGGCGAGACCTCGGCCCGGGATCGGAGCGCGGCCCGGCCCTCCGAGAGGCCCGCGTCGCCGTACACGACGGACTCAAGAGCCGCGATGTCGTCCCAGTCGCCGTCGGAGATGCCCCTGATGCGCACGTCCTGGCTCATCTGCCCTCGCCTTCCGGCGGGAGGTCGCGCTCGCGATCGACGCAGACATAGGGGAGTGGGCTGAAGCCGTTGAAGCCCTGCGTCGTGTAGCTGGTGGCGTAGGCGCCGCAGGACAGCAGCCAGACCGGATCTCCCGACGCGACGGCCCTGGGCACGGGGACCGTGACGCGGCCCTCGTTGAACGTGTCGTGGTTGTCGCAGGTGGGGCCCGCGACGATCGCCTGGACGTGGTCCCTGCCGGGATGGGTGGGAAAGATCATCGGGTACTGCACCGCGTCCATCTCGTACAAGCCGTTGAACTTGCCGCAGCTGAGGTACAGCCAGTACTGGCGCTCGCCGTCGGCCCGGCGTCGTGTGGACAGCCGGCACACGTGCGCTCGCAGGGCGCCGTGGTCGGCGACCAGATGCCGTCCCGGCTCCATGACGAAGTCCAGCGCGTGGTGCGAGATCTCCCGCAGCCGCTGCATCCCTTCCCGGATCACCGCGAACATCTTGTCCAGCGGCGGATTCAGCGGCCCGCCCCCGTGGTCCAGGTAGCCGAGCGCGGGCAGTCCACCGCCGAGGTTGACCCGGGTGAGGGGGATCCCGCGCCGGTTCAGGGCGGCGAGGACGTCCGCCAGACCGGCCAGGGCGCTGATCCACGCCTCGGCCGTCATCTGCTGGGAGCCGACGTGGAGGGAGAGGCCCGCGGGGCTCAGGCCCGCCGTCAGCGCGGCCTCCATGACGATGGGCACGTCGGCGGCCGAGCAGCCGAACTTGTCGCTCAGGCTCCACATCGCGCCCCGGCCGTCGGTGGCCAGCCTGCAGAACACCCGGGCGCCGGGAGCGTGGGCCGCGATCGCCCGCACGTCCTCCACGCTGTCGGTGGCGAAGTCCCGGACGCCGAGCCGGTACGCCTCGGCGATGTTCCGGTCGGACTTGACGGTGTTGCCGTAATGGATCCGGTCGAGGGGTGCGCCTGCCGCGATCGCCTGCGCCACCTCGTTGGGGCTCGCCGCGTCGAAGCCGGAGCCCTTGCGCGCCAGGCAGGACAGCACCTCGGCGACCGGGCACGCCTTGATCGCGAATCGCACCGAGACGCCGGGCAGCTCGCGCAGCAGCGCCGCGTACCGTTCCTCGATGCCCGGGAGATCGAAGACGAACCTGTCCTCGGTGGCGGCCTCCAGTGCGGCCAGCAGGCGGGCCGTGACGTGCATGACGGTTCCTCTTCCGGCTACCGGCTCAGCTGGTGGAAGCCGGCGGTCGAGGCGGCCCGCATCAGCCCGTCCCAGGAGTCGATCAGCAGCGCGAAGTCCTCCATGTCCCGGCGGGCCTCCTCCAGCAACCGCGGGCGGAGGCCGGTCAGCCGGTCGGCGATCGAGGCGTAGCGGCCCCCGAGCCGCTGGAAGGACCGTTCTAGGACGTCAAGGCGTGCCACGTTCTCCGACACGTCCAGCGCGGTGGACTCCCGGACGAGCTCGGCGACGAGGGAGGCGCGGACGGCGCCGTCCTGGTCGAGCAGCGTCGTGCCGGCCGCACCCATCCTCGTGTAGATCCAGTTCAGGTACAGCATCGACAGGAGGAACTTCACGAACGCCATCTGGTAGGACGTGAAGCCGGAATCCGTCCGCCGTTCCCCGGTGTGGAAGTTCACGATGTTGCGGTTGTGCAGGACGCCCGGCAATCCCGCGGCGTGGACCAGGTGGATCAGGAAGTAGTCGCTGCCGATGGTGTCGGTCGCGGGCAGCAGCGGGACACGTTCGTGCACCTGGAAGAAGCTGATGTTGCACATGTCGACCCGCATGGGATCGACGCGGCCGAGGACGGACCGGTCGTGGGTGAACGCCTCCGTCCCGGCGCCCTTGAACGACTCGTCGACCAGCTCGCGCTTCTTCTCCTCGGGCCAGGTCAGGGGAGCCCAGAGGGCGACGATGTCGTGGTAGAGGCCCTGGTGGAGCCGGTGCATCTCACCGAGGTCCACGGACATCTCCCCGATGAAGGAGCCGCCGACCAGCACCACCCGCCTGTCCTCGTGGCAGGGCTCCAGCGCCGTCCGCGACACGTGACGCGCGGCGTCGGACGTGCGTTTCCCGAGGGACAGGAGCTCCTGGTGGACGGGGAAGACGGGCCGGCCGTTCCGGAGCTGGTAGCGGCTGTCGGAGTCCCGGCGGTGGACCGACTCGCACCCGAGCGCGCGGGCGATCAGGAAGGCCCTGTTGGTGCAGGAGCCGTACGAGACCCCTTCGGGCAGCATGAGCGCGAGGACACGTTCGGCCTGCGCCTGCTCGGAGCGGCGGATGATCTCCCGTAGGAAACCGCGCTGCTCCGCCTCGTCCAGGTGATGCACGGTCACGTCGGGCGCCTGGCGGGTGTCGCGTACGGTTCGTGCGTGCTCCGCGAAGGCCTCCCGGCCGGAGGAGTCCAGGATCAGCACGTGGACGTCCACGTCGAAGTGCTCCGCCGCGTGGGCGGCCTCCTGGCTCAGCGCCGACACCATGGCGGTGCAGGCCCTGTTGGTGGGCAGGGTCAGGCAGATCCTCCTGCGCATGCGCTTCCTCCAGTCGAGCGTAGAGCCGGTCCCGCGGTCCAAGAGGTGAGCCCCAGCAGCCGTTCGCCGAGCTCGTTGAGCTTCGCCGGGCCGTACCTGAGCGACTCGTGCAACGTCGCGTCGCCGACCAGCGTCCTGTTCCATTCCGGCGTGCTGAGGGTCCGCCAGGACTTCACCCTGGAAGTCCTCAGGGCGTGGTGCGACTCCAGGGCGGGCATCATGGCCAGGTACTGGACCGCCCGGACGCCGCACTGGGAGCGGTTGGGCGCGACACCGTGTGCCAGCATGCCGTCCCAGATCAGCAGGTCGCCGGCCATGAGCTCGGGCCTGGCCAGGGGGAACCTGTTCCGGTCGGCGTTGGGCCGGTAGGGGTCGCGGTCGTCCGGCTGGTCGAGCTTCCACGCGTCGAACTGGCGGAACAGGTCCGGCATGCAGTGGAAGCCGCCGAGCAACTGCTCGGTGTCGGTGAGCGCGATGAGCCCCTGGACCCTCTGGGGCGGCACGCTGCGGGTGGAGTCCACGTCCCAGTGGAGCTCTATGTCGAACCCCCTGGTCGTGGGGGCGACCAGCCTGCGGTCACGGTTCTTGACGTTGGGCGGGTTGAGGTTGAGCCGGTCGAGGGTGACCCAGAGCTCCGGGCAGTCCCACACGTCGACGAACGCGTCGTACACCCGCTGGGTCTGGCGGCTGTCCCACATGAGCTGGTGATGGTAGGCCTCGACGAAACCGTAGACGTACAGGTCCCGTTCCAGGTCCGAGCGGAACTCCCGGTAGGCGTACCAGCTCTCCGGCTTGTCGGGGTCGAGGCCCTGGAAGTCCCAGGCGAACCCCAGCAGGCGGAGGGCGGCCTCGGTGGTGATCGCCCGATTGACCACCACATAGCCGTTCGCCTGCCAGAAGGCGAAGTCCTCGGCCGAGAGCACACGAAGCGGCAGGGATTTCTTGAGGTCCTTCAGCGGCGTGGGCGCGACATATGTCTCACCGTCCGTGCTGAGGTACGCGATTTCCGAAACGGCTCGGTACGGCTGTTCTTCTGGCGCGGGCATGTGGCGACTCCAAGGTGTGCGTCGTCTTATGAACCGAATCGTGTTGAACGACGTGCCCTCGACGCTTGTTCGAGAAATTCGGCGCTTCCGCCACCGGAGGAGCGGCCGGCCGGCTTTCGTTTCCGGCTGTCCGGTGTCGCTGCTGCGCATTTCGTGCGTGCGCAAAGTTAACTACGCATCCAGGTCCTGGACACCCCTACGTGCCGTGCTCACCCCTACACGGGACGGGTGTATCCGGCCAGGGACGGCCCCTCGGACTTTCGGCGCCGTCGCCGGGCGGGGTGGGCCTGTCAATTCACCGGCTTCTTGGAAATCGGTGCACATAAGGAAAGAGCGGGAGAACGGAAGTTGCGCACACGGTACACGCCGGATCGCGGGGTGTGATCAGGCGTCGGGGGCTCGTCGGTGCTTCCCGGGCCGGCGTCCCTGATCTGTCCCGGTTGTCACCGCCCGCCGCGGCCCGCACGTCCACGCGACCGTCGCGTTCGCCCATATCAAGCACCCGGCCGTACCCGATGGGAGCGTCCACGATCGGCCGAAATCCGCAGGCGGAGCCGTTCAAGATCTTTAAAGATCGGTGTTGTGGATTGTGACCGGGTCCGTTGACAAGGCGAGCGATAGCTTGAAATATCAATCTGGTGTTTGAGTTGACGGGGTCGGCTTGGCTGCGGCTCGGCGGTGGAGCATGAAGGACTGCCATCAAGGGGGACAACCTTGCACGTGGGACGCTCAGCGCACTATGCACTCCGCTTGACGTACCTCATTCGCCCCCGTATTTCGCGGTGAGCGTGTGAAATCATGCATTTAATCGAACGCGAGTACGAGGTCGAACTGCTCAAATATGCCTTGGCCGAGAGCGACGAAAGACGGGGGCATTTCGCTCTCATCGTCGCTCCGACGGGCTTCGGGAAGACGCGCCTGTTGCACGCCCTGAACGACCTGGCGATGGAGTCGGACATCACCTGCATCAGCGCCACGTGCCTGCGGGACGAGCGCGCTGTGCCGTTCGGCCTGGTCAACCAGCTCTACCAGGAGCTGCGCCTGCTGGGCCTGACGGAGGGGTCGACCTCGCAGCGAGGCGGCGGCGAGGCCGAGGAGTCGGGCTCGCTGGACCTGGCCTACGAGTTGTGGAATGCGATGGCCGGTTATGCGCGGAACCGGACCCTGCTGATCGCGGTGGACGACGTGCAATACGCGGATTCGCCGTCGCTGCGAATCCTGCATCATTTCGTGGGGCGTATGCACAACGCCAGGATTTTCCTCGCGTTGACCGCGAACGAGGACGCGACCGGTGTGGCCAGCCGGGTGGAGACCAATTTCCTGTACCACCCGCTGTGTGTGCGCGTCCGGCTGAACCCGCTTTCTCCGGCCGGCGCTTCCCAGATGCTCGTCCAGGACGCCGAAGGGAAATCGGACGAACAATTCGTGGCCGACATGCATCAGCTCACCGGCGGAAATCCGCTGCTCATTCGCGCGCTGATCGAGCAACGGCAGCACGTCGACGGGGACATCTTCGCCGGATCGCTGAGGACGCTGCTGCACCGAAGCGGGCCCACGGCGTTGAGAACGGCTCAAGGAGTCGCCGTCCTGGGCAGCGCGTCCACGCCCCATCTGCTGGCCGAGATGCTGGAGATCGAGATCGCGACGGTCGAACGCATCCTGCAGTGGCTGGAGACCGTCGGCGTGCTGGAGTCGACCCGGTTCCGACATCCCGTCGCCAGGACGGCCGTCCTCGCCTCGCTCGAACGCGCGGCCTCCCAGGATCTGCACTGGCGGGCGGCGAAGGTGCTGTACTCGGCCGGCTGCCACGCCGGCCTGGTGGCCGAGTACCTGCTCGAAGGCGGCGGCCAGCGCGCCGGCTGGGCGCTGGACGTCCTGCGCGAGGCCGCCGACCAGGCCATGGCGAGCCACGAGTTCAACCTCGCGGTGAAGTACTTCCGGGTGGCCGCCGAGCTGTGCGGCGACGGCGACCAGCGCGTACCGATCACGATGTCGCTGGCCAAGGCCGAATGGCTGCTGAACCCCGCCAGGGCCATCAGCCACACTCCGCTGCTCCTCCAGGCCGCCGAGGACGAGCTGCTGCGGGAGAGCGAGATCCATTGGCTGCTCATGTGCATGCTCTGGCACGGCCGCACGGCCGAGGCGGCGCAGCTCTACGAGCGGCTGAGGGCGATGTTCCAGGAGTCGGAGGGGAGTCAGGCGCGCGTCGGCGTCTGGTACCGATCGGCGAGCGCATGGCTGGCCAGCACGTACCCGCCCCTGCTCCGGATGGTGCGAGGGGCTCACGACCCGGCGTACCCGACCGGCGTCCCCCAGGCGCAGCACGGCGAGGACCTGCACGAGCGCGCGGTCGTGGCGCTCAGGAGCAACCTGCGGCACGAAGAGGGCGAGACGGCGCTGAAGACGGCGGAACGCATCCTGCAATCCGTGCAGCTGGACGAATGCATGGTGGAGACCGTCGAGTCGGCCCTGTTCTCGCTCGTCTACACCAACCAGGCCGAGCAGGCCGACGCCTGGGCCGAGGCCCTGTACGGCCGCGCCGAGCGACATCGCGCGCCGACCTGGATCAGCGCGCTCGCCGCCTTCCGCGCCCACATCGCCATCACCATGGAGGACCTGCCGCTGGCGGTCGAGCACGCCCTGAACTCCCTCCAGATGTTGCCGGCCCACTGCCTGGGCGTCCGCGCGGCGCTGCCGCTGGCCAGCCTCATCGAGGCGAACCGGCAGATGGGCAGGCCCGACCAGGTCGAGCGCTACATCCACCGCCCCCTCGCCAAGTCCGTCTTCCAGACCAGGTACGGGCTGCACTACCTGACGGCGCGGGCGAGATACCTGGCCAGCATCGATCAGCCCGACGCGGCCCGCCGCGACATTCTGAAGTGCGGCAAGCTGATGTGCGACTGGGGGCTGGACAATCCGCTGCTGTCCCCGTGGCGTCTGGACGCGGCGGCGATCTCGGTCGAGCTGAAGGACAACGCCTACGCGCTCGCCCTGCTGGACGAGCACGGCTCCCGGTGGCATGCCGAGACGCCGTGGATCAAGGCGGCGTCGTTGACCGTCCTGGCCTCGACGGAGGAGGTCAGCAGGCGGCCGCGGCTGCTGCGCCAGGCCATCGACATCCTGCTGGACGCCGGCCGCGACGTGCAGCTGGTGAACGCGCTGATGCAGCTCGGCTACTCGCTCGCCGTGCTGGGCGAGGCGGACCAGGCCAGCCTGGTGATCCGGGAGGCCGACAGCCTCGCCAAGAAATGCAAGGCCGCGCCGGTCAGGAACGAGGTGTCAGTGATCGCCGAGAACAGCTTCAACGTCGTGAAGAACACCTTGACCCCGTCGGAACACCGGGTCGCCCTGATGGCGGCGCTGGGATACACCAATCGGGAGATCTCCAGCCGGATGCACATCACCGCCAGCACGGTCGAACAGCACCTCACGAGCACGTACCGGAAGCTCAACGTGAAGGGCCGCAAGGACCTGCCGCTCCTGCTCTCCAGCTCGTAGGGGCGTGCGCCCGGGGCCGGTCGAGAGGTCAGGCGGAGGTCCTGTGATCGGGGACAGGGTTCTCGCGCTTCTCGATCGCCTGGGCGAAGTGCAGCCAGGCTTCGGCGCTCGCCCGCGCGACCCGCGCCAGCCGGGTCGCGCAGTGCGGCGGCACGCTGTCGCTGAGCATGGTCCAGTCGCTCGTCCGTGAGGCCATCTGCGCGATGTCCAGCAGGCGGAGGATCGTGCGTCCCCTCTCGCTCATCCGCAGCGACGGGTCGCGTCTGAGCTGTTCGAGCACGGTGGCGATCTCCTCCGGCGGCGCGCTCTGGGGCGCCTTGCGCGGCTGGTCGGCCTGCTGGACGTCGTCGTCGCGCAGCTTGCCGGGGACCGGGTCCTCACCGCGGCGCACCCGTTCGCGGACGTCCCTCGCCGTGGCGAGCGCGATCCCCGCCGCCTCGGCGATCTCGCGGAGGGGGGCCGAGGGCCGCTCGGCCATCAGCCGTCCGGCCAGCTGACGCCCTTCCGACGTGCTCAGGGGACGGGTGCGCCCGTCGCGACCCGTGCGGGCGTTCAACTGCTGGGAATTGCCAGTTGAACGCCTGCGGATGGAGGCGACGGTCGTGTGCGACAGGCCGCTCAGCTTGGCCACCAGCCGATCCGACCAGTCCGAGTGGGAGACGAGGATGCGAGCGGCCGCGGCCGTGCGGTCGGCCCGCGACAGGGGCAGGCCGTGCGCCGAGTTCAGCTTCACCGCCAGCACGAAGGCGTCGTGGTCGCTGCCGTCGAAGAATCTGGCCCTGATCGTGGTGCCGCCACGCAGGCGCACCGCGTTCAGCCGATGCATGCCGTCGATGACCCGCATGGTGGGACGATGGACCACGATCGACGGCAACTCGATGTCGAGCTGGGCCAGCGCGCGCACGTGCAGCGGATCCTGGCCGGCGATCCTGGGCGAGTCTCCCGGCCGCAGGACGGTGACGGGGACGAGCTCGGACTCCTCCGACAGGCTGCCGAGGAACGGATCCGTCTGCTGCGTCACCTGAATTTCACGTTCCGTGTCCGCCGGCGAGCCTGGTTCCGCGCCTTCCTGCAACGTCGCGATGGTGTTCTCGCTCGACGCCGCCAGAGGGTCGAACGCTATCCGTTGCACACGTTCGGAGCAGAAATCGACCCTCTCGGCGAACGTATGCATTTGCCGAATCCTCCCCGTATGAAGACGCTGTGGAGTAGGCGCGTCACCGGCTGGAAGCCGGCCACAGGGGAGAGCGAGGCGGAGGTCGGCCGCTCCCCGGGCCGGTCCAACCATGTGAGGTGACTATTCGATCAGTATAGTTAAGACGCGCAATTTGCCCAGTCAATCGCCGAACTTTCTTCGGCGGCCTGCCGTGCCAAGGCGCGCGACATAACTGACACCCTACTTTGGGGTGTAAACAGTGGTCAGGACGATGTCCGCGGAATAAACACGCGACTTACACAATATGAAGGTCCGTGACCCGCCGGAGTTTTGGTTGAGCCGAAATGCGTCAGGCTTTTCCGCTGCTTCACCGGGCCCCGTAGTCGGCCTTCTTCCGGCGCAGCCCGATGATGACCAGAACGCCCGCCAGCACGGATATGGCCATGCTGGAGACGGCGGCAATGTGCATGCCGTCGACATACGCCGCACGCGCGGCGGCCCGTAAAATCTCGCCGGATTCTCCGGACAGCTTTTCCGCCGTCGCCAACGCGCCGCCGAGGGTTTCCCGCACCGCCGCCGGCGGCACTTCCGGCATTCCCGTCAGGTCGGACCCGAGCAGCGAGCTGCGATAGACCGCCAGCCCGATGCTGCCCAGCACGGCCGCGCCGAGCGCGGCTCCGAACTCGGTGCTGAACTGGAACGTCCCCGAGACGGCGCCGGCCTTGGAGCGCGGCGCCAGCGCGACGACCATGTCGGAGGTCACCGCCGAGGCCGAGCCGATGCCCCAGCCCAGCAGCGCCGTCGCCGCGACGAGCGTCACCGGGTCCGGTTGCGCGTCCAACCGCACGACCTGCAGGAACCCCACCGCCATCGAGAGCATGCCCTGGCCGATGATGAACCCCGGCCTGACCTGCCGGGCGATGCGGGCGGCGAGCGTGGCCCCCAGGATGGAGGTGACGGCCGCGGGCGAGGTCGCCAGGCCCGCCACGACCGGCCGCAGGTCCAGCACCAGCATCAGGTACTGGGTGAGGAACAGCGTCGTCCCGACGAGGGAGAACATCGCCACTGCCGCGGAGGTCAGGGAGAGGCTGAACCCGACGTTGCGGAACAGGCTCAGATCCACCATCGGCGCCGCCAGCCGCCGCTGCCGGCGCAGGAAGAGCGTCAGGAAGACCGACCCCACCGCGGCGCCGGCCACACAGGCGCGCAGGTCCCCGCCGGACGAGAGCTGCTTGATCGCGTACACCAGCGGCAGGGCCGCCAGCAGGAAGAGTGTGCCGCTCGCGATGTCGAAGGACTTGCTCGCATCGAGATCGGGGCTCTCGGGAATCAGGAACGGCCCGACGACCAGCACCAGCGCGACCAGGGGAACGTTGATGAGGAAGATGGATCCCCACCAGAACCTCTCCAGCATCCAGCCGCCGACGATCGGGCCCACCACACTGCCGACGGAGAGCGTGGCCGCCCACAGGGCGATGGCCATCTGGCGTTTGCGGGTGTCGGTGAACATGACCCGGATCAGGGCGAGCGTGCCCGGCATCAGGCTGGCCGCGGCAAGGCCCTGCAACCCGCGCGCGACGATGAGGAACTCCGCGCTGGGGGCGAAGGCGGCGCCGGCCGAGGTGATGCCCAGCACCGCCGATCCGGCCAGCAGCAGGCGCCGCTGCCCGATCCGGTCACCCAGGTTCCCCATGGGGAGCAGCAGCCCGGCCAGCGCGAACGTGTAGATGTCCACGATCCACAGCTGCTCGACCCCGCTCAGTCGCAGGTCGGCCGTGATGGCCGGGAGCGCGAAGAACAGGACGGTGACGGTGGTGGAGGTGATCAGCAAAGGCAGCATGAGGACGGCCAGCCCGGCCCACTGCTTTCCTGCCTTCTTGCCTTCGCCAACGACGTTCACGTTTTGTCTCCGAGCACGGTGATGTCAGGGAAGCGCTGTCGTGAGGGGCGCCTGTGGCGGCGTCGCATGAATCAGATCACAAAGCCGCCCGAAAGTCGCTACCCGCCCAGCGACCTGAGCCAGTCGTCGATCGCCGCAGCCGTGGTCGGGGCCTCGCTTTCGAGAACCGTGAAATGGTCACCTCTGACTTCGCACAAGGTGTGTTCGCCCGGCCAGGTGGCCCGCCACTGCCCTGTCCGGCGTCGTTGTCCGTCGGGGCCCGACGGCAGCGGAGTGTCGGGGGCGAGGCAGAGAACCGGCGTCTTGACCGGTGCCGGGCCGGTGTGCTCGAAGAGCTCCTTGGTCAGGCGGTAATAACGGCCCATCGCGGCCATCCTGGCGTCGGTGAACGGACCGAAACGATCCTCGCGCTCGAACATGCCCTCCGTCATCGCGTCGCCTATCTCGTCGACGACGGTGAGATCGGGGAACGTGTCCAGCAGCACGAGCCCCTCCGGATGGAGGCCGATGCCCTCCAGGTGGGCCGCCGCCGCATAGGCGAAGTTCCCGCCGGCGCAGTAGCCCAGCAGCGCGAACGGTCGCCCGCCGGCCGCCTCGGCCGCGCACTGCGCCCAGAAGCGGACCACGGCGTCCACGCTGTCGGGCAGCGGCTCCTCCGGCGCGAATCCCGGCACGGGCAGCGCGTAGAGATCGCGGACGCCCTGGAACCCGGCCGCCAGCCGCGCGAACTGCGCCGCCCCTCCCAGCGCCACCGGGGTGCTGAAGCAGAACAGCCGGGGCGACTCGGGCCCGGACGCCAGCAGCAGCGGCGCCGGGGCCTTGGCGGGCGTTTCCCCGGCCCGGAAGGAGGGACGCAGCTTCGCCACGGCCTCCAGCATCGCGATCGCCTCGTGCAGCTTGCCGCCGGCGGTCGCCTCGTGCAGCAGCGTGCTGAGTGAGCCGTTGCCGTTAAGGGCGGAACCGGCACCGTCCTGCCCGTAGAGCTCCGCCAGGAGATACCGCGCCAGGTTGGCGGGGGTGCGCTGGTCGAAGACCAGGGTGGCCGGCAGGCGCAGCCCGGTGATCCGGTTCAGGACGTTGCGCAGCTCCACCGCGCCCAGCGAGTCGAAGCCGACTTCGAGGAAGTTCTTGTCCGGCCCCACCGCTTCGACACCGGCCAGCCCGCGGATCTTCACGGCCTCCGCCCGGATGTGGGCGACCAGGGCGTCCTGCCGTGCGGCGGGGGACAGCGGGTCGAGTCTCCTGCGGAGGTCGGTGTCCTGGGCGCCGGCGGCGGCGGTGGTGTCGGTCGCCAGGGCCTGCGCGTACTCAGGGACGGCCGACACCAGAGGGCGGGGGCGCGACAGGGAGTAGGCGGGGGCGAAACGGTCCCACTCGATGTCGGTGACGACGTGCTGCCGATCGGGCGCGGCCAGGGCATGGGAGAGGGCCTCGGCGGCCAGGTCGGGCGGCATGATCCGGACGCCGATCCTGGCCAGCCGATCGCCGACGGCGGCGTCGACCATGCCGCCGCCGCCCCAGGCGCCCCAGGCGATGGACGTGGCGGGCAGCCCGGCGGCGCGCCGGTGCGCCGCGAAGGCGTCCAGGAAGGCGTTGGCGGCGGCGTAGGGGGCCTGGCCGTGCTGGCCCCAGACGGCGGCGCCGGAGGAGAACAGGACGACGACCTCCGGGGAGTGGTCGCGCAGTACCTCGTGCAGGGCGAGCGTGCCCGAGACCTTCGGGTCCGCGATGCGGGCGACGTCAGCCAGGGTCTGCTCGGTGATGAGGCGGTCGGGCGCGGCGACCCCGGCGGTGTGGATCACGGCCGTCAGCGGATGAGGCAGGCGGTCCAGGGCGGCGCGCAGAGCGTCGGGATCGGTGATGTCGCAGGCGACGACGCTCACCGTGCTGCCTGTCGCGGACAGTTCCGCCTGGAGGTCGCCGGCGCCTTCGGCGTCGGGGCCGCGCCGGCTGAGCAGGATCAGGTGGTCGGCGCCCTGAAGGGCCAGCCGGCGGGCCAGCTGCCGCCCGATGCCCCCGGTGCCGCCGGTGATCAGGACGGTGCCGTGCGGACGCCAGGGAGCGGAGTCCCGGTCGTCGGGCAGCGCGCGGATCATACGACGGGCGTGGGAGGCATGGGCGCGGACGGCGATCTGGTCCTCGCCGCCGGCGCCGGCGATCGCCGCCCGCAGGCACGCCAGGTCCTCGGGGTCGGGCAGGGCGGGCACGTCGACGAGGCCGCCCCACGTGGCAGGCTGTTCCAGGGCGGCGACCGTGCCCAGGCCCCACAACCACGCCTGGCCCGGGTCTCTCACCTCGTCGGAGGCGTGGACGGCCACCGCCCCGGAGGTCACCACCCACAGGGGCGCGGTCGTGCCGGCGTCGGACAGGGCCTGCATCAAGGTGACGGTCGCGGCCGCTCCGCGGGTCAGGGGCGGGAACTCCGGATGTGCGTCCTGGTCGAGGCCGAGCAGGGAGAGCACGCCGGTCACGGGGGCGTCGGAGCAGGCGTGCCGGATCTGCTCGGCGAGCCGCGTGCGATCGGCGTCGGCCAGCTCGACGGTGACGAGCTGGGCGCCATGGGCGGTCAGGTCGTCGGCGATCCGGCCGGGCAGCGGGTCGCCCGCGGTTCCGGCGGTGACGGCGACGAGCCATCGGCCCAGGCCGGACGGGTCGCCGACGGGAGAAGGGGGCACCGGGTGCCAGGCCATCTCGTAGCGCCAGCGTCGCAGCACGCTCTCGTCGCGCTGGCGCTGCCGCAGCCGGGTCAGCGCGGGAACGACCGCGTCCACGGCGGAGGCGTCCACGTCCAGGCGCCGGGCCAGGTCGCCGGGGGAGGCGTCCCGCAGCATGGACCAGAACCCGTCGTCGTCCGCGGCCCTGGCCGCGGCGGAAGGCCGCAGCCAGTAGCTCTGGTGGCGGAAGGCGTAGGTCGGCAGGTAGGCCACGCCGCCATCGGGCGGCAGGACGGCCGGCCAGTCGACGAACGTGCCATGGGCGTGCAGTTCACCCATCGACAGCAGGAACCGGCGCCCGCCGCCCTCGTGACGGCGCAGCGACGAGTGCGCGCGAGCGTCGGCGCCGCTCTGCTCGATGGTCTGCTGGACGCTCATGGTGAGCACGGGATGAGGGCTGACCTCCAGGAAGGTGTGGTGCCCGTCGGCCAGCAGACGCTGGATGACAGGGTGGAACCGCACCGGTTCACGCGCGTTGCGGTACCAGTACTCGGCGGTCAGCTCGGCGCCGTCGATCGGCGCGGCGGTGACGGTGGAGTAGAAGGGCACGCGGGCCGGGTGGGCGGCCAGGGGCCCGACGAGGTCCAGGAACTCCTGCCGCAGCGGCTCGACCTCGGCGGAGTGGGACGGGACCGTCGAGGTCAGCGAGCGGGCCTGGATGCGCGCGGCCCGGCAGCGGGAGACGAAGTCGGCCAGCGCCTGCGGGCTGCCGCACACGGCCGAGGCCGTGGGGCTGTTGGTCGCGCTGACGGTCACCGGGACGCCCCAGTCGGCGATGACCTGACGCACCCGGAGCTCGCCCAGCTCGACCGCCGCGATGGCGCCCCGGCCTGCCAGCCGGTCCGCGAACAGGCGGCTCCGCCCCACGATGAGGCGCACGGCGTCGGGCAGGGACAACGCCCCCGCCACGCACGCGGCGGCCAGCTCGCCCTGCGAGTGGCCGACCACCGCCACCGGGCGCACCCCCACCGACTCCCACAACGCCGCCAGCGACACCATCATGGCGAACGTCAGGGGCTGCAGAACCTCGATCCGCTCCAGATCCGGCGCGCCCGGGGCCTGGCGCAGCACGTCCAGCGGTTTCCAGTCGACCAGCTTCTCGATCTCGGCGAAGCAGTCGCGGAGGCGGGCGGCGAACACGGGGCTGTCCTCCAGCAGCTCCAGGCCCATTCCGGCCCACTGCGAACCCTGTCCGGGAAAGACGAACACCGCGTCGCGCCGCCCTCCGGCGGCGACCCCCTCGACGACCGACGCGTGCGAGCGGCCCTCGGCCAGCGCCGTCAGGCCCGCCAGCAGCTCCGTCCGGTCCCGGCCCACCACGACCGCCCGGTTCTCCCAGTGCGTACGCCGGGTCGCCAGGGCGTGCCCGATCGGCTCCGGCTCCAGCTCCGCGTGCTCGCGCACGTGGGCGGCCAGGCGTCCGGCCTGAGCCCGTAAGGCCCGTTCGCCCCGGCCCGACACCGTCCACGGCACTGTCCACGGCACCCGTCCTGGCGCCATGACACCGGAGGCGTGGGAGTCTGCGGGCGGATCGGGGTCGGGGGCCTGTTCGAGAACCAGGTGGGCGTTGGTGCCGCTGACCCCGAAGGACGACACTCCCGCCCGCCGCGGCCTGCCCCGGTCCGGCCAGGGCCGGCCCTGCTCCAGCAGCCGTACGGGCCCGTCGCCCCACTCCACGTGGTGGGTGGGAGCCGACACGTGCAGGGTCCGCGGCAGGTGGCCTTCCCGCAGGGCCATGACCATCTTGATCACACCGGCGACGCCGGCGGCCGCCTGGGTGTGCCCGATGTTCGACTTGACCGATCCCAGCCACACCGGCTCCGCCGCGTCGCCGTCGTGCCCGTAGGTGGCCAGCAGCGCCTGCGCCTCGATCGGGTCGCCCAGCGCGGTGCCCGTGCCGTGCGCCTCCACCACGTCCACCTCGGACGCCGACAGCCGGGCGTCGGCCAGGGCATGACGGATGACGCGTTCCTGCGACGGGCCGTTGGGCGCGGTCAGCCCGTTGCTGGCGCCGTCCTGGTTGACCGCCGATCCCCGCACCACCGCCAGCACCGGATGCCCGTTGGCGCGGGCGTCGGTCAGCCGTTCCAGCAGCACCATCCCGACGCCCTCGGAGAAGATCGTGCCGTCGGCGTCGTCGGAGAACGCCTTGCAGCGGCCGTCTCGGGCCAATCCTCCGAGCTGGCGTCCGATGTCCACGATCTGCGTGGTGGAGAGGATCGTCACGCCTCCGGCGAGCGCGAGCCTGCTCTCCCCGCGCCGCAGCGACGCGCACGCGAGGTGCATCGCCACCAGCGAGGACGAGCACGCGGTGTCCACCGTCAGAGCCGGCCCCTCCAGCCCCAGCGTGTACGCCACCCGCCCGGACATCACCGAGCTCGACGTCCCCGTGCCCAGGTAGCCTTCGGTGCCCTCGGGGAAGGGGCCGCCGCCGATCCCGTAGTCGTTGCCGAACGCGCCGACGAACACGCCGGTCGCCGTGCGTCGCAGGGTGTGCGGGTCGATCCCGGCCCGCTCCAGGGCCTCCCAGCACACCTCCAGCAGCAGCCGCTGCTGGGGATCCATGGCCAGCGCCTCCCTCGGGGAGATCCCGAAGAACGCCGCGTCGAACCCTCCCGCGTCCCGCAGGAAGCCGCCTTCCAGGACGTAGGGGAGGCCGTCGGGGGAGTCGTCCATCGTGGTCCTGAGGCTCCAGCCCCGGTCCTGCGGGAAAGGCCCGACCCCCTGCCTGCCCTCGCTCACCAGGCGCCACAGGTCCTCGGGAGAGCCGACGTCGCCGGGGAGCCGGCAGGCCATGCCCACGATCGCGATCGGTTCGTGCTCCTTCGCGTCGAGCTCACGCAGGCGCTGGTTGGCGTGCTGGAGTTCCTCGGCCACCTGGCGCAGATACTTGAGGAGTTTTTCTTCGTCAGCCATTTGCCGCCTCCTCCGCGCTCATCGCATGGGGGTCGCCTGCCGATGACGGCTCACGAGATCATCAAGGTCCTTGACGATGTCATGCGGAGTGGGCATGGAGAGCATGTCCTGACGGATCTCCGCCGCGCTCCGGGCGAACGTCTGCTCCTCCAGGACCCGCTGCAGTTCCCGGCGAAGGCTCGCCGCACTCACCTGGTCGGGCGGAAGATGCACGCCCGCGCCGCGGGTGGCGACCCCCTCGGCCAATTGGTGGGCGTCGTAGACGGAATGCGGAATGATGATCTGCGGTACGCCGTTCAGTATCGCCGTCGCCGTGGTTCCCCAGCCGCCATGATGAATGATCGCGGCGCAGCTCTTCAGCAGGAAATTGTTCGGGACGAATCCGGCGAATTTAATATTGTCCGGGATCGCCGTCACGGAATCCCCGAAGGGCGGTTCGCTCAGCACGATGACTTCGACGTTCAGGTCCACGATCGCCTCGTAGAGGTCCTTGAGCGCGAAGGTGGCGCCGGCGCGCCACACTTCCTCCAGCGAGACTCCCATGGTGAGACAGACGCGGGGGCGATCCGGAATCGACTCGGACAGCCAGGAGGGGAATGCCCCGGGATTGTTGTGCGCGACATAGCGCATGGGCAGGTGAGCCGACTCCGTCGGATATCTCAGCCAGGACGGGACGGAATCGAGCGTGGCGTGCCCGAGAATGACGCTCTCGTCGTAATCGCAGCCGTACTTCGCCAGCTTGGCGGCCACCCAGTCGCGGACCGGGTCCTCGTCCTCGGCGCCGGGGCGATCCCTGCGCAGACGCAGGAACAGTTCGCGCATGCGCGCCCAGTGGTCCAGGCCGCAGGTCGTCCGGACGTGCGCCGCGCCGCACACGGTCGCCGCCACCGGCCCGGAGAAGGTGACCGAGTCCCAGACGACCAGGTCGGGCCTCCAGTGCCGGCAGAAGGCCACAAGGTCGTCGTACATCGTGTCGTCGACCATGAGGTCCAGCGACAGCGGGGAGGCGAGCGCCGCGAGGGTGTCGCGCGTGTATTCATAGGTGAGGACGTGGGGCCGGGTCTCGGTGATGTCATATTCGGTGCCGTGAATGGTCTCCTCCGGCTGCAGGTTCGCCATACGCTCGGCGAGCCTCGCCTCCTTGCCGACCGCCACGCCGGTCAACCCCGTATTGTTCACCGCGTTGAGGAGATCCGGCTGTGTGGCCACCACCACGTCGTGCCCTGCCGCCTTGAGCGCCCATCCGATCGGTGCGGTCAGGCAAAGATGACTGGTCGCCGCGATTTGAGTGATCACCACACGCATATTCGGGGTCCTTTCGTGGAGCTGCCGGCGGAGTATCCAGACATGCTTCGCAAACCCTCACTGATTCACCCGACATGGTATGCACCAGACCTGGAGCGATATCCCCCTAAGGCCCCCCTACGGCTCCCCTAGGGGGTGCGGCATTCTGTAATGCGCCGCCGGCCATTTTAATTCGATGAAAGGCGCAGGAATTCCCTTCGATTTCAGCGGCGCGGCGAGCGGCGGACCGTCAAGCCAGGAAGAACGCGGCCAGCGTGCGGGCGACCATCGCGGGATCGTTCTCCATGGGGATGTGACCGGCCTTCGCGACCCGCACCAGCGTGGTGTTCGGCACCTCGTCGGCGAACCGCTGCGCGTAGCCGACCTTCTGGAAGGTGTCGTCCTCGCCCCACACCAGCAGCTTCGGCGCGTCGCAGGCGAGCAGGGCGGGCATGAGGTCGAGGGTGTGGCGGCTGTCGGCGGCGCCGGCCAGCGCCATCCAGGACCGCGCCACGCGTGGTTCGCGCCACGGGTCGAGATAGTCGGCCAGCTCCCCTTCGGCGACAGGCCGGGCCAGGGCGGTGGAAACGGCCACGCGCCGGGCGGCGAGCAACTCCTCCACGGTGGTGGCGGCGACCACGGCGGGGTCGCGGTAACGCGCCACGCCGGGCACCGGCCAGGAGTCGTAGCTCACCGAGTTCACCAGCGCCAGCCGGTGCACTGCCAGTTCGCCGCCCACCAGCAACCGCTGGGCGATCGCACCGCCGATGTCGTGGCCGGCCACGCCCGCCGGCGCGTCCATGCCGAGCGCCGCCGCGAACCGCGCCACCCAGGCGGCCAGTGCGGGCACGGTGGCCGTCTCCGGCGTCAGCTCCCCCTCCGAGCGGCCCAGGCCGGGGAGGTCGACGGCGACCGGCCGCAACCCGGCCGCGGCCAGGTCGTCGAGCACCGGCAGCCAGACCCGGCTCCAGTAGGTGCCGTGGAGCAACAGGACCTGCGGGCCGTGCTCGCCCGCCGTCAGACAACTGGCCATGCGGCCGTCGACCTCGATCGTCATGCGTGTGGACATGGCCATAACCATCAGGGAATGGAGCAGCGCCGGTCAAATACCGTTTAGGGTATGGCCCCATGACGTTGACGCAGCTCCGAGTGCTGATCGCGGTCGCCGAGCAAGGCGGCTTCACCGCGGCGGCGGATCTGATCGGCATGTCCCAGCCCGCTGTCAGCCGCGCCGTCGCCGCCCTCGAACGTGAGCTCGGCGCCCCCCTGTTCGTCCGGCACGCCGACGGCATCGCCCTCACCGAGGCCGGACGGCGGGCCCATCTCCGGGCTCGCGAGGCTCTGCGCCACTTCGACCTGATCCGCGCGGAGGTGGCGGCCGCCGCCGGTGAGGTCACCGGGCCGCTCCGGCTGGCCAGCCTGCCCAGCGCCACCGGCACCCTCATCGCCCCCCGGCTGCGGACCTTCACCGACCGCTACCCCCAGGTCCAGGTGCGCCTGTTCGAGGGGGCCGACGACGACGTCCGCGGCTGGCTGCGCGGGGGCGCGGCCGAGGTCGGCGTGGTCACGCTCCCCGCCCCCGGCCTGCACACGATCCCGCTCAGCACCCACGAGATGGTCGCCGTGGTGCCGGACGGCCATCGCCTGGCCGGGCAGGAGAGCGTCCACATCGCCGACCTGGCCGGGCAGCCGTTCATCCTCACCACGGCGGGCTGCCGCCCGCTCATCACCGAAGCGGCACGCCAGGCCGGCGTCCAGCTGGACGTCGCCTACGAGGCCGGCGGCCAGTCGGCCATCCTCGAAATGGTGGCCGCGGGCCTGGGCGTCAGCATCGTGCCCGAGCTCGGCCTGCCGGCCGAGCTCGGACCGGTCGTCACCAGGCCGCTCGAACCACGCCTCACCCGCACGCTCGCCCTGGCCGTCGTGTCGCCGAGCGACCGCGGGCCCGCCGTACGAGCCTTCCTCGACCTGGCCGAACCCGGCTGATCCGGCCTTCGTCGGGGCGCGGAGGTTGTCAGTCCGGCACGTCCAGACCCGCGCTGCGGGCCGCGTCCATCGCCGCGGTGACGAACTGCTCGTACGTTCCCATGCCGTTCTTCAGGCCGAAGAGGTCGGTCTGCCGGTACTCCACGACCACGTGCGAGGCCCGGTACGGCGTCGTCTTCTGCCCCATGGAGTACGTGAACCATTCCGCCGGCCGCCCGGGGAAGGGCTCGTGCGCGGGGTAGCCGCGAGGCGGGGACATCGCGTCGTAGGCGACGCCGCGCGGGCCGTCGCCGCTCATGTGGACGGCCAGCGTCTCGTCGCCCTGGCCGGGGTCGCCGACCTGGATCGACCGCAGCCACCAGAAGAGGGTGAGCTGGTTGTCGCACGTGTGCCGCCCGCCGAGACCGTACGGCCGAGGGCACACCCGGGAATTCTGCTCGTCCTCGGGCAGGGCGTTGACCATGGCGTCGAAAGCGGACCGTTCCACTTCGGTCAGCGCGTTCATGTAGACCGAGCGCAGGTTCGTACGCGGCAGCAGCGCGAAGCCCGCCTTCGGCCCGTCGTCGGAGGTGAGCTTCTGATGGGCGAAGACCCACAGCATGTACTGGATCAGCGTGACGAACCCGATGAGGCTGTCCGTCTGATGGCGTCCCGCCAGCCATGCGTGCACCCGCTCGCTCGGATCGAAGTCGAGCACCCTCAGCCGGTCGGGCAGCTGCACCAGCGGCACGTCGATGGTGGCCTGGACCGTTCCGTGGACGAGGTTCCCGCCGGCGGTCAAGGCCAGGACGTCGCCCGCGGCACAGGCGGTCGTCACCACCGGGTTGCCGGCGGAGTCGAATTCGCACCTCTTGATGGGCGCCGCCAGCGCGACGGTGACGATGTTGCCCACGTTGGTGCCCGGCACGAAGCGCAGGCCGTCGGTCTGCTGGACGTCGTCGTGGGTCCTCAGGTGCCCCTGGGCCACCCGCACGGCCTGCGTCTTGTTGCTCGTCCGGCTCCTGCTCGATCGCCTGGGGCCGGTCGCCGTGTCGGCCTCCTCCTCGTCGGCCTGGAGGAACGCGGCAGGAAGCGCGGCGGGGTCGGGTGAACGGCTCGTCAGCAGGCTCAGCAGCTCGCCGATGAAGACGAGCTGACGGCGCAGGGCCGCCCACGTCGTCACCGAGTCGGTGATGATCTCGACGTCGCCGCCGTCGGACTCGATGGCCACCCCGGGGTCCTGCCAGTAGCAGACCCGTCCCTTGGACGGCAGGGCTTCCTCGGCCTGCCAGCCGTCCCTGGAATTCCTCAGAAACCTCAGCTCAGTACGCTGGAACTGCCATTCGAACCCGATCCTGGGCATGGGCGCCTCCATGGGATGTGTGCGGCCGCCCCTCCGGAGAGTGCCCGGCGCGTCCCAGATACGTGCCCGATGCTCGTCAATCGTGGAAGTGGTCCAGTTTCCTGGCCGCCGGTGCTCCTCGCGGTGATGGCGGCGGCAACGGTGCTCGTAGGCTACGTGGGTGCAAACGTGGGCAAAGTGGACCGTCCTTCTGGTGCTGGCCGGGTTAGCAGGCGTCTACGCGATAGCCGGGTCACCCCTGGCCCTGGCGGTACTCGGCTTACAGGTGCTCTTCACCCGGCGCCGGTCCTGGTGGTTGATCGCGCTGCAGGCCGCCGCCGCCTACGGTTCCGTGTTCGTGTTCGACACTTCGGTCGGCATCCTCGGCTTCGTCGCCGGTTCCCTGCTGCTGACCAGGTCCTGGCCGCTCGCCCTCGTGGTGACGGGCAGCGCGCTGCTGCTGGGACCGGCCGACCCGGTGATCAGCATGGTCCTGATCGCCCTGATCGTCTACGGCCTGGCCACGATGCTGGACCGGATCCAGGAAGTGACCGCCGCTCGCCTGTCGCTGGCGATGACCGCGGCGGCCGAGGAACAGCTCCGCATCGCGGCGGAACTCAACCAGAGCCTGGGCGCCGCGCTCGACACGATCGCGGCCAGCGCCCGGAAGGGCACGCCTGACGTGGAATCGGCCCGGCACTCGCTGAGCGAGGCCAGAGCCGCCGCCGTCGGCTACCGCGCGATGTCGCTGGCCCCCGAACTCACCACCGCCAAGGGCATGCTGATCGCCGCGGGCATCGCCACCGAGGTGCGGATGCGGCACGCGGAACCGCTCGGCCCGGCCGGCGCGCTGCTGGCCACCGTCCTGCGCGAGGCTGTGACCGAGATCGTCCGGCGCCGCGCCGCCTCCCGCTGCGTGATCGAGTCCGCCACAGAAGACGGCACCGTCCGGCTGAGCATCGCCCACGACGGCACTCCCAGCGCCACGGACGAATTCCTGGCCGATCTCCCCGCCCAGGTCACGGCGGCCGGTGGCACGCTCACCACTGGCGTCGACGACAACGCCCAGGTCTTCGTGGAGGTGGCGCTGCCCGGCACCACGCTGCCGGACCCGCCCGCCCTGTCCAGCAAGCTGTCGACGGCGGTGCTCGCGGCGGTGCTGGTCGGGTTCTCGGCCAAGGCGTTGCTGCTGGCCGGCTCATGGTGGCCCCTTCCTCTGCTGGTCGTCATCATCGTCATCCACCTGCGCTCGATCGAGGGCAGGCATCCGATCGCGCTGATCGTCATGGGTGTGCTGACGCTCGCCCCGATCCCGGTGTTCGAGCAGGCCTGGCTGGTGACGACCGGGTTCCTGACCGGGCCGCTGCTGCTGGCCCTGCGGCTGCGAGCGGCGGTGCCGCTGGTGGCCGCCGTCATGGCGGTGGTGGGGGGCACCGGGCTGGTGATCGGCCTGCCGTACCCGCTGGTGGTGAACTACACGGTCAGCACGCTCGTGACGGGGCTGGTCATCTACGGGCTGTTCACGCTGGCGCGGCTGGACCGGGAGCTGAACGCGGCCAAGGACGGGCTGGCCAGGTCGGTGGTGGTGGAGGAGCGGCTGCGGGCCGCGCGTGACCTGCACGACCTGCTCGGGCACACGCTGGCGGCGATCCTGCTCAAGAGCGAGCTGGCCAGGCGGCTGGAACCCGAACGCGCCCGCGCCGAACTGGACGACGTGCTGGCCATGACCGAGCAGGCCATGGGCGACCTGCGGACCGTCTCCGGCGAGCGGGGGAGGCTGTCGCTGGCGGGCGAGGCGGAATCGGCACGTTCGGTGCTGGCGGCCGCGGGCATCGAGGTCACGCTGGAGCTCGGTCACGGCATGCTCGGCACCGAGGTGGAGACCACGCTCGGCGCCGTGCTGCGCGAGGCGGTCACCAACGTGCTGCGGCACAGCTCCGCCCGCCACTGCGCGATCAGCACGAACGCGCGCGACGGCGAAGTACGAATGACCGTACGCAACGACGGCGCGCAGGCCAAGCCGATCCGCCGCGGCTCGGCCGGGATGGGCAACCTGACCACGCGCCTGGCCGCGCTGGACGGGCGGCTGGACCTGGCCCGGGACGGCGAGTGGTTCGAGCTGACCGCGACGGTGCCGACGCGCTCCTGGGTCCCCGCCTAGATCCAGAGTACGAGCACCCACGTGGGTGGGAGCGGACGACTTACCGGTTTCTCCTGCCCGCACTCCTCATCAGTGCGTCGAGGGCGGCGCGGCCCTCTTCGACGCGATGTGGGATCAGCAGGAGGGTATGGGCTCGTTCCAGCCGAGCGTCGATACCCTCCCACTGGGCGACGGAGGCCGCCAGCGCGTCCGGATCCGCGTGGAGCCTGCCGCCGGCGCGAGCAAGGCATGCAGAGGCCCAGTGGTTCTCACCGGCGGTGAGGAGCGCGGCCGCGAGCCGGTCCGGGGCGTCGGGCAGCCCGGCGACGACGGCCAGCTCGGCTCCCGCCGCCTGCGCGTACGCCACGTAACGTCCCATCGAGAACGAGTCGAAAGCCCGCTTCACCAGGGCGGTGGCGTCGCTCAGGTCGCCGCAGTGCAGCGCGGCCCGGGCATCGACGAACGCGCCGAAGGAAGTCAGCCGGGCATGCCCGGCCTGCGCGTGGTCGACCACCACGCCGGCTCTGTGACGCCAGAGCCGGAAACGCGCCCGGTCGTCGAGGAGTCCGTGGGCGAGCGCGATGGCCGACACGGAAGGCAGCAGCCATCCGGCCGGGGGGCGGCCGGCTCGTTCCCAGCCCTCCCACATCCGTTCGCCGTAGCGCAGGGCCGCGCCGAGGTCTCCGGTGAGGACGAGCGCGGGGATCAGCCTGCTGGCCGAAATGTAGGGGTGGTCTCCGACGAGGTCGTCGGCCATCATGAGCCGACCGGCGCTGATCGCCGCGGGCAGATCTCCCGCGACGATCGCGTCGGTGCAGGCCACGTGCAGGGTGTCCACGATCTCGATGGCCGAACGCGGGTCGTCGCGGTCCATCTCCGACAGCAGTGCCAGCCGTTCCTCGGTGTACCCCCGGGCCTCGCGATGCCGGCCGGCCCGTACGGCGGCGGTCGTCACCGCGTCGAGCCCCGCGCTGATGAGCACGGCGTCGCGCGTCGTCCGTGCGATGTCGAGCGCGCGGGCGGCCAGGGTCGGGTCCGGGTCGAAGGCGCCCGGCCGCTCGGTCCAGGCTGCCGCCGTGGCGAGGGCCGCCGCCACGACCGGGTCGCCGGGGTCTCCGGCCTCGGCGGCTTCCGTGAGATCACGGCGTAGCCGTTCGCCGGGAATGCCCTCGGGGAAGGAGGCGAGAAACCTTGCGCCCGTCTCCACCGCACGGGCCAGGGCGACCGCGCGGCCGTTCTTGTCGCCCGCGGCATGGGCCTGTGCCGCTGAGGCGAGCAGCAGGTCGAACACGTTCTGCCCGGAGATGTTGTCCAGGGAGCAGTCGGCCGCGTTCCGCAGGTCCTTGGCCGCTTCGGCGGGGCCGGGCGCTCGTTCGGCTGCCTGTCGGTAGTGGCCTTGGGCCTCGGCCAGGAACCGGCGGGCGAAGGTGAGGTGACCCAGCGAGCGGGCCAGCCGGTGCGCCGCCCCGCCCGGTCCGGGCGGGGCGGCGGCCAGCGCCGCACGCAGATCGTCCGCGACCTCGTCGAACTCCCGCCGCCAGACCTCGGCGCCGTCCTTCTGGCTGTCTCCGATCGGCGCCGCCGTCCCGGCGCCGTGCTGTCTGGCGGCGATCAGCCGCTCCTGCATCGCCGTCGCGGTACCGGCGGCCCACAGCAGATGGAGTTCCCGGGCCGCGTCGTACTCGCCGGAGTCTCGTAACAGGTCCTCGGCGAAGGCTCTGACGGTCTGCAGGAGCCGCCATCGGCTCGCTGTCCCCGGGGCGCGTACGACGAGGCTCTTGTCGACGAGTCGCCCCAGCACATGGCTCACGGCGCCGGGTCGGCGGCCGGCGGTGAGCGCCGTCGCGGCGGCCAGGTCGAAGCCGCCGCAGAACAACGATAATCGCCGGAACAGCGCCTGTTCCTCCTGGTCGAGCAGGTCGTGACTCCATTCGAGCACCGCGCGCAGGGACCGATGCCGCCGGTCGGCGGCCCGTCCTCCGGTGAGCAGCCTCAGCGTGTCGTCGAGCGCGACGAGCAGCCCGGCAAGCCCCAGAGAGGCGCTGCGGGCCGCGGCGAGTTCGATGGCCAGGGGAATGCCGTCGAGCCGGGCGCAGATCTGCGTCAGCAGGGCCGGGTCGGCGTCGAACTCGGGATCGGCCGCGGTGGCCCGGTCGAGGAAGAGCGCCTCCGCGTCGGAGGCCAGGGGCAACGGGCCGATCGGCACGGTACGTTCGCCGGGCACGCCGAGGCGCTCGCGGCTCGTCACGAGGATCCGGGTGCCCGGACAGGCTGCCAGCATTCGCGCGGCGAAGCCGGCAGCGGTGTCCAGCATGTGCTCGCAGTTGTCGAGGACGAGCAGCGCCCGATCACGGCGAAGCCGTTCGATGACGGCGTCCTCCAACGGCTGCTGGGCGCGCTCACTGACCCCGAGCACCTTGGCCGCCGCCTGCGCGACGAACCCGTCCCGTACGGGAACCAGATCCACGAACGCCCCGCCGGCCGGGTACGTGGAGCAGATCTCCACCGCGAGGCGGCTCTTGCCCGCGCCGCCAGGACCCAGCAGGGTGACCAGCCGGGAGGCGCCGAACGCCGCCAGGACCGCCTCGTGTTCTCGTGCGCGCCCGACGAACGAGGTCATCGGGGTGGGAATCCCGGGTTGCGGCGTGTCCGGGATGTCGCGGTCCACGCCGGCCTGCACCGCCTGCTGAGCCAGCTCCTGCCGGTCGGCCACGCCGTACTTGCGCAGCAGCGAGGCGACGTGGCTCTCGACCGTGCGGACGGAGATGCGCAACCTGTTCGCGATCTGCGCGTTCGACAGCCGCGCCGCCACCGCCGCCAGCACCTCGGCCTCGCGCTGGGACACCTTTGCGATCATTCGGACATCATCACGTACGTGTGGACGTCATGGATCTCTCAGTGGCGAATCAGTGGAGTCCACGGATGTCGGACAGCTGCCACGTGAAGCATTCTGATCACGCAAGCGACGAACACGAACACGAGGGAATCGACATGGACAAGGTCATTTCGCAGGACGGCACCGCGATCGCCTACGACCGGATCGGGCAGGGCCCGGCGGTGATCCTGATCGGCGCCGGCCCCAACGACCGATCCGCGACCGCGCCCCTGGCCGAGCTGCTGGCCAAGGACCTGACCGTCTACAACTACGACCGGCGCGGCCGTGGCGACAGCGGTGACACCGCCCCCTACGCGGTCGACCGCGAGTACGAGGACATCGAGGCGCTCATCACCGCGGCGGGCGGGTCGGCGCACCTGTACGGCACCTCCGGCGGTGGCATCATCGCCCTGGAGGCCGCCGCCCGCGGGCTCGCCGTCGACAGGCTGGCGGTGTGGGAGGTTCCCTACATCCTGCCCGGCACCCGTACGCCGGTGCCGGCCGACTACCGCGAGCAGCTCGTGGCACTGCTGGCCGAGGGCCGCCGGGGCGACATGTGCGAGCTGTTCCTCACCGCCGCGGTCGGCATCCCGGCCGAGTTCGTGGCCCCGATGCGCGACTTCCCGGGCTGGCCGGCGATGGAGGCCGTGGCCCACACGCTCGTCTACGACGCCACCATCACCGGCGACTTCTCCCTGCCCACCGATCGGCTGACCGGCGTCACGGCCCCCACCCTGGTGATCGACGGCGAGACGATCCCGTGGATCAGCAGCACGGCGCAGGCCGTGGCCGATCTGCTGCCGGACGTCCGGCGGGCCACGCTCACCGGGCAGCCTCACAACGTGGCCCCCGAGGCCATCGCCCCCGCGCTCGCCGCGTTCTTCACCGAGGCCACAGCGTGAGCACCATCGTCTCGCAGCTGTTCGTGTCGCTGGACGGTGTCGTGGAAGCCCCCGAGCAGTGGCACTTTCCCTACTACGACGGGGAGATGGCCGCGGCCGTCTCCGGCCAGCTCGACGAAGCCGACATCCTCCTGCTCGGACGCAGGACCTACGAGGTGTTCGCCGCCTCGTGGCCTGCCAGAGGGGGCGAGGTGCCGTTCGCCGACCGGATCAACTCGATGCCCAAGCTGGTGGCCTCGACCACGCTGACCTCACCGGCCTGGCAGAACACCACCGTCATCCCCGGCCCGGTCTCCGGCGAACTCGCCGCCCTCAAGCAGGGGCCTGACCGGCACGTCACCATCAGTGGCAGCCTGACCCTGGTGCGATCGCTGCTACGCGACAACCTGCTCGACGAACTACATCTCCTCATCCACCCGGTCGTCCTCGGTCATGGAGAGCGGCTCTTCGCCGGCAGCGGTCCGACCCCGCTGCGACTGGTCCACTCGGCCACCTTCGCCACCGGCGTCCTGCACCTGATCTATCACCCCGGCCCCTGACAAGGCGAAGGCAGGGCGCCCGACAGCCTCAGCGTCTGTGACAGCCTGGACCGTGAGGCGCAATCACAGGCCGCGAGAACGAGGACCAGCAAGTGAAGGGCCAGGGCGGCGACGGCGCCTCAGACCGCCGCACGCTCCGGTCGCCGTTGTGGCGGTGGCGGCGTGAGTGTCGCGCGTGGCCGCGTTCTTGTACGGGGTTGCCGTCGTCTTACCCGTGCCGGACCCGCCCGACGTCAGGCCCGTCACATCTGCGGCTGACAGAGATGGTTACCGTCTCAGGTGCCTGGCGGTCGTGCGTCGTGGAACGCTCGGTGTGAGCCGGCCGTCTAATCGATCATGGACCTGCGGCACCTGAAACGCTCGCCCGCTCTGCTGTGCACTCTGGCCGCGCCGTTGCTGTACGCCGGAGTGACCCTGGTCGCCCTCCAGTCGGCCGCCCGGGCGGGGCTCGACCCCGGGCACGAGGGCTGGAACGACCTGCTGCCGGGCCGGCTGGGCGGGGCGATCGGATCGGCGAGGGGATGGGTGGGCGCGATCGCCCTCGTCCTCGCCGCCGAGGCGGCCGTGCTCGCGGAACTGGGCGGCCGGCTGGATCGCCGATCCACCGCCGGCGGCCTCATGCTGTGCACGGCCACCGGCGTGGTCTACCTGATGAGTCTCGCCCTGGCCGTACTGAGCACTTACGCGATCGTGCTCTATCCTTCCGGCGATGCCGATCTCGGGCCGCTTTTTCCGGGTTGGTACTTTCCTGCACTGATCGTCATCGCCCTCGTGACCCTCACCGGGCTGATCGTCTGGCTGTCCGCCGCGGTCAGGGAGGCCCCTGTCTCCTGATGGTCAACGCTGCGACCACCGCGCCCCCCGAACATGTCCGCAGCCTGCCAACCGGCTCGGTGGGCTGATGCGAGTGTCACGGCTCCACCCCCTCAAGCTGATCTTCTCGAACACGCTCCGAGGATCTTGTCTCGGGGGATGGTGAAGGAGGCGGCAGGGCCTTCGTGGAGGGGCGTGCCGTCACCGACGCCGTCACGGGAGCCAGGTCTCGTGCAGGTGCAACCACGTGGCGGCCTGGAGGACCGCCGTGGACTGCCGGCTCCGATCCGGCTGGACCTCCTGGTAGGTGGCCACCGCGAGGGCGCCGTCGGAGGCGACGATCCGTACGTGGCGGATCTCAATGGTCAGCCCGGGTGCCCTGCCGTGGAGTGCCTCGACCTCGGCGAGGACCTGGTCGCGGGGGAGCGTCCGGCCGTCGGGGGTGATGAGCGTGAAGCCGGGGGCGTGGGCGTCGGCGAAGCGGGCGAACTCCTCCCGCGCGGCGGCACCGGTGAGCCAGCGTTCGATGACCTCGTGGTGGCGGACGATCTCCGCCTCGACGCCGTTCACCGGGTCGCCCAGGGCTGGGCGGCGATCCAGGTGCGCAGCGGCGTCAGCCGGAGGCCCAGCAGGTCGGCCACCTCGGGGTCGGCCGCGAACAGGTCGCGGTCGGCGGCGGCCCAGCGGTAGGTGGCCGCCACCACGGCGGCCGTCGGCGCGCCCAGCGCCATCGTCAGGCCCGCCTCGAACTCGTCCGGATCCTGCGCGGCGTGACGGGCGCCGAAGGCGGCCGCCAGCTCGTCGCCGGTCACCACGTCGGGCCCGCCGAGCCTGAGCACGGCTCCCTCCAGATCGTCACGCACGAGCGCGGCGTGCGTGGCGGCCGCCAGGTCGTCGTGCGAAAGCCAGGGCACCGGCAGGTCGGCGGGCAGCGGGTAGCGCAGCACGCCCTCGGCCGCCAGCGGACCCGCCACCCACGGCGCGGCCAGGTTGTCCAGGTAGACCGGCGGGCACAACACCACGACCGGCAGCCCGGCCGACCGCAGCGCCCGCACCGCCCACCGGCGCGTCTCGAAGGCCGCCACCTGCGTGGTGGCCTCGGGCAACCGGTTGGCGGTGTTGAACACCAGCCGCCGCACCCCGGCCGCCAGCGCGGCGTCGCGCACATGATGGACGTGGGCGGCCACCGTGTCCGGCTCGTAGACCATGGGGAGCGTCACCGAGGCGTGCGTCACCCCGGCGAAGGCCGCCTTCACCGCCTCGGCGTCGCCGAGGTCGCCGGCGACCGGCTCCACCCCGTGCGGAACTCGGCCGCTCCTGGTCAGGCCGCGCACCGTGTGTCCCTCGGCGACGAGCCGCCGCGCGACCGCGCCGCCCTGGGCGCCTGCCGCGCCGATCACAAGAAAGGTCATGCCGGACAGCCTTCACCCAATCGGCGATACGCTCGATAAAGCGAAATATCGGGTTATTTAAGGATCGTCCGGTGGATGGTGACCTGCTGAGCGCTCTGCTGGCCCCGCTGCGGCTGGAGGGCGTCTTCCACAGCCGCTGGCAGGCTGGTTCGCCCTGGGGCGTCGCGGGCGAGAGCGAGGACTGCGCGCTGCTGCACTACGTCCACGAGGGTACCTGTGCCGTCGAGCTGCCCGGCGCCGAGCCCGTCCTGCTGCGCGCCGGGGACCTGGCCGTCTTCCCGCACGGCAGCGCCCACCGGCTGGGCGACCGGCCGGGGCGTCCCGCCGTGCCGCTCGCGGCTGTGCTGCCCGAGCGGCCGCAGGGCGGCGTGAGCACCGTCGAGCTGGGCGGGCCCGGCGAGCGGACCGTCCTGCTGTGCGGCGGGCTCCACTACGACCGGGCCGCCATCTCGCCGATCTACCGGGCGCTGCCACCCGTCCTGGTGCTCGACCGGGCCGCGCTGGAAGGTCACGGGCTGCTCGGCGGCACCCTCGGACGGCTGGCCGGCGAGTGGGACCTGGCCGAACCCGGCGCGACGCTGGTCGCCCTGCGCGCCTTCGAGCTGGTCTTCGTCCTGGCGTTGCGGGCCGCCGTGGGCGAGCTGGCCGAGGGCTCGCCGGTCCTGCGGGCGTTGCGCCACCCGGCGATCGGGACGGCGCTGCACGCCGTGCAGACGAGGTTCGCCGAGCCCTGGACGGTGGAGTCGCTGGCGGCCCAGGCCGGGATGTCGCGCTCGGCGTTCGCGGCGACCTTCCGCGAACTGGTCGGCGAGGCGCCGATCCGGCACCTGACCGCCCGCCGCATGCAGGAGGCCGCACGCCTGCTGAGCGAGACCACCCTCGCCCACAGCCGCATCGGCGAGCGCGTCGGCTACCACTCGACGGTCGGCTTCCACCTGGCCTTCCGCCAGCAGTACGGGACCACCCCCGGCGACTACCGCCGCCGCTCGGCTCGGCACACCGCACTCGGGACGGCGGGCGCGACGCGCGACCCGAGGTAGCGCCCGCCGGCCGGGTCAGCCGCGCAGGACCTCGATGTCGCCCGACCCGGACGTGGCCACGATCTTCCGGGACGCGCCCGGATCGTCGGTCACCGTGACGTTCGTCTCCCCGGATTTCGTGCTGGTCTCGACGTCGTACGGCTCCGCCGGAAGCGTCAGCTTGGCGTACCCCGAGCCGGACGTCACGCCGACCTTGTCCGGCGCGCTCGCGAACGTCAGTGCGATGTCCCCCGAGCCCGTCTGCCCCGTGAACTCCCTGCCGGTGAGCCCGGTCGCCGAGACGTCGCCCGAGCCGACCTTCACCTTCAGCGGACCGCCGAGCCCGCGCAGGTCGACACCCCCCGAGCCGGTCTCGACCTCCACCCGCAGCCCCTCCGGCACCTCGATCACGTAGTCGACCGAGCAGTTGTCCGTGGCCGCCGAACAGTCGTAGCTCATGGTGAGCGTGTCACCTTCACCTTGTGCTCGGCGACCGGACGTCCGGCCGACCAGCGGTGGGTCTCCACGACCCGGACCGCGGCGCCGGACGTCTCGCTGACCCTGACCTCGCCCGCCCCGCCGGCCAGGGAGAGCCCGGCCACCTTCTCCGTCACCTTGTAGGTGACCTGCTCCTGGTTGGCCGCCTTCGTGATGCCCTGCAGCCCGCATCCGGTCAGTACCAGCGCGGCCAGAACCAGGCCGCCCGCCGTTCCCGTCGCCCTCATACCGACGATCCTGCTGGACCGGGGAGCGCGGCACAGTGAGGTACACCCCCCAAAGGGCATGGAGGAGCGCCCGACCACCCGTCCCAGCACCGCCGCGCCCCCGCCGCCGCCTGCCTGCGCTCATGACGCCCCGCTCGCATAGTGGGCGGCGATCTCGTCACTGGTGGTCAGCCACACGCCGGGGTGCCCGGCGATGTAGGCCAGCGCCTGGTCGAGATACTTGGCGCGGAAGGCCTGGCCGATCACGAACGGGTGCAGGGCCAGCGCCATGACCCGCCCGCTCGTGGCCGAGTCCGCATAAAGCTGGTCGAACTGGTCCTTCACCAGTTGCAGGAAGTCCGGCCCTGTCATCCCGTGCGCAGTGAACAGGCCGAGGTCGTTGACCTCCACCGAGTACGGCACGCTCAGCATCCCGGGCACGTTCAACCGGAACGGCTGGTCGTCGCAGGTCCAGTCGAGCACGTAGCTCAGGCCGAGCTCGGCCAGCAGGGCGGGGGTCCGGAGGGTCTCGTTGAGCGCCGGGCCCATCCAGCCGCGCGGCCGGCGGCCGGTCGCCCTTTCGATCGTGGCGACCATCGCGGCCAGTTCGGCGCGTTCCTCGTCCTCGGACATGCCGGACGGCAGGACCGAGTTGGTCCGCCCGTGTGCCACCCACGCCCAGTCGCGGGCCGTACCGGCCTGGATGATCTGCGGGTAGTGGTCACACACGGACGAGTTGAGCAGGACGCTGGCCCGGACGCCGTGGCGGTCCAGGCATTCCGTCACCCGCCAGAAACCCACCCGGGGGCCGTAGTCGCGCCAGCCGTGGTTCAGCGGGTCGGGCACCAGGGCCGAGGTGGCCTCGTTCAGGCTCGTCGACGGCCGGCCGAACAGGAAGTGCTCGACGTTCAGGCCGACGTAGAAGGCCACCCTGGCGTCCCCGGGCCAGCGGATGGGCGGCCGGTCGACGATCGGGTCGTAGGCGTACAGTGCGTTCTCCATGGTTCTTCCTCGTTCTGGTGGGAATTGTGGGCCGGTCGCCGCCAGGGCCAGCAGGTAACCGGCGGTCATGAAGCCGTAGATGTCGATGATCCAGAGGAACTCGGCGCTCGACGGCCGCAGATCGGCGGTCACGAAGGGGGTGGCCGGCCACAGAACGCCCAGGTCCGCGGTGAGCAGCATGGTCGGCGGCAACAGGACGGCCAGCCCGAACCACTGCCGGCGTCCGGCCTTCTGCTCGGTGCGAACCTTCATGCCGGTGACCGTACGGATCACGCCAGGTCCAGCAGGAGGACCGAAGGCGTCAGGAAGGGGACATATCCCGCCTAAGTGCTGCGGGGCCGTGGCCGTACCAGCGATGGATCGCCCGGCGCAGCGCCCGCTGGTCGGCGTAGCCGGTGCGCGCGGCGATCGACTCCACCGTCATGCGGGTGTTCTGCAGCAGGTGCTCCACCCATTGGCGCCGTACCCGCTCGATCTCCTCGCGCCAGCTCGTGCCCTCCTCACGCAGACGGCGCTGCAAGGTGCGCGGCGCCATGCGCAGCCGGTGGGCGACGGCGGGGAGGTCTCCGTCGGGCAGGCTCAGCTCGACCTCCACGCGGAACCGGTCCAGCCAGCCCAGCACCGGCCGGGCGCCGGCCAGCGTGGTGCGCGCGTGGTCGCGCAGGATCGTGGCGAGGGCCGGGTCCGCCCGCGGCAGGGGAGCGCGCGCGTCGGTCGCGGAGAAGGTGACCGAAGGGAGCTCGGCGCCGAACTCCAGGTGCGCCGTGCCGTACGCCTCCATCAGGTAGTCGTGGCGGCGCGGCGCCGCGCCGGGCAGCGTCACGCGCACCGGGGTCAACGGTCGTCCGGCGGCGGAGCGCGCCGAGTTCAGGATCAGCCCGGTGGCGAACTCGGAAATGATCGGAAACACCGGGTGACCGGCGAAGACGCCGCGAAAGTCGACCGTCAGCCGCCCGACCCCGTCGACGGTGACGGTGAACGACTCCGCCGGATCGGTGATCGCGGCGGCGTGCCGGTCGCCCTCGCGGAAGGCGTCGACGAGGGTGTCGGCGGTGGAGAAGAGGTAGTCCCACACCCCCAGCGAACCGGGCTGCCACAACTTCCACGGCAGCGTGCCGCCGCCGCGCTCGCGCAACGCCGTCTTCCATTCCTGCCAGATCCGTACGAGCGAGGCGGACGGCAGGCGGATGCCGTCCTCACCCGCCACGGCCAGCCCGGGGACGCGCGTCAGCCTGCTCCGGTCGAGCCCGGCGGCCCCGCCCGCGAGCAGGATCAACCTCGTGATGTGCGGGGGGCAGGTGTCAGGGGCCATTTCGGGCGGAAAGGCCAGCGAACGGTCAGAGCATCGGACGGGGGTAGCCGCTCGGGGGAGCGTCCAGCCGCCACGGCTGATGGACGTGGGCGGCGGGCACGCCGGCCAGCTCGGGGACGTAACGGCGTACGTAGTCGCCCGCCGGGTCGAATCGCTGGGCCTGGCGCAGCGGGTTGAAGCCGCGGTTGGGGCGCGTGTCGTTGCCGGTGCCGGCGATCCACTGCCAGTTGCCCGAGTTGTTGGCCACGTCGCCGTCGAGGAGGAGCTCGAAGAAGTGCCGGGCGCCGGCCCGCCAGTCGATCCCGAGGATCTTGACCAGGTAGGAGGCCACGATGAGGCGGGCCCGGTTGTGCATCCAGCCCTCGGCGAGGAGCTGGCGCATGCCGGCGTCCACGATGGGGAGCCCGGTCATGCCCTCCCGCCAGGACTGCAGCGCGTCCTCGTCGTCGCGCCAGCGGTGGCCGCGGGGGCGGTAGTCGTCCCGGTTGATCCGCGGGAAGGCGTACGTGACCTGGTGGTAGAAGTCGCGCCAGCACAGCTGGCGGAGGAACGCCTCGCCGCCTGCGGCCAGGTGGGCCAGTTCCAGCGGGGACAGGCAGCCGAACCTCAGGTACGGGCTCAGCCGGGACGTACGGTCACCGGCCAGGTCGTCGTGGCCGTCGGCGTATCCCCCCAGGTCACGACGGATCCACCGCCGGGCACGGTCGCGGGCGGCGCTCTCGCCGCCGGGCACGGGTTCCGGCCGGGCCTGGACCGGCAGCCGCCCGGCGCCGAGGTCGTGGGGCGTCGGCACCTGGCGAGGCGCCGCGAGCAGGGGACGGTTCCGGTGCCGGCTCCAGGCGCGCCAGTACGGCGTGAAGACCCGGTAATGATCCCCGCCCCCGGACGGGGTGAGCGCGCCGGGCGGCACCACCGTGACCCCGGGGAAGAGCTGGTACGAGATCCGTTCGCGGGCCAACCGGTCCTGCCTGCGCCCGGCCAGCAGGCTGACGTCGGCACTGGCGAAGACCGCCTCGGCTCCGGTTTCCTGGACGAACTTCATGGTCTCGGTCACGACGTCGCCGTGCCGGACGATCAGGTCTCCACCGCGTGCCCGCAAGGACGCCCGTAGGTCGGCCAGGCACTCCAGCAGGAAGCCGCGGCGGCGCCCGGCGGGGACGGCGTCGTCCAGCACGAACAGGGGGAGCACGGCGCGGGCGCCCTCGCAGGCGGCCGTCAGGGCCGGATGGTCGTGCACCCGCAGGTCCCTGTTGAACAGGACGATCACCGTGTCCACCGATGGCTCCTTCGCGACGAGAGATGCCCGCGGGCCGCGCCCGCACGCCTGCGGAGCGTGACCGACGCCTCCGGGACGAGGCAAGCAGCCGCGCCGGGCACGGATCGCCCCCGCCGTCCCGAGCATGAGGCGTGGGGGACGGGGCAGGTGCGTGGGCATGGCATTGTGCCTGGTCACCGGGGCGACGGGTTACATCGGCGGACGGCTGGCGCCTGAGCTGCTGGCCGCCGGTCATGACGTGCGCTGCATGGTGCGCTCGGCCGGACGCCTGCGCGACCTGCCCTGGGCGGAACAGGTCGAGGTGGTCGAGGCCGACGCCACCGACGCCGGGCGCACGCGCCTGGCGCTGGACGGGGTGGAGGTCGCGTACTACCTGATCCACGCGATGGGGACGAGTGGCCGGTTCGCCGAGCGGGACCGGCTGGCGGCGAGCACGTTCGCGACGGCGGCGGCCGAGGCGGGCGTGCGGCGGATCGTCTATCTGGGCGGGTTGACGGCGGACGAGCGGCTTTCGCCGCACCTGTCGTCCCGGGCCGAGGTGGGGGAGATCTTCCTGCGGGGCGCGGTGCCGGCGGTGGTGCTGCGGGCCGCGGTGATCATCGGGTCGGGGTCGGCCTCGTTCGAGATGCTTCGCTACCTGACCGAGCGGCTGCCGGTGATGACGACGCCGCGCTGGGTGCGCAGCCGTACGCAGCCGATCGCGGTGCGGGACGTGCTGCGCTATCTGGTCGCGTGGGCGGATGCGCCGGGGATGGTCAATCGGGGGTTCGACATCGGCGGGCCGGACGTCCTCACATATGCCGACATGATGCACGGCTATGCCGCGGTCGCCGGGCTGCCGTCGAGGTTGATCATTCCGGTGCCGCTGCTCACCCCCCGGCTGTCGAGCCTGTGGGTGGGGCTGGTCACGCCGGTCCCCGTGAGCATCGCCCGTCCGCTGGTGGAGTCGCTGCGCAACGAGGCCGTGTGCGGTGAGCACGACATCGTCCACCACGTGCCCGATCCCGAGGGCGGGCTGATCGGCTTCCGTCAGGCGGTGTCGCTGGCGCTGAAGAAGATCAAGGAGGCCGACGTCGCCACGCGCTGGTCCTCGGCGTCCACGCCGGGCGCGCCGAGCGATCCGCTGCCCACCGATCCCGACTGGGCGGGCGGCAGCCTGTTCGTGGACGATCGCAGCCTGCCCGTGCAGGCGAGCCCGGAGGCGTTGTGGCGGGTGATCGAGGGCATCGGCGGCCACAACGGCTGGTACTCGCTGCCGGTGGCCTGGCAGTTGCGGGGCCTGGCCGACCGGCTGGTGGGCGGGGTGGGGCTGCGGCGCGGCCGGCGCGACCCGGCCCGGCTGCGGGTGGGCGACTCGATCGACTTCTGGCGGGTGGAGGAGGTGCTTCCCGGACGGCTGCTGCGGCTGCGCGCCGAGATGCGGCTGCCCGGACTGGCCTGGCTGGAGCTCGGCGTCACCCGCTCCGGCGACCGGACGATCTACACCCAACGTGCCGTCTTCCATCCGCACGGCCTGCTCGGCCATCTGTACTGGTGGGCGATCTCACCCTTCCACGGCCTGATCTTCGGCCGGATGCCGGTCAACGTGGCCGCCGCGGCCCGCCGCGGCGAGCGATCGCCGTCCTGACGCCGGCCCGGCCGTGGGAACGCGCGGGGCTCAGGAACGATGGTGCTCGCCGGGAAGGGGATGCGCGGCTTCGGCCCGCAGGCCGTCGAGGAAGAACGACAGCGGACGGCGCCACGCTCCCGGGTCGGTTCCCATGGACTTCCGGATGACCTGGGACATCGCCCAGATGAGGGTGACCAGATCCTGCGGCCCGAAATCGGCGCGCAGCCGCCCGGAGACCTTCGCCCGCTCGATGATGCGCTCGACGTCGCCGAAGCCCCGGTGGCACACCTGGCTCATGTCCGTGGCGGGCGAGAAGCTCTCGGCCAGGGCGTCGTTGAGACTGTGGTCCTCGGCGTGCAGGGTGAACAGCCCTTCGAGGAAACCGGTGAATCCCGCCCAGGGGTCGGGGTCGGCCAGCGCCACCGTGATGATCTCGTCGAGGGCGGCCAGCCGCTGGGGCAGGACGGCGCCGAGCAGCGCCTCGCGGGTGGGGAAGTGGTTGTAGAGGGTGCCGATGCTGACGCCGGCGCGGCGGGCGATGTGCTCCAGGGGGGCGTCGAGGCCGCCCTCGGCGAGCACCTGCGTGGCCGCGACCAGCAGCTTGTCGCGGTTGCGTGCGGCATCGGACCGCAGCGGTTTCGGTACGGCTGCCGGATACCTGGCCGCCCTGGCGCAGGCGGGGATCGAGGCCGCGTCCTTCGCCGCCGACGTGCGCGACCGCGACAGGTTGCTCGCCGCCCTGGACGCCGTCAACGAGCGGTTCGGCGGGATCGACGTGCTCTATTACGGGGCGGCGTCCACCGACGTGGACGCGCCGCTCCGGTCGATCACCGAGACCACCGCCACGGACGCCCGGGGGGCGATGGACATGTTGTACCCGGCGATCGACGCGGTCGGCCGGGTGCTGCCCGGGATGGTCGAGAGGTGAGGGGGCGGCCTGCTGTTCGCCGGCGGGCTGAGCGCCGTCCTGCCGATGCCCGCACTCGGCGCTCTGGCGTTGTCGTCGGCGGCGCTGCGCAACTACGCCCTGACGCTCAACGCGGCGCTGGCGGAGAAGGGCGTCTACGCAGGCCCGCGTCTGGTCCGGCGGAAACCCGGTGGACCTCCGGGCCGGCGACTGCGAGCATGGCCGGTGATGTACCGAGCCTAGGAACACGTCGATCACCGGCAGGGGGCGGCCCAGGAGCCGTCACCCCCTTGTCGGCATCCCCCTGACTCTTCCCTCAGACGATCGACGTGCGGGCGCCCGAGCGCGCCCGGAGAAGGACTTTCCATGGACATCCATGAGTACGCCAGGTACGACGCCACCGCCCTCCGCGACCTGATCAGGACGGGCGAGGCCGGCGCGGCCGAGGTCGAGACGGCCGCCCGCCAGGCGCTGGCGCAGGTTGACGAGCACGTCAACGGGCTGGCGCTGCCGGTGTTCACGCCGGCGCTCGACCACGCCGCCGACGGGCCCTTCACGGGGGTGCCGTTCCTCATCAAGGATCACGGGCCGGTGGCCGAAGGAGTGCCGTTCACGCTGGGAAGCCGGGCCTATCCCGGCGTCCTGGCCAGGCGCGACACCGACCTGATGACGCGGTTCCGCGCCGCCGGCCTGGTCACGCTGGGCCTGACCACGGTGCCCGAGCTGTGCGTCAGCTTCACCACCGAGCCCGTGCGCTACGGGCCCGTACGCAACCCCTGGGACCTCGGCCGCACCGCGGGCGGGTCGAGCGGCGGCGCGGCGGCGCTGGTGGCGGCCGGGGCCGTGCCGGTCGCGCACGCCAGCGACGGCGCCGGCTCCACCCGGATCCCGGCCGCCTGCTGCGGGCTGGTCGGGCTCAAGCTGAGCCGTGGACGCGGCCCGTGCGGCCCGGAGGCCGGTGAGCTGGTCCTGGGCATGGCCGACGAGTTCGTGCTCACGCGCACGGTCCGCGACGCCGCCGGCCTGCTGGACGCGGTCCACGGGCCGGGGATCGGCGACAAGTACACCGCGCCCCCTCCACGCGGCCCGTACGCGCGGGAGCTCGTGACGGACCCGGGCCGGTTGCGGATCGCCCTGACCACCACGTCCTGGATGGGCACGGACGTGGACCCGGAGGTCGCCGCGGCGGCGACCGCGACGGCCCACGCGCTGGAGCGGGCCGGGCACGTCGTCGAGGAGGCGAGCCCGGCGGTCGACCGGGAGGACGCCATGAGGGCGTGGCTGATCGAGGCCGCCGGGGTCGCCTCCGCCTGCCTGCTCGCGCCACGGCAGCCCGACGAGGCCAGGATGGAAGCCGGCTCGCGCGTGTTCCTGGAGGCGGCCAGACGGGCCACCGCGCTGGACATGCTGGCCGCCTTCGACGCCCAGAACCGGATCACCCGGTCGGCGGCGGCCTTCTTCACTGGATACGACCTGCTCGTCACGCCCACCCTGGGCCGCCTCCCGCTGCCGCACGGCACGCTGCGGTACGACGATCCCGGTCAGACGTTGCGGGGATGGCTGGAGACGTTGTCCGGGTTCGGGCCGTTCACGCAGTTGTTCAACACCACCGGGCAGCCGGCGATCAGCCTGCCGCTGGGGCAGAGCGCGGGCGGCCTGCCCATCGGCGTGCAGCTCGCCGCCGCGTACGGGCGCGAGGACCTGCTCTTCCAGGTCGCCGCGCACCTGGAACGGGCGATGCCCTGGCGGGACAGGGTTCCGCCGGTCTTCGCGGGCCGCCTGCCGGGGTGACCCGGACGCTCTGAGGCCGTGGGCGAGGGCGGCTCGGCGTGGCCGCCCCCGTCCGGAGGCCCTGCCCTGGTTGTACGGCTTCGCGACGAACTTCATCCGCCGGCACCAGCGCGCCGAGATACAGCGCTACAAGGCGGACGCGAAGGTGGGCGCGCTTCCCGACGTGGACGACGCCGCGGAGCAGGCCCTCGGGCGGGCGAGCGCGCCTGCCGTACGCCGCCCGCGTCAGGGCCGGTCGGCGCGAGGGCTCGGCCGGTGGACCGCGCGGGTAATAGTCGGAAGTCGCTCCGTCGTGCCCGTGCGGGTGCCTACGCTGGTCCTGACGACCGGTCTTGGAGGAACGCGTCCCGATGGGCAGAACGCGCCGCAACAAGAGCACGTCCGCCGGCCGCGGCGCCGCGGCCGGACGGCAGGAGGAAGCCGAGGCATCCGCTCCCGCTCAGCCCAAGGGGCCTCTGGCCTGGGTGGCGGGCATCGCCGGCGCCGTGATCCTGGCCGCGTTCGGCGTCGTCTTCACCGACTGGTACAACAGCCACGGCTCCGACACCGTCCAGCGGGTACGCGGCGCCGCCTCGGTCACCGTCGGCCACGTGGCCGTCGACTACGACGAGCGCGACATCGTGCTGCGTGACACGGTGACCACCCCCGAGGACCGGGCGGTCATGGTGGCCACCTACGCCGACGAGCAGCGTGAGGCGATGCTCGCACGCCATCGGATGGCCCTGATCGACAGCATGAACGTCACCGTCGCGCTGACCGGCAACCGCAGCAGCCTGCGCATCGTGAACATCGAGCCGCGCGTCCTCGCCCGCATGCCGGTGTCGAAGGGCGCCCGCCTGATCGCCACCAAGGCCGGCGAGGCGGGCACCGTGGAGCTGGCCGCCGACCTCGACCGTCCCGTGCCCCGCTTCACGACCGGCGCGGGCACCTCGTACTTCCGGAAGAAGCAGATCGACCTGAAACGGGACGAGCCGGTCACGCTCAGCCTGAGCTTCACCGGCAAGAAGGCGTACTACGAGTTCGACCTCCGGGCCACGGTCCTCGCCGACGGCCGTACGGAGGAGATCGTGATCAAGGGGCCGGACGGCGGGCCGTTCCGGCTGACCGGCAAGGCCACCCGCTACCGGGCCTACTACCGGCAGGCGTCGCACGGGGGCTGGCAGCCCTGCGAGGAACGCCGGGCGTGCTGATCGCCCGTTTCCTCCGGGTCCTGGTGGCGCTCACGTCGGCCGCCGCGCTCGCGGTGGCCGACGACGGGCGGCCCCCGATGGAGCTCGTGGGATGGAAGACGGTGTGGTCGGCCCCCGCCGACGAGAAGAGCTCGTTCTCCTTCCTGTCCGGCGAGAACGTGATCATCGCGACGCCGGAGGGGACCGTGACCGTGCGCGACCCCCGCACCGGCGCGATCCGGCTCACCATCCGCGCTCCGGTCTCCGTCCTGAGCGACGCCTGGGCCGTGGACGCCACCCTCGTCGTGGCCGGAAGCCCGAAGGCATCGTCGGACCGGACCCTGTACGCCTACGACCTGGCCTCCGGCCGCCCGCTGTGGCGGTACGAACTGCCCCCGTCGGGGCCGCACATGCGCAACCTGCCCCGGATCCTGGTGTCCGGGCACGGCGTCGTCGTCTTCCACCGGGACTCCGGGCTGCTCTCGCTCGACGTGCGGACCGGCGGCGTCCGGGCACGGGCCGTGGAGGCCGTCGGCTGCCAGGGGGAGCCCGGCTCCACCCCCACGGCCCTGCTGCTGCTGAGCCGGTGCGGGCGAGGCCGCGTGCGGCTCGACTCCTACGATCCGCGCACGCTGCGGCGGAGCTGGACGCGCCCGGTGACCACGTGGCGCGTCGCGCCGGGCGTCGGCGTCCGGCTCTGGTTCAAGGACGCGTCGGAGGGCTTCGTCATCGCGGCGGTGGACGGCGAGGACTTCCCCTTCACACGGGACGGCACCCCGCTGCCCCGATCCCGCCTGGACGAGGCGGTCGCCGAGCGCCCGTCCCCGGCGGTCGGCCGGCATCCCGACGCCGAGGACCGCGCCGGGTTCGACTGGAACAACGCCTGGCCGCTGCCCGCCTACCTCCTCTCGCGGGACACCGGCACTCCCGTCGCGCTTCCCCTCGACAGGCCGCTCACCCACACCACCGGCTATCTGGGAACGACCGCCCGAATGGCCTTCATCCACGGCGACGCCCAGGTCACCGCCCTGCGTCCCGTCTACGGGCATCCCACCGGTCCCGTGGCGCTCGGCGGCGTCCCGCCGGGGGAGTGGCCGGACGCCTGCTCCCTGCTCACCGCGCGCGACCTCGGCCGGGACGTCCGCCGCGTCCCGGGGAGGAAGTCCCTGGGCCGTCTCACCTTACCCAGGCCCGTGACCTGCGACTGGGTGCCGCCCGAGGGCGACGGCGCGGTCGTCTCGCTCGCCGTGAGCTGGGTGTCCCCGGACGCCCCCGCCCTCTTCACCGCCGCCACCGAGCAGACCAGGCGTCACGAGAGCTTCGACCACGACCCCACGGTCCAGGGCGAGGGCATCTTCTCCTACACCGCCCACGGCCCCGGGGGGACCTTCGCCGGGACGCTCGTCAACGTGGGACCGGTCATCGTGCATCTGGCGTCGCCGTCCCGGCTGGCGCAGCGCCTGGCCGCGGCCCGGGTGCGCGACAACCTGACGGCCCGCTACCTGCCGGGGCGGCGCATCCCGCCGCCGGCGCGGACGGGCGGGTGGACCCACCTCGCCGACGGAAGCGTCAACACCGACCCGGTGGTGGACGGCGGGGTCGTCTACGCCGGAGCCGACGACGGCCTGTACGCCCTCGACGCCGCCACGGGCCGGGTCCGGTGGAGATCGCAGCCGGCCACGCCCCTGCTCGTGGACGGCGCCCTCTACGCCGCGAGCGGCGACGGGGTGGCCGCCGTCGACCCCGCCACCGGCCGGACGAGGTGGAGCCGCCGCTTCGACACCCGGTACATGGGCATCAAGGACCTCGCCATCCAGGACGGCGGCGTGTACGCGGGCGTCGGCCTGACCCACGTCGTCGCGCTGGAGGCCGCCACCGGCAGGCAGCGGTGGCGCTTCCGCGTCCCCGGCGACCTGGGCCGCGTGGCCGTGGCCGCCGGCGCCGTCCACGTGACCAGCCGGAAAGGCGTGCTGTACTCGCTCGACGCACGGTCGGGCGCGCTTCGCCGGCGTTCCCGCGTAGGCATCGGCGGCATCACCCCGGGCGGTTACCTGGCCGCGACCGGGAAGGCCGTCTTCGTGATCACCGGCGCGAAGGCGTCCGCGCTCGACCCCGTCACCGGGAGGACGCGGTGGCAGGCCCGCCTCGGCGCCGCCGTCCGGTACGACCCCGTCGTGATCGGCGACACCGTCTACCTCGGCGACCTCGCCGGACGCACGTACGCGCTGGACATCGCCTCCGGCCGGGAACGATGGAGGCTCACCGGCGAGGGCGACAGCGGCCTCTGGAACGTCACCGCGTCACGAGGGAACGTCTATGTCGCCGGCGGGAGCCTGCACGCCCTCGACCCCGAAACCGGGGAGGAACGGTGGAGCGGGCCGTTCACCGCCCAGGTGTCGGTCCACGCCGACATCGTCTTCGCCCGGGACGAGAACGGCGTACTGCACGCGCTGGACGCGGCCACCGGCGTTCCTCGCTGGCGCTTCCAGAGCGGCGGACGCTTCCAGACCCGGCCGGTCGTGGCCGGCGGCCTCGTCTATGTCGGCAGTTCCAACGGCGACCTGTACGCACTGCGCGCCACGGACGGACGTCCCGGGCCGAGCCCGGCCGAGCTCGCCGTGCGCCCGTGAAGCGCCTGGCCGCGAGGTCCGTCCCGAAAGCAGGAAGACCTCCCCGTGCGGGGAGGTCTTCGGATCGTCGCGTCAGTGGTGGTGGGCGGCGGGCGGCGCGTGGTGATGGTGGTCCGCCGGCACGGCGGGCCGCTGGTCCGCCCTCCTCCAGGTGGCCAGGGCGGTCAGCAGTCCGGCCGTGGTGAGGAGGCCGCCGACCCAGTTGACCGAGCTGAGGCCGAGCCCGCCGTCGATGGCCGCCCCGCCCAGGTAGATGCCGATGGCGCTGCCCAGGGTGAAGGCGGAGATGTTGGCGGCGGACGCCACGTCCGGTGCCTGGCCCGCGGCCGTCATGACCCGCAGTTGCAGCGGGGCGACCACGGCGAAGGCCGCGGTCCCGAAGACCAGCATCATCACGACCGTCGCCGGCCTGCTCTCGACGGCGAAGGTCATCGCGAACAACGCGACGGCCAGCGCGCCGAGGGTCGCGATCACGGTGGGCATGAGCGCCCTGTCCGCGAGCTTGCCCCCGAGGTGGTTGCCGAGGAAGAGCCCGATCCCGAACAGCAGGAGCAGCGGCGTGACCCAGCCGGCCTCGAACCCGGTCACCTCGGTGATCTGCGGCGCGAGGTAGACGTAGCTGGTGAAGACGCCTCCGTAGCCGAGCATCGTGGTGACCAGCGCGCCCCACACGGCCGGACGGCGCAGGGCCGCGAGTTGCTCGCGCATGGTCGGCCCCTGGCCGGCGCCGCCCAGGTGAGCCAGCGCGTGCGCGTCGAGCCCTTCGAACTCGGCGCCGGGCCGGGGGTCGTGGTGGTGTTCGTGCTGGACGTCCGCCGTGCCGCGGCGGCCCAGCGAGCCGATCAGGCCGAGCAGCGCGATGCCGCCGAAGACCACCAAAGTCCAGAACGTGAATCGCCAGCCGAGCGCCTGTCCGATCGCCGCCCCGATCGGCGCGCCGAGCACCGTGGAGGCCGTCAGCCCGGAGAAGACGATGGCCACCGCGCGTCCCTTCCGCGACGGGTCGACCAGTTCGGCGGCGTACACGGCGGCGATGCCCAGGAAGGCGCCGTGGGCCATGGCGGAGATGATCCGTCCGGCCATGATGGTGGCGTAGGCGGGGCCGAGGGCGGAGACCAGGTTGCCCAGGAGGAACACGCCCGTGGTGGTCAGGAGCATCGACCGCCGGCCGAACCTGGTGCCCAGAGCCGTGAACACCGGCGCGCCGATCGCGACCCCGAGCGCGTAGACGCTCTCCAGCGCGCCGACGGCCCCGATCGTGACGTTCAACGACTGGGCGATCTCACGGACGACACCGGCGACGATGAACTCGTCGGCGCCCATCGCGAACGCTCCGACGACCATCGCCCAGATCGCCAATGGCAGCTTTCTCATAGCGCGCTCCCTGCGTGGAGGGCCGCCCGCCGGGGGTTCGTGCCCCCGGCGGGCCTTGCGCCGCTGTAAGCGCCATACCCACTGGGGGTATTCCCGATTCCGCCGAAGGGCGGTCGGCGATCAGGTCTGCTGGTAGCCGAGAAGGGTCATCATGCCTGATTCGGCGTGGTAGATGTTGTGGCAGTGGATCATCCAGAGCCCCGGGTTGTCGGCGTCGAACTCGACGTCGAGCGTGCTGCCGGGCAGGACGATCACGGTGTCCTTGCGAACGCCGCCGTCCGCCAGGGCGAAGGTGTGGCCGTGCAGGTGCATGGGGTGCCACATGGTGGTCCGGTTCACGAACGACAGCCGCACGCGTTCGCCCGGCCGTACCGGGGAGATGATCTCCGGGTCGTACTTCTTGCCGTTGATCGCCCAGTCGTAGGCCATCATGCTGCCGGTCAGCTCCAGCTTGACGACGCGGTCGGGCTCCTTGGCCGCCAGCCGCACGCCTTCGGCCGGCCTGAGCTCGGCATAGCGGACGACGTCGCCGTCCAGTTCCCGGGGGCGCAGGTCGGCCTTGGGAGCGGAAGCGCCGTCGCCGGTCCGGATCAGGCCGCGGGCCACGGCGTTCTTGCCTTCGGCCAGGGCGACCAGCGGGAAGACGCCGTCCTTGAGGGTGACCAGCACGTCGTAGCGCTCGCCCATGCCGATCAGCAGCGCGTCGGTCTCGGCGTGCCGGACGGGGAAGCCGTCGGTGTGGGTGACGGTCAGCCGGTGTCCGGCCAGGGCCATCCGGAAGGCGGTGTCGCCTCCGGCGTTGATGACGCGGATGCGCAACCGCGTTCCCGGCTTGGCGCGGAAGGTCTCGGCGGCGGCGGGGACGCGGCCGTTGAGCAGGAAGTGCGGGTAGCGCACGTCGCCGGCGTCCCCGCCGAGCAGCGGGCTCGTCGCGCCCATGAGCATGTGCTTGGCCGGGCCCGAGGAGGGAGCGGAGGTGGCGCCGTGGTTCATTCCCGGCATGTCGCCCATGCCGCCGGTGGGGGTGGCGGCGCCGTGGTTCATGCCCACGCTCATGCCTCGGGACAGCTCGGCCAGGACCTCCTCGGGCGTCCCGGTGACGCCGTCCAGCCAGTCGTCGAGGACCACGACCCACTCGGCGTCGTACCCGAGCGGCTCGTGGGGGTCCTCCACGATCAGCGGGGAGTACAGGCCCCGGTCCAGCTGGGTTCCGGAGTGCGGGTGGAACCAGTAGGTGCCGGGGTCGGGGGCGGCGAACTCGTAGACGTGCTCGGCTCCGGCGGCGACGGGCTGCTGGGTGACGCCGGGCACGCCGTCGGCCTGGTTGGTCAGCGCCAGGCCGTGCCAGTGGATGCTGGTGTCCTGGGGGAGCCGGTTGGTCAGGCGGGCGCGGACCACCTCGCCGGCCTGGACCCGGATGGGCGCGCCCGGGATCTTGCCGTCGTACGCCCAGGTGCGCACGGTGACGCCGCCGAGGTCCACCTGGCTCTCGGCGGCGGTCAGGCGGAAGTCGCGGACCGCGCCCGTGCGGCGCGCCCGCTCCGCTTGCCGGACCTGCTCGCTGGTCGGCGTGACGAACGCCGGCCCGGTGGCGGCGGGCTCACCGGCGCACGCGGTGAGAGCGCTGCCCAGAATGCCGAGCCCGGTGGCCCGCAGCATGGTACGTCGATCGATCTGCATGGTTGATGCCTCGCTGAGAAGTCGTGCTCACGGATGGACGCGGCCGGATCCGGCCGGGGCGCGAACGCCACGGCGATCCGGGTCCGCGACTCAGGTCCGCAGGACGACGGTTCGTCTCAGTACGAGAGCGTCAGGCGGCCCGCGCAGCCGGCGGGCGACGCGCCACCCCAGGCGGGCGAGACCGCCGGACGGCGAGGTGAGCAGGCCCGCCACATGGAGCAACGGCAAGGCGAGCGCGATGAGCCCGGCCGCGATGGCCAGGCAGATGGGGGCGGTGTCGTGACCGCCACCCGGGGCTCCGCCGTGGTCGGGCATCGAAGACGGGCCGTCGTGGGCTTGGACGGCACCGGCGGAGACGGGCAGGGGCTGGTTCTGGCCCCCGACGTGGCCGAGGGTGTGCATCGCGGCCAGGCCCAGGGCGATGAGCACGGCCAGCAGCACCGGTGGGAGCAATCCCGCCGGCCGACCCTTCCGCCCCGAAGTCACACCCTCACGATACCCCTACCTGGTATATGGTGGCGGTAAGCGCCCGTTGGGCCATTTACGCGGCGTCCAGCTTGACCTCGCTCAGCCGGCCCGTGGTGACGTCGTAGACGAACCCGCGGACGGAGTCCTTGTGCGGGATGAACGGGTCGGCCTGGATGCGCCTGGCCGACTGGCGCACGTCCGCCTCCAGGTCCTGGAACGCCTCGGCGGACCAGTCGGGCTTGACGCCGACCTCCTGGTAGATGTCGTGCTTGAAGCCGTCGTCGGTGAACGTCAGCATGCCGCAGTCGGTGTGGTGGATGAGGATGATCTCGCGGGTGCCCAGGAGGCGCTGGCTGATGGCCAGGCTGCGACGTTCGCCGGCGGTGACGACGCCGCCCGCGTTGCGGATCACGTGCGCGTCGCCCTCGCGCAGCCCGAGCAGGCCGTAGACGTTGAGCCGGGCGTCCATGCAGGCCACCACGGCCACGCCTCGGGCGGGCGGCAGCGGCAGGTCCCCGGCGTCGAAGGCGGCGGCGTAGCGTTCGGAGTTGGCGATCAGCTGGTCGGTGACGCTCATGGGGGAGTCCTCCTGTGACGTGCCGACATAGTCCACATTCCCTACTGACTGTACATGTTATTGGCGCGACGTGTAGCCCCCGACTGTTGAGGTACCGTCCGGGTGATGCAGGTACGAGTCACCGGCGTGCTCGTCGAGGACGGCCGGATCCTCCTCCTTGACCAGGACGCCGACTCCGGTCGCTCGTGGTCCCTGCCCGGCGGGAAGGTCGAACCGGGCGAAACCATCGGCCATGCGCTCGTGCGGGAGATGCGCGAGGAGACCGGCGTCGAGGTCGGTGTGGGCCGGCTGCTGTACGTGTGCGACCACCTGCCCGGCGGCGACATCCACGTCGTGCACATGACGTTCGAGGTCACCCGCATCGGCGGCACCGTCGGCGCCATGGTGGCGGGCGCCGACACCGTCCCGATCCGCGGCGTGGAGTTCGTGCCCCTGGCCGAGCTGCCCGCGCTCGGGTTCGCCGACCGGTTCGTCGAGCTGGCCCGGGCCGGCTGGCCGGGAGCCGGAGCCTACATGGGCGCCAAGGCCGCCATCGGCCTGTAAATAATCTACGTTGTAAAGGCGGCGGGCTTCCGCCGCTCCCGGCTTCGGCCCCGGCAGCGGCCTGTCGAACCGCGCCGCGGGCACCGTCCTGGTCTTCCCGGACTCGAACTGCCGGATCAAGGTCTTCGACCCCGTGGAGCCCGGGGACGTCGAGCAGGGCAACATCGGAAGCTTCTTCGCCGTGAACTGATCCGGCAAAAGCCCCCTACCGTGTGGACTCCAGGTTCAAGCTTGAAGTGTTTGAGCGTGTGGGAGACGCGCAGGACGCCGCACCGTAGCATGTGGCCGAGGTGCGCCGCCTGGTCCTCGACCCGATGACCAAGGCCCAGCAGCGGCAGCTCGGCATGATCGCCTCCCGCATCCTGCGGGCCGTGGACCCCGCCCGCGAACTCCCAGAACGCTCCTGACCCGCGGGTTTCACGCGCGCGTTCTGCCCTTCACCCGTTCCACGAGAGGACTTCCGCCAGGCCCACGATCGCGATCGTCGGCGCCGACCCCGCCGCGCTGACCGCCGCGCTGGAGGCCGCGACCGTCCGGCCGTGCTGCCCGCCTGAGCCGTCCGGCGGGGTGGGGCTTGTCCTTGGTGCGGCGAGCCCAGATGATCAGGATCCGGACACGCGGTTCGGGGCGTCCTGCGGGATGCCCTTCCTTCGAGAGGCGGCCATGCGGTCACCGACCTACCTGCACGACCTTCTGGTCGCGACCCTCTTCACCGAGGGGCTCGACGCCGAGATGGACCTGTGGGCGCTGGGATTCAGCGCCATGTGGGTCCAGGGCGCGGACCTCGGGTCGCTCGCCCGGACCTTCCACCTGGACCTCGCCACCCGGACCCCGTGCCACCTGAGCGAGATCCTCGACCACAACATCGACGACGGATCCACCTGGGTGGCCGAGGTCAACGGCTGGATCGGCGTCGTGCCGGCGCACGGCCACGGCGAGTTCCTGTGCTCGGTCACCGAAGGCGGCCGTCAGGCCCTCGGCCTCCGTATGGACATCACCGGCAACGCCTATTTCGAATACGCCCGCGACGGTCGCATGGTCGTCTCCTTCGACCCGCTCTCGCCCGACGACTGGAGGCGGTCCGGCGACGACCCGCACGCGCTCGATCGTCTGATGGACGGGCTGCGCTTCGAGATCAGCGATGACGACGTCCGCGACAACCCCGTGGAGGATCCGGAGAGCATCAGCTCGGCCTTGGCGCTGATCGGGCGCGTCACGGAGACCGACATCGCCACCGACTGGTTCCTGGCGCGGCACTCGCGCATCAGGCCCGCCTCCTGACGGCCCCGGATCCCGCCGGGCTGCTCAGGCGTTCTCGCGGGTGTCGTTGCGGAGGCTGAGGAAGACCAGGACGACCCCGATGTACGTGCACAGCCGCACCGCGTCGGGGATGCCGTTCCAGGTGCCGTTCATCCACATGCCGAACCATTCGCCGCCGATGGCCTGGAAGCCGAAGAACCACAGGAGCAGGGCCACCGTGCAGCCGACGACGCCCCAGCGCTTGGCCTGGTGGAAGGCGGCGTCGTCGCGGCCGACGGCCCTGGCCTGCTGCCAGGCGGACACGAGACAGGTCACCATGATGACCGCCTCGGTGAGGATGACGCCGACGTAGGCGACGTGGTGCGCCCACGTCCACGTGATGGCGCGGTAGTTGATCTGGCTGACCGCGGCGAGCTCGGGCTTCTGGGCGTCCATGGCCAGGACGTGCCGGACGAACTCGAAGTTCGTGCCGTAGTCGGTGAGGTTGCCGAACACGACGAGCAGCGCGAAGCCGCCGACGGTGAAGGTGAGCAGCGCCTTCGCCAGGCGAATGGCGACGATGGTGTCGAAGCGGGCCAAGGTTCTTTCCTTTGACATCTCTGATCGAATGAGCACACGAGCCCAGAGGAGGTGTCCTGCGATGGGGAAAGATCCACGGGGCCCGCTCGCCCGGCGTGGAGGAACTCGCCGGGCCGCTCCACTGGCTCCGTCACTGGTGGTGACGTCGCGGGCCCCTCAGCCTGAGGTGGAACAACGCGACCGATTGTAGCCGCGCTCGCCCCCTGCCCGATCCGCGACCGGCGCGGCTACCCGGCGGGGCCGGGTCGCAGGAGGTCGAGCAGGGCCCGTACGGCCGGGTTGCTGTCGTGGCCGGCCCGGGTGACCAGCGCGACGGTCCGGTCCGCGGTGTTCCCGATGATCGGGACGGCCGTCAGGCCGGCCTGGTGGGCCACGCCCACGGGCAGGACGGCGAGGCCGAGCCCGTGCCTGACCAGCGAGGCCAGCAGTTCGAGCTGGGTGGTCCTGAGCACGATCCGCCGTTTGAGCCCCGCGTCGTGGCACAGCCGGTCGACGACGGTCTGCAGCCCGGTCCCGGCCTGGAACTCGACGAACGGCTCCGCCTCCAGGTCGGCCAGCCGGACGCCGGGCTGCCCGGCCAGCGGGTGGCCGGGCCCCGCGGCCACCGCCAGCGGCTCGGTGTCGCTGTCGATCACCGTGAGCGCCGCGGGCAGCTCGTCGACGCCGCACGCGAGGTAGGCGAGGTCCAGTTCGCCGCTGCGCAACGCCTCGATCATCTCGTCGACCGGCGCCTCCAGGAGGCTGATCTCGACCCCCGGGTACGCCTTCGTGAAGCGGGCCAGCACCTCGGGAAGGTCGATCCAGGTGAGCATCTGGATCGTGCCGAGCGCCACCTGCCCGCGCAGCAGCCCCTGGACGGCGGAGATCTCCGCCCTGGCCGCGCGGGCGTCGGCGAGGATGTGGCGGGCGATCGGGAGGAGGGCGCGGCCGGCGGGGCTGAGCTCGACGCGGCGGGTGGTGCGGTCGAAGAGGGTGGCGCCGAGCTCGCGTTCGAGCTGGCGGATGGATGCGCTCAGTGACGACTGGACGACGTTGACGTCGTGGGCCGCCAGGGTGAAGCTGCGCCGCCGGGCCACGGCGAGGAAGTGCGACAGCTGTCTGAGCTCCATTTATCGACCGTTTCGATGAGGGCTACCAAGTCTATCTGTTGGACAGAATAGCCTGGTGGAAGGCAGTCTGGGTACTGAGCGTGAACACCGCTGGACAACAAGGGAGTTGGCCTGTGACTGCCAGGAGCATTGCAGCCGAGCCGTTCGATCTGGAGCTGGACCCGGCGACGACGGCGCTGGTCGTGATCGACATGCAGCGGGACTTCCTGCAGCCGGGCGGTTTCGGGGAACTGCTCGGCAACGACGTCTCGCTGCTGCGCGGCGCGATCGAGCCGACGCGGGCGGTCCTGGAGGCGGCGCGGGCCGCCGGGATGCTCGTGATCCACACCCGCGAGGGCCACCGTACCGACCTCACGGACTGCCCGCCCGCCAAGCGGACGCGGGGCGGCAAGACGTTCATCGGCACCGACGGGCCCATGGGCCGCATCCTGGTCCGCGGCGAGGAGGGGCACGACATCGTCCCCGAGCTCTACCCGATCGAGGGCGAGCCGGTGATCGACAAGCCGGGCAAGGGCGCGTTCTACGCGACCGACCTGGAGGCGATCCTGAGCAGCCGGGGGATCCGCACGCTGCTGGTCTGCGGCGTGACCCTGGAGGTGTGCGTGCACACCACGGTGCGCGAGGCCAACGACCGCGGGTACGAGTGCGTGGTCCTGGAGGACTGCGTGGGCTCCTACTTCCCCGAGTTCCTCCGGGTCGGGCTCGACATGATCAAGGCGCAGGGCGCGATCTTCGGCTGGGTGTCGGACTCCAAGCGCGCCGTGGACCTGCTGAACGGCTAGCTCGACATGGTCGCCGTCTCCGCCGGCTATCTGGTGCCGGGGCCGGACTTCGCCGGAACGGTCCACAGCGTCTTCGCGACCGCGTGCAACCTGGCCGTGGACGGCCTCCTGCTGACCGTGCACGACGCCGTCGCGCCGCACACGCCGACGTCCGTCCGCGTGACGGGGTGGCGGCCTGCGGCGCGGGTGGGCGATCCGGTCCGGTGCAGGTCGGGGCTGCTGTCGTTCGGCGCGCACGTGCTCGATCTGCGGGACGTGCCGGTCTGGACGCCACCGCCGCCGGCACGGGCGTCGTCCACGGTCACCGGCTGGCGGCAGGTCGCGGAGCTGCGCGAGCGGTACGTCGAGGCCGAGGGCCTCACCGTGCCCGGCCTCGACGGACGAGCGGAAAGCCTGCTGGAGGCGCTGACCGGACGGCCGCACGACGTGCCAGGGGCCGTGGCGCGGCTGGTCGGGTTCGGGCCCGGCCTGACCCCCAGCGGCGACGACCTGCTGGTCGGCGCGCTGGCCGTCCTGTCACGGACCGCCCGGTCAGCGGGCGGCCCGGCGCCCGCGCGGGCGTTCCGCACCCTCGCGGACGGCGTGCGCCGGCACGCCCACCGCACCACCGACGTCGCCGCCCACTACCTGCGGCTCGCTGCCGAGGGCCACTACAGCGAGCCGATCCTCGACCTGGTGGACGCGCTCGTCACCGGAGCCGACCGCACGGCGGTGCCGGCCCGTACCCAGGCCGCGTTGCGCGTGGGAGCCAGCTCGGGAGCCGACGGCGTCGCCGGCGTCCTGCTCGGCCTGCGCGTACTCGGTTTCTCCCCAGATCGGAAGGCGGCATGAGCAGCATTCGCGAACATCGCATCTACCCCAACCGCTATCAGGACTCGGTCGCCCTGATGGCGCTCTCCGCGGCGCTGGCCGAGCTCCCCGGCATCCGGACGGCCTCCGTCGTGATGGGGACCGGCACCAACCTGGACAACCTCCGGCAGGCCGGGCTGGGCGAGGTGCAGGCCGGCCCCGGCGACCTGGTCGTCGCGGTGCTGGGCGAGGAGCAGGCCACCGCACAGGCACTGGAGCTGGCTGACGAGCGGCTGTCCGAGCAGCCGTCCCGCGAGACCGCCGGCGACGTTGTGGCGCCGCCGCTCCGGAGCCTGCGGCAGGCCGTGGAGCAGAACCCGGCGCACAACCTGGCGCTGATCTCGGTGCCCGGACCGTACGCCGCCGCCGAGGCGCTGAAGGCGCTGCGGCTCGGGCTGAACGTCATGGTGTTCAGCGACAACGTCCCGATCGACCAGGAGATCGAGATCAAGCGCTTCGCCGAGGAGCGGGACCTGCTCGTGATGGGCCCCGACTGCGGCACCGCGATCGTGGACGGCCTTCCGCTCGGCTTCGCCAACGTCGTGCGGCGTGGCCGCGTCGGCGTGGTGGGCGCGTCGGGAACCGGCATGCAGGAGATCACCTCACGGGTGCACCAGCTCGGAGAGGGCATCTCGCAGGCGTTCGGCACCGGCGGCCACGACCTGTCGGCGGAGGTCGGGGCGATCTCCATGCTCCGCGGGCTGCGCGCCCTGGCCGCCGACGAGAAGACGGACGTCATCGTGCTGGTCTCCAAGCCTCCGGCCGAGACGGTCGCCAAGACCGTGGTCGAGGAGGCGCGCACGCGCGACGTGCCCGTCGTGATCTGCTTCCTCGGCGCCGACCCGGCCGCGTTCGGCGGCGACACCCCGGGGGTGCGGTTCGCCGGCACGCTGGCCGGGGCCGCCGACGTCGCGGTGGCGCTCGTCCGGGGGGAGGCCCGGCCCGAGGATCGGCCGGTGGAGCCGTACGAGCAGGTGAGTCTCGCGCCGGAGCAGCGTGACCTGCGCGGCGTGTTCACCGGTGGCACGTTCTGCTACGAGGCGCAGCTCCTGGCCCTGGCCGAGGGCGTGCGGGCCGCGTCGAACACGCCCGTGGCGGGCAACACCGCGCCGGCCGACGTCGCCGTCAGCGCCGGGCACACGATCCTCGACCTGGGCGACGACGTGTTCACGCGGGGGCGGCCGCATCCCATGATCGACCCGGCGCCGCGCGACGAGCGGCTGCTCGCCGAGGCCGCCGACCCGGCCACCGCCGTCGTCCTGTTCGACGTCGTGCTCGGGTACGGCGCGGCCGACGACCCGATCTCCGGCCTGCTCGACGCCATCGGCCGGGCGCGGGCCGGACGCGAGGGCCCCGCCCCGGCGTTCGTCGCGCACGTCTGCGGCACCGACGACGACCCGCAGGACCGGTCGGCCGTCGTGGCGCGGCTGCGCGAGGCCGGCGTCCTGGTGGCGGAGAACAACGCCCAGGCGGCCGTGATCGCCGCCCGGATGACCCCGTGACCGGGGTAGGAAGGCAGAGACATATGTGGAGCGAGCACCTCGACGTGGTCAACGTCGGTCTCGCCGGGTTCGGGGACGACATCCGCGCCGCCGGAGGGTCCGTGACCGCCCTGGACTGGCGTCCTCCCGCGGGAGGCGACCCGGCGGCCGCGCTGGCGCTGGCCAGGCTCGTCCGCCACCCGGAGGTCGAGCGGGCCAACCAGGTCGCCTTCGAGCGGTACCTGTCCGCGCGGCCGGTGCTGACGGACGTCGTACCGGCGAAGGAGGCCATCCCCGAGCTGGCCGCGGAGCGGCTGATCCTGCACTCGGGCCCGCCCATCGCCTGGGAGCGGATGGCCGGCCCGGTCAGGGGCGCGATCGCCGGGGCCGTCGTGTTCGAAGGCTGGGCGCGGACCCCCGAGCAGGCGGCCGAGCTCGCCGCGTCGGGCGCGATCTCCTTCTCCCCGGCGCACCACTACGGCGCGGTCGGCCCGATGGCCGGCGTCATCAGCCCGTCGATGCCCGTCTGGGTGGTGCGCGACGCCACCTCGGGCAACCTCGCCTACAGCAACTTCAACGAGGGCCTCGGCAAGGTGCTGCGCTTCGGCGCGAACGGTCCGGAGGTGCTCGACCGGCTGAGGTGGATGGGCACCGAGCTGGCCGCGGCGCTGCGGCCCGCCGTCCGGCGGCTGGACGGCCTCGATCTCAAGCCGCTCATCGGCCAGGCGCTGCACATGGGCGACGAGGTGCACAACCGCAACGCGGCGGCCACCGGCCTGCTGCTCAAGCGGCTGCTGCCCGCGCTCATCGCGACCGGGCCGGACAACGCCGTGCTGCGCAGGGCCGCCGAGTTCATCACCGGCAACGACCACTTCTTCCTGAACGTGTCGATGGCGGCCTGCAAGGCCATGCTCGACGCCGCCGCCGGGGTGCCGCACAGCTCGATGGTCACCGCGATGGCGCGCAACGGCGTCAACTTCGGCATCCGCGTCTCCGGCACCGGCGACCGCTGGTTCCAGGCGCCGGCCAACCCCGTCGACGGCCTCTTCTTCCCCGGTTACGGCCTGGACGACGCCGCCCCCGACCTGGGCGACAGCGCGATCACCGAGACCGCGGGGCTCGGCGGCTTCGCGATGGCCGCCTCGCCGGCGATCGTCAAGTTCGTCGGCGGCACGCCGGCCGACGCCACCGCGCACAGCCGGCGGATGCGGGAGATCACGATCGGCACGAACCCGGTGTTCACCCTGCCCGCGCTCGACTTCGGCGCGAGCGCGGCCGGCATCGACGTGCGCGCCGTCGCCGACACGGGCATCCAGCCGGTCATCAACACCGGCATCGCGCACAAGGAGGCCGGTGTCGGGCAGATCGGCGCGGGCGTCACCACGGCGCCGCTGCCCTGCTTCACCCAGGCGGTCGTCGCCCTCGCCGACGGGCTCGGGCTCGCCGCCGGAGCGGCGGGGGCGGCGGCATGAAGGCCGGGCTCGCCGTCGTCGCCTTCGGCGGGAACGCGCTCGTCCGCGACGCCGCCCACGAGGCGATTCCGTACCAGTACGACACGGTCGTGCGGACCGTGCCGGCCATCGTCGACATGATCGCCAAGGGCTGGGACGTCGTGGTCACCCACGGGAACGGCCCGCAGGTCGGCTTCATCCTGCGCCGCTCCGAGCTGGCCGCCGCCGAGGTCGCGCCGGTGCCGCTGGACTACGCGGTCGCCGACACCCAGGGCGCGATCGGGTACATGTTCACCAAGGCGCTCTCCAACGAGCTGGCCGTACGCGGCCTGAGCCGCCCGGTGGTCAGCCTGGTGACGCAGACCGTGGTCGACCCCGCCGATCCGGCCTTCGACCGGCCCACCAAGCCGATCGGGTCGTTCTTCGACGAGGAGACCGCCCGCCGCTACGCCGCCGAACTCGGCTGGACGGTGGCCGAGGACTCCGGACGCGGCTGGCGCCGTACGGTGGCCTCGCCCGAGCCCGTCGAGATCGTCGAGCTCGGCACCATCCGCGACCTCGTCGGCGGCGGAACCGTGGTGGTGGCCGGCGGCGGCGGAGGCGTGGCCGTCGCCCGCGACGCCACAGGCCTGCTCACCGGCGTCGAGGCGGTGATCGACAAGGACCGCGCCGCAGCGCTGCTCGCCGCCGAGCTCGGCGCGGACCTGCTGGCCATCCCGACCGGCGTGGACCGGGTGGCGATCCACTTCGGCACGCCGCGGGAGCAGTGGCTCGACCACCTCACCCCGGACACCGCCGCCGAGTACGCCGCCGAGGGGCACTTCGGAGAGGGCAGCATGCGCCCCAAGGTGGAGGCGATCATCGACTTCCTGCGGGCCAGGCCCACGTCGTACGGCCTGATCACCGCCCCCGACCGGCTCGCCGACGCCCTGTCCGGCACGACCGGCACCTGGATCAGCAAGGGAGAAACAGCATGACCGGCACCACCACCGGCGTGGCGCTCGCCGTCAACGGCACGCTGATGCGCGGCCTCGAACTCAACGGCAACCTCACCGGCGCCGGCGCCACGTTCCTGCGCGAGGACGCCACGGCCCCCTGCTACCGGCTGTGGAGCATCGACGACCGGCACCCCGCGATGATCCGCACCACCGACGGCAGCGGCGTGTCGGTCGAGGTGGAGGTCTGGGAGGTGCCCGCCGAAGGGCTGGCCGGGGTGCTGCTGTCCGAGCCCGCCGGACTGTCCGTCGGCAAGGTCAGCCTCGCCGACGGCACGGAGGTGCTGGGCGTGATCGGCGAGCCGTTCCTGGTGGCGGGCAAGCGGGAGATCACCGAGTTCACGGGCTGGCGGCGGTACGTCGCGACGCTCGGAGAGGGTTGACCATGACGACCGAGACCCCGGCCGAGAGGGCCCAGGCCGCGACCGGAGCGCCCGGCTACCGGATCGCGCTGATCCTGCTGGGCATCATCATCACGCCGGTCGTGCTGTCCTCGCCGACGCTCGGCAGCGGCCTGCCCTTCCCGAGCGTGGTCACCTCTGTGGTGGCCGGCTCGCTCGTCCTGATGGTCGTCGCGGTGCTCACCCTGGCGATCGGCGAGCACGCCCGGCAGCCCACCTACGACGTCGTGCGCTTCCCCTTCGGCCGCGGCGGCGCCAAGGCGATCACCGCGCTGCTCGGGGTCAGCGTGTTCGGCTGGGCCACGGTGACCGCCAACGGCTTCGGCACCGCGGCGCAGCGCCTGGTCGCCGAACTGACCGGCGCGCAGGTGCCGCTGCCCGTGCTCGTGGCCTCCGGCTGCGTGTTGTTCGTGGCGGCGACGGCGTTCGGCTTCGAGATCCTCGGCAAGGTGGCGCAGTTCGCCGTGCCGGTGATCGCGCTGCTGCTCGGCTACCTCGTCCACGTCTCCCTCAGCTCGGCGCGCGACTTCGTCACGCCGGGGTCGCCGATGGACTGGGGCGTCGCCGTCTCCTCGGTGGTCGGCACCGGCACCGTGCTCGCCGTGACCTCCGCCGACTTCGGCAGCTTCGCCAGGGGCCGCAGGCAGGCCCTGACCGGCGGCGTGCTCGCCTTCGGGATCGCCTACCCGCTGCTGTTCGTGGCGGGCGCCGTGCCGGCGGCGCTGACCGGGCGGACCGCGCTCATCGACGCCATGGCGTTGATCGCCTCGGCGCTGCCGGCGATCGCGCTGCTGGTGTTCGCCTCGATCACCGCGAACGCGGGCAACATCTTCCAGGGCACGCTCGCCGTGTCGTCGCTGGTCCCCAAGGCCCGGAAGTGGCAGGTCTCGATCGCGCTCGGCGCGGGCGCGGCCGTGCTCGGCAGCTTCGACGTCTCGGCCTGGCTGCCGAACTTCCTGCTCTTCCTCGGCATCGCGGCGCCGCCGGTGGCGGGCATCATCATCGCCGACTTCCTCCTCTACCGGCGCAACGGCTACGACACCGGCGCGCTGTCGTACGGCGCCGCGGTCAGGCTGCCGACGTTCGTGGCGTGGGCGGGCGGGTCGGTTGTCGGCTACCTCACCGCGTACGGCACGTTCTCCCTCACGCACATCCCGTCGATCGACTCCCTCCTGTGCGGCGGCCTCCTCTACGCCCTGATCACCGCTCTGGCCACGTCCGGCCGCCGGGAACGTGTCGCCTAGGCGCGCCGGAAGGAGGTCTCCATCAGGTGCCAGAACGAACGGAAGCGTGTGGCGCCGAGCAGGCCCGAGGTGTCCAACTCCCAGGCCTCCCATTCGCCGCCCGCAGTGACAACGTACGGATTGAGCAGGTAGACGAGGCCCTCGATGTCCTCGGAGACGCGCAACGTGTGCGGCAGGAAGTCGCCGACCTCGAAATACTGCGGGTCCTGAGGTGCGTCGTAGTCGAAGGAATAGTCGTCGGGCAACTCCGGAACGGGGGAGTCCGACGGCGGGCCCCACGTGTGTGCGAGGTGCGGGTCCACGTCGCGTAGCCACCCGGCCTCGGCGATGGGGAGTATGTGCAGGCTGGTGAAGGACTCCACGTCCCAGCCGTTGGTCACCAAGAGGAACTCCCGGTAGCTGGGCGGCAGGCTGAGGCCGAGGCGCTCCTCGTGCAGCAGGATCTCGGCCTCGGACGCGGGGGCCGTGCCCAGCCACTCGGGCGGGTAGGACGAGGAGTCCTCGCCGGGATCGTCGTCCGTGCCGCTCATCGTGTGGAGACGCGCGGCCCAGGGGTAGCGGGGGGCGTTCATGGACGTACCGTATCCAGAGGGAAGGGCCCCCGGTGATCATGCCTGGAGCAGATCCGGGACGTCCTCACCGTCTCCGGCCAGGCCGAGCGCCAGGCCCTCCTCCAGCGGCACCACGCGGAACCGGAACACCGGCTCCAGGAGATATCGGCGTCCAAGGCGCTGATCGAGCACCTCATGCGGTGCACCGCGGACGACTTCACCCGATGCCCCGACTACCGGCGGAGGGCCGAGAGCACCACCGGGCCGCATGACCTCGGCAAGGGCGGCTGCGTGATCTGAGACGCCGCCGTGGCCTCATCTGCCGGCGGCGCCGGATCCGCGCGCGGGCAGGGCGGCGCTCGTCAGGCGCAGCCCGCGGGCGTTCACGGTGAGCGCGACGCTCACACACCGAACGGACGCGTCCGCCGCCAAGCCGTCCGGCACGTCGAGGATCGTGGCACGGACGAGCCCCTCGACGCGACCCCGCAGGGGCTCGGCGCGAAGCGCCCACACCTCGACGGCGATCCCGGTCGACGCACCCTTGACAAGCAGAGGCGCCAGATCGGCGCCCTGCTCTTCGAACGGACCCCGCGATCCGTCCGGGATCGCGGCCGCGTCGGCCGCCGCCTCCAGAGCAGGCATCCGGCGGTCCGCGTCCTGCATCGCGACATCGACTCGGTCGACCCGCCGGCCCTGCTGCGCTCGGGCGAGATCGACGTGGGTCACGTCTGGCTGCCGCTGCACGAACCCGGCCTCACCGTCGGCGCGGTCACCCACGTCTCCTCGCAGGTGCTCATGGTCGCGGCCGCCCACCCGCTCGCCGGACGCCGAACCTTCGCGTCCGGCACGAGAATGCGAGGGAACCCTTGGAGAAACAGGGGAAACGCAGGTGAGAGCGCGCCTACAGGCCCGCTGGCGAGGCCGACACCACCTCGACCGCCGCGGCCACGAGATCGTCGACGACCAGGCAGGCGGGAGCGTCGCCCCAGGCTCGCTCCGTGGCCCGCCCGTCACCTGTGCGAACCAGGATCGGGCGTACGCCGGCGGCCTGTGCGGCCGCGATGTCCGACGACCGGTCGCCGATCAGGCAGCTCTCCGACAGGTCGAGGTTCAGCTCGGCGGCCGCGCGTCGGATCATGGCCGGGCTGGGCTTCGGCGCGTCACCCACGTTGTAGCGGGCGGAGATCGCCTGTTCCCCGGCCACCGGACTGCTGTAGATCGCATCGACGGCGACCCCTTCGCCGGCCAGCAGCTCGGACATCCGATCATGGACCTCGTCCAGGGTTCCCGGTTCCACGTAGCCGAGGCCGACGCAGGACTGGTTCGTCACGACGACCAGGGCGTACCCGTGATCACGCAGCAGCCGGAGCGCGGGTGCCGCGCCCGGCAGCAGGTGCATCGCCCCAGGGCCGTGTCTGTAGGTCGGGAGCGTGTTGACGCAGCCGTCGCGGTCGAGGAACACCGCCTTCCGGGCGGGTGCCTCACCCGCGAGACGAACCTGCTCATGCCGGACGGCGCCGACCCGGCCGCCGTCGAGCTCGATGTCGAAGATCCGGTACGGGTGCGGATGCTCGACCAGCGCCGGCGTGACGCTGAAGGTGGTCGATCCGATCGTGGTCGGCTCGGCCCCCGGATGGTAGTGCCCGGACAGGGACAGGACGACCCGGCCGGAGTCGCTGGTCCGCCGCCGGAGCTCCTCACCTTCGGCGTAGGTGTGCGGGTAGCCCTCGTCCAGCCGTGGCGTGATGACGAAGTGCTGGAGATGGACCTGCGGACGCGTGCCGGGGTCGAGCAACGACGAGTCGAACCGCTCCCGTTCGGTCAGCGTGCGACGCGGCACGTTGCCGGTCGACTCGCGATCCCAGAAGCTGACGACGCGTAGCCCGCCGACGTCCCGGACGAACGGTCCAGACCCCAGTTCCTCGGCATGCACGCGATAGCTGTCGTGATTGCCGGGAACGGCGATCCACTCGATGCCGCACTCGTCGAGCATCCGCCGTACGAGGCGATAGTCCGCGCGCACCCGCTGCCAGGCCAGGCCGTCGCGGGCGGCGTCACGCTCGGGGGCGAACAGGTATCCCGGGACGTCCACCAGGTCGCCGGTGATCACGATCAGCTGGGCGCCACGACGGCGGGCGTCGTCGAGCGCGGCCGCCAGCAGCTCGGGAGCCGTACGACTGCGCCGCACCGGCACCGTGGAATGTCCAGGGATGCGGCTTCGGAGATGTATGTCGGTTATGTGGGCGATGCGCATCGGGGATGCTTCTCCTGTCGTGCCAGCGCGTGACTCGAACAGCCTGCGTCCGTCGCGTGACCGTGGCCGGCACTGGCTGAGGCTGTGAGGAATGGTCTGTCCGGTGAGAGCGGCCGCTCTGCTACCGGAAGGCACCGGATCGAGCCGGTGAGATCACCCGGCCGGCGGGGCCGTCGACTGCCGGACCTTGAGCTCGACGGGAAGCTCCCGATGAGGTCTGTCGATCTCGTCGCCGTTCAGGGCGCCGATCAGCATCGTCGCCGCCTGCCGTCCGATCTCGAACCGGTCGAGCGCGATCGTGGTCAGTGCCGGGCCGAGCAGGCGCGAGGTCGGGAGGTCGTCGTGACCGACGACGCTGAGGTCGTGGGGGATCCGGAGCCCGGTCTCGATCGCGGCCTCGTAGACGTAGTGCGCCAGCAGGTCGCTGTCGGTCATGACGGCGGTCGGACGATCGTCTCCGGACAGCGCGCGGACCACCCGCTCGACCGTCTCGTCGGCGGTGCCGCCGGAGATGACGCGGGACGTGAGCCCCTGGGCCTTCATCATCCGCCGGAACAGGGACACCCGTTCCGACGCCGACGACAGCCCGGGGTTGGTGAGCAGGGCGATCCGGCTGTGCCCGAGTTCGAGAAGATGGTCGACGGCCGACCGCACCGCCTGGGAGGCGTTGCCGCGGATGCTCATCGCACCCGACGACCTCGCGCTGCGCGCCGAGTTGACCAGCACCAACGGGCGATCGGACTCGTCCTGCCAGGTCGCCAGCACGGCCTTGCCGTCGATCGGCGCGATCGCCAGCCCGTCGAGCTGCCGGTTGGTCATGGCCCTGATCATGTTGGTCTCGCGTGCCTGGTCGAGGTCGGAGGTGCCGACCAGCACCTGGTAGCCCCGCTCCTCGGCGGCGCCGCTGAAGCCGTCGATCAGGCGCAGGTAGCCGGGGTTGCTCAGGTTCCGGCTGATCAAGCCGAGCATGTTGGAACGCTCGACCCGGAGTGCGCGCGCGGCGAAGTTCGGGCGGTAGCCCTGCTCCGCGGCGATCGCCCGCACGCGCGCCCGAAGCTCGTCGCTCACACCGGGGCGGCCGTTGAGGGCCATGCTGACCGCGGTCGGACTGATGCCGATGATCGCCGCCAGCCCCTTGAGGGTCGGACCGCTGGACATTCTCGGCATCAGACGCCCCGGCTCGCCATCGGCTCGCCGTCCGCGGCGTAGGAGTATCCGGCGTTGGGCCCTACCACGGCGTCTATTGTGCCACTTCGCTCGATGATCGGCAGCGTCGGCGAGGTGAGCGAATTGCCGCTGACGACGGTCGCCGCGATCTCCCCGCCGACCGCGGCGTCCAGGTGGACAGCGGGCCCGCCGGTGCAGCTCACCACGTTGCCGGTGATCGCGACGCCGGTCACCCGGCGGTCGCCGCCGGTCCTGATCCGGATCCCGGCGGCGGTGCCGGTGAAGGTGTTCGCAGTGATCGAGACGGCGCTGGTGTTCGTCAGGTTGACCGCCCAGCAGGACAGGTCGGTGGCGGTGTTGTTGGCGATCACGACCGAACCGTGCTGGAGACTCGGATGTCCCGTGTGACAGCCGACGAACGTCGGATAGCCGGAGCAGAAGTTGTCGATCACCCGGACGTGGCTGCTGTGGGTGTCGTCCTCGGCGCCCCAGGCTGTCAGCCCCGGTGCGGCCAGGTCGAGGCTGACCGCCTCCGTCTGGTACGCGTGCGGTTCGCGAGCGATCCCGGTGACGAAGCGGCATCCGGAGATGGTCACGTTGCAGGTCGAGTTCGTCTCGATGGCGTGCCACTCGGGCATGTTCCGGATCTCCAGGTCGCGAACCTGGACGTCCCTCGCGTGGTTGAACACCATGCCGAAGGACGGCCGGGGATTCTCGAAGCCGTTCACGTCCCAGACGCCGCCCTCGACCACGATGTTCCCGGGCCCGTCGTGCGCGCCGACGGTCCGGTCGCCGCCGTACGGCCCGTTGACCAACATCGTCTCGATCGGCCCGGTCCGCACGATGCGCGTCGCGGGTGTGAGCGTCAGACGGGTGCCGGCGTGCACCCGCAACGGCGCCTCGCGGAGCCGCCACTCGCCGGGCCCGACGATCACCCGCCCGCCGGCGGACCCGGCCACTTCGTCCAGCGCCTGCTGCAACTCGCGCTCGTCCCGCGCCCCGCTCTGACCAACGACCTCGACCACGGCTCGACCTGTCACGTACGCCTCCGCCTTGCCGAAACTGTTATTTACGGCTCGTCCCGCCGGTGTTACCGTGCCAACTGTAACGTTGAAGTTGAGCGTGGTCGAGACAGAGGATTGATGCCGTGACGTCCATTCAGGGGAGGGGCATGACGGACCGTGAGGCCGTCGCCGCCCGTCCCGGCGCGACGACCCTGATCCCTCCGGACCCGCGGTCGTCACCGCCCGCCGGACGGATGCGACGTCTCGCGCACGCACTGCGACAGCACAAGGTGATCTATCTTCTGCTGTTACCGGGAATGCTCTACTTCCTGGTGTTCCACTACCTTCCGCTGGGCGGCGTGTCGATCGCCTTCATGGACTACTCGCCGTTCCTGGGGCTGAGCGGCTCCACGTGGTCCGGGCTGGACAACTTCGCCAAGCTGTTCGACGATCCGGAGTTCGTCGGCACGGTACGCAACACTCTGATCATCTCGTTCCTGCAGATCGCGTTCGCGTTCCCCGCTCCGATCCTGCTGGCGCTGCTGCTCAACTCGCTGCTCAGCGAGCGGACGAAGCGCGTGGTGCAGGCCGTCGTGTACCTGCCGCACTTCCTGTCCTGGGTGATCGTGATCGCCGTCTGGCAGCAGGTGCTGGGCGGTGCGGGCGCCTTGGCCGACCTGTTCCAGCGGCTCGGCCTCGACGGCGTCAACGTGATGGCGAACGCCGAGACGTTCAAGATCCTGCTGACCTCGCAGGTGATCTGGAAGGACGTCGGATGGGGGACGATCATCTTCTTCGCCGCCATCGCCTCGATCCCTCCCCAGCTGTACGAGTCGGCCGCGGTGGACGGGGCCGGATCGCTGCGACGCACCTGGCACATCACCCTTCCGGGAATCCTGCCGGTGATGGTCCTGCTGCTCATCCTCAGGCTGGGCAACGTCCTGTCCGTCGGTTTCGAGCAGATCCTCCTGCAACAACCGTCCGTCGGGGCCGAGGCGGCGCAGGTGCTGGACACGTTCGTCTACTTCCGCGGCGTGCTCGGTGGCGACTGGGGCATCGGCGCCGCCGCCGGCCTGCTCAAGGGCGCCATCGGCACCCTGATGATCGTCGCCGCGAACCGCATCGCGCACCGCGCCGGCAGCGAAGGACTGTTCTGATGACGTCATCCCACCAGCCCGTCTGGGTCGAACGACCGAACCGGGTCGTGACGACGATCAAGGGGATCCTGATCGGCGCGATCCTGCTGGTCATGATCTACCCCTTGGCGTACGTGATCCTGAACTCGTTCGCCGGCCCGGAGGCCACGACGACCGCCGGGCTGATCCCGAGCGAGTGGAGCCTCTCGTCGTACAGCACGATCTTCAAGGGCGGGATCGTGCAGCGGTCGTTGATCGTCTCGATCCTGATCACGCTCGTCGGCACGGCGCTGTCGCTGGTCGTCACCTCGACCCTGGCCTACGCGCTCACCAAGACCCGGCAGGTCCCGGGGATCCGGCCGGCCCTCTACCTGGTCCTGCTGACGATGATCTTCAGCGCCGGCATCATCCCGAACTACCTGGTGGTGAAGGCGTTCGGGCTGCTCGACTCCTACTGGTCGCTGATCGTCCCCGTGCTGGCGTCCGCCTTCAACGTGGTGGTGATGCGGAACTTCTTCATGCAGTTGCCGCGGGAGCTGTTCGAGGCCGCGCGGATCGACGGCGCCGGGGAGCTGAGCATCTTCATCAAGATCGTGCTGCCGCTGTCCAAGGCGGTGCTGGCGGTGATCGGGCTGTTCTACGCGGTGTCGTACTGGAACTCGTTCTTCAACGCGCTGCTCTACCTCAACGACTCGTCGAAGTGGCCGATCCAGCTGGTGCTGAACTCGTACGTCCTCCAGGGGGCGTCGATGAGCTCGATGAACGGCGCCGAGATGTACAACCTGCCCTCCAGCCAGTCCGTGCAGATGGCGGTTCTGGTGACGGCCACGGTCCCGATCCTGATCGTCTACCCGTTCCTGCAGAAGTACTTCACCAAGGGCGTGCTGACCGGCGCCATCAAGGGCTGACCGCCCGCGCCGCCGCCACCCGTCACCACTTCGCGCCTCAGACCAACTTGGGAGTTTCCGCATGTCCTCACAGTCGAATTCGCCGCGTGCCGGCGGCGTCCCCATGAGCCGGCGGGCCGCGCTCGGCCTGGGGTTCGGCGCCGTCGCCGGGGTGGCCCTGACCGGCTGCGCGTCCGGTGGCGCGGGTCCGTCCGGCACGAGGAAGGCCGCGGTGCCGCCGCCGACGTACGTCGCGCCGCCGGTCTATCCGGGGGCCATCGTCCCGGAGGTGCCCGGTGTCCCGACGGCCTATGCCTCGATGCCGAAGAAGCTGACCAGGACCGTCGCCGCGGTGCCGGGCCGCGGCGGCGCCGTCCGGCATTTCCACCTGACCTGGGGGCCGCCGGCGACCCCGCTCGCCGAGAACCGGTGGTGGCAGGGGCTCAACGAACGTCTCGGCGTGGACTTCAAGGTGACGGAGGTGTCGGCGGGCAGTTACGACGCGAAGTTCGCCACCATGCTGGCCGGCGGCGACCTTCCCGAGGTCGTCCAGCTGACCTTCACCGCGGGCTGCATGAAGGCCGTCAAGCAGGGCGCGTTCGCCGATCTGAGCGAGACCCTGTCCGGCGACAAGGTGCTGGAGTACGCCAACCTGGCCAACGTCCGCACCGAGCAGTGGCAGGCGTGCACCATCAACGGCGGGTTGTGGGGCGTCCCGATCGACGTGCCCGTCGAGCTGCTGGAATTCCGGTACCGGAAGGACTGGGCGGAGAAGGTCGGCTTCTCCAAGCCGCCGGCAGACGCCGCCGAGACGGCCGAGCTCCTGGTCGCGATGACGAAGGGGAACCCGGAGAGCGGCAAGAAGACCTGGGGGCTGACGGCCTTCCCAGGGATGGCCCTCGACCTGGCCTACGGCATGTTCGGCGTACCCAACAACTGGCGGTACGAAGGCGGCGCGCTCACCCACGCCATCGAGACCCCGCAGTTCGAGGCGGCCATCGCCTGGCTGACCGCGCTGTGGAAGAAGGGCGGGATGCATCCCGACGCGCTGGCGCTGGGCGGCCAGACCGACCGCTACCGGGCCTTCGTCGTCCAGGGCCAGGTCGGCATGGCGGTGGACTCGGCGGCGAACTTCCACCGCCCGAACTCCCAGTACGGCGCGGTGGTCGCCAAGCTGGACGGCGCCTTCGCCGCGTTCGTCCCGCCGGGTCATGACGGGTCGAGCAAGGCCGTCTTCCGGAAGACCGCAGGGGTCTACGGCATCAACGCGATCTCGGCCGAGGTCGCCAAGGACAAGGAGCGGCTGGCCGAGATCCTCCGGCTGCTCAACTGGCGGCGCGGGCCCGTGGGCAGCGAGGAGTGGTACTACCAGGGCTGGGGGGCCGAGGGCGAGTACTTCACCCGCGGGGACGACGGGGATCCGGTCGCGGTCGAGGGCACCAACCTCGACGCGGACAAGGGGGCCATCGCCTACGGACTGACACCGCAGAGCTGGATCTTCCCGACCGCCAAGGAATGTGTGGAGACCAACTCCCAGATGGTCCGCCAGTCCGTCGCCAGCGCGGTCGAAGGGCTCCAGTCGGACACCCAGGACGCCCGCGGCGCCCAGCTCGACCAGCTCTTCGCCACCTACATCAACCAGATCGTGGTCGGCTCCCGGCCGCTGAGCGACATCAAGACCTACCGCCAGGCATGGCGCAGCCAGGGAGGCGACCAGATCCGCCGCGAGTTCCAGGAGCAGTTGAAGCGGCGTTGACAGCCACGTTCCCGACCCCGGAAAGGGAGACGACATGACAGTGAGTCGACGGGCCGCGCTCGCGGCCGGTGTACTGGGCGGCGCCGCGGTGATGGCGACGGGCGGCGCCTCGGCGGCCCAGGCCGCACCGAGCGGTCCCGGCCCGAATCCGCCGGTCGCGGGGGAGTCCGACAGCGTGCGCAGGTTACGGCAGCAGCTCAACCTCGCCGCCGTCGGAGACCGGAGCCTGGAACGTGACGCCGGCGGGCGTTGTGTGGTGGTCGCCCCGGCGGGCGTCCACGTGCTCAAGCGACCCCTGATGATCGGCGGCAACACCACGTTGCGGGCGGCGGGTGCCACCTTCACCTCCGACATCGCGGTCCAGCCGCAGACGTACCACAAGGACAAGAACCAGCACTCCCCGGAGCCGACCTACCCGGATTCGTTCGTCAGTGTCGGAGCGGTGAACTCCCGCGAGGCGACGTTGTTGCTCAACGCCGTCCCCGATGACTGCACCGGCTACCGGGCAGCCGGCAACATCCGGCTGGAGGGCGGCACATGGGACCCGACGGCGCACTTCGTGCGGAACGCGACCGGTGACGATCGTGCCCGGGCGACGGCCGCGCCGCCGATGAACGCGATCACCTTCGAGCACACGTACGACGTCGAGCTGTCCGGCGTCACCGTACGCAACGTCAAGTGGTGGCACGGAGTGGAGCTGAACGCCGTCCACACGGTGACCGTCAGCGAGTGCCGGTTCGAAGGCTGGGTCGAGGCGCCGACGGCCGGGCTGTGGCACGGTGAGGCGGTGCAACTCGACCTGCCGACCGACGGGACCACCTGGGGCGGGGTCGCCGACAACACCCCGACCACCAACGTCCGGATCATCGACAACTACTGCGGCGCGTCGCAGGAGTATCCGGGCTGGGGCAAACTCACCGGCTCCCACACCGGCGCTCCTGGTGCGGTGCACAGCGACGTGTGGATCGAGCGCAACCTGATCGAGAACGCGAAGTGGGACGCGATCGGACCGATGAACACCTCCCGGGTCGTCATCCGGGAGAACACGATCAGGTCGAGCTGGGGCGGCGTCTACGTGAAGTCGATCAGCCCGAATCCGAACGGAACGATCGACATCATGGGCAACGACATCACGCTGACCGAGGGGTCGACCCGTCCCGCCGTCGGCGTGAACGCCACCAACGCCGCCCTGCCGGTCGGCGATGTGGCGGTCTACGCGAACACGGTCCGGGGCGGCGGGTTCAGTTACAGCGCCAACGTCACCTTCAGGCGGGAGCCCCAACGGTGACGGCACATCCGGGTCGCCCGTCGTGCCCTTCGAAGGCCGCAGCGACGGCTTGACGATCCCCGCCCCAGGGGCCGGGCGGTGCGCGGCGTCCGCGTCCCGCCCGGCTTCCGTCGCCGTTCCTTCAGGGTGACGACGGTCCCGGTGAGACGGGCTTCCTCGGCCGCCCACGCGATCTCGTGGCTGTGCAGGCTCTCGCGGGGGTCGGAGAGGATGGGGGAGAAGGCGGTCATGGTGAACGAGGTGGTCGCGCCGCCGTCGAACTCCAGGCCGACCACCTGATGGTCGACCACGTCGTGACAGACGGCGAACAACACGCCCGCCCGTTCGGCGGCCGCGACGATCCTGCGGCAGTCCTCCAGCCGGATCGCCATCGGCTTCTCCAGCAGGATGTGGCAGCCGAGCTCGGCGAAGCGCACCGCCGGTTCCACATGGCCGGCGTCCAGCGTCGCGATCACCACCGCGTCCGCGAGCCGTGGCTGCTCGGCGAGCTCCCGCCAGTCGCCGAAGCCCACGGCGTCCGGGTGCTCGGCGAGCAGTCCTTCCCGGCGCCGTGGATCGGGCTCGGCCACGGCGGTGAGCCTGGCACGGCCGTCCGCCATCGCGTATCGCGTGTATCTCGTCCCTCGGTCGCCCGCACCGACCAAGGCCGGCCCAACCTGTCGCATGTCCCCCACTAACTCCAATTATGAGAAGACGCGACGTAAAGCTAGGGTTACCGCATCCCGACCGTCAAGGGGCCTTATGACAACTCTCGGTGTTACCGACGACACCGCCCTGCTGCGTCGTCTCAACACGCGCGCCACCCTGCCCGTCCTGCGCCAGGGCGGGCCGCAGACGCTGACCCAGCTCGCCCGCGCCGCCGGCCTGTCGCGGCAGACGGCTGAGGTGGCGTTGTCCGACCTGACCGAACGAAGGCTGGCGGAGGAGTGCTCGCCGACCGAGGGCTGGGAGGACTTGTCCGCCGTGCTCGCCGAGGCGGGACGGGATGCCGAGCTGGTCGTCGTGGGCGGCGGGTTCTCGCGCGCGGGGGAGTCGCTGCTCATGCGGGTACGGGCCCACCTGGCCGAGACGTGCCTGAACCCTCCCGAGGTCACGCTGTCCACGTTCGGCGAGGAGAGCATCGCGCTCGGCGCGGTACGCATGGCACTCGACCACGTCGAGCGGGAACGGCTCGGGCTGTGACCGGAGAAGGCGGCCTCCCGTGCCCTTAGAGGTTGTGCTCGCGGCCGTCTTCGCCCTGGTCACAGGCGTCAACGACGGCGGCGCCCTGCTGGCCCCCGGCCACAAGCTGCCCACGGTACGGCCCCGTACCGGCATCGCCGTGCTCGTCGCGATGAACGCGCTGGTCCCCCTGCTGACCCAGGAGGTGGCGCAGACCTTCACGCGACGCCTGGCCACGCCACAGGGCCCGCACGCCCGGCAGGCGGTGGCGGTAGCGGTGATCGCGGCGCTGGTCGTCGTCCTCACCCTCAGCCATTTCGGCAAGCCCACCAGCCTCACCCTGGCCATCGTCGGAGGGCTCACCGGGGCCGGGATCGGCTGGGGGATGCCCGTGGCGGCCGGGCCGGTGGTGCTCGTGCTGGCGGTGGGGCTGGCCGCGCCGTTCGCCGGGGCGCTGGCGGCGCCGCTGGTGGCGCGGCTGCTGGGCGCCGTGACCGCGAGCCGGGGGCTGGCACGCTGGCACTGGGCCGGGTTCGCCGTGCAGAGCCTCGCCTACGCCGCCAACGACGGCCAGAAGATGACGGCCGTGTTCGTCCTCGCACTGGGCGTCCCGGACGCGCCGCTCCCCGTCACGCTGACGACCGCGGCCCTGTTCGGCGTCGGAGCGCTGTACGGCCTGCCCAAGGCGGGCCGCACGCTGAGCATCGAGATCGTCCCGGTCCGCCCCCTGTACGGCGTGGCCGCGCAGGCCGGCTCCGGCCTCACCGTGATCGGCTGCGCCGCGGCCGGCCTGCCGGTGAGCATGACCCAGGCGGTGGCGGGCGGGTTGATCGGGTCGGCGATGGCGGAGGGCGGCGGCAGGGTGCGCTGGCACGCGGCCGTCAGGATCGTGCTGGCCTGGCTGCTGACGTTGCCGACGAGCGCCCTGCTGGCGGGGCTGGGGGCACTCGGGTGGGGGATGGTCGTGTGAGCCGGCTGAGCCGGGTGCGTGACCTGCTGGCCGGGCGCATGGACACCGCGCTGACGGAGGCCCTGGCCGGACAGCTGCGGGCGACCAAGGAGGGCGCCCGGCTCGCGCTGGCCATGGTGGCGGGCGAGATCGACAACACGGGCGCGCACGAACGCATGCGGACGATCGAGCACCTCGGCGACACCCAGCGGGCCCGGCTGGTGGTGGCGCTGGAGTCCGTCCTGATCACCCCGATCGACCGGGAGGACCTGTTCCGGCTCTCGCGCGCCATCGACGACGTGCTCGACGCGTTGCGCGATTTCGTCAGGGGAGCCCACCTGTACCGGCTCCCCGGGCAGGCCGGCTTCACCCCGCTGCTCGACCAGGTGATCGCGGGCATCGAGGCGCTGGACGAAGCGGTCCGCGCGCTGGCGTCGAAACCGTCGGCGGCCGTCGGGGACGCCCTGGCGGCCAAGAAGGCGGGCGGCGCGGTGCGCAGGATGTACCAGTACGAGATCGCCCGGATCTTCACCGGCGAGCTGACCGCGGACAAGATGAAGGAAGGAGAGCTCGCCCGCCGCCTTGAGATCGCGGGCACCGCCATCGCGGCCGCCGCCGACGCCGCGGCCGAGGGCGCGATGAAGCGCTGATGCGACCGTGAAGGTGCCGGAACCCGGTTCGGGTGCCGCCTTGTGCGGCGACGGCGAATGCGGTGGACTCAGTTGATCACGAGAAACCGCGGGGATGTGCCGGTGTCTCGGCCAGATCCGAGAAGGGGCAGGCAAGAATGAGGTTATCGCGGAGCGGTCAGAAGATGTCTGACATGTCGGGCCTGCGGAGCATCATGGAGGACGTCGCCACCTCCACCGCCTCGGGCGCGTCCGACTGGCTGAACCTGAGCATCGGCAACCCCGCCCAGATCAAAGAGGTCCTCGACGCCTGGAAGGACCTGACCGCGACGGTCGTGGCAGAGGACTACGCCTCGACGACCAGCCGGTACGGCCCCTCGCGCGGCATGCCCGCCATGGTCGACGAGATCGTCGCCCACTTCAACGCCCGCTACGGCTGGGGCATCACGGCGGACAACGTCGTGGTGGGACCGGGCAGCCAGATGCTCTTCTTCATCGCCACCGCCCTGTTCGCCGGCCAGGCCGCGGACGGCTCGCTCCAGCGTGTGGTCCTGCCCATGACCCCGGACTACGCGGGCTACCTCGGACTGTCCATGGACCCCGACGGCGTGACCGGCATCGCCCCCGAGGTCGAGCTGACCGGCGACAGGTCCTTCCGCTACGCCTTCGACTTCGACGCGGTGGAGCGGTGCCCCGAGGTCGGCATGCTCCTCCTGTCCAGCCCGAGCAACCCGACCGGCCGCAGCATCGACGGCGACGAGCTGGCCCGGCTGGTCGACGTGGCGCGGCGCCGTGATGTGCCGCTCATCGTCGACCACGCCTACGGCGCCCCCTTCCCCCGCGTCGCCGCCTCCCGGGTGGCGCCCCAGTGGGACGAACACCTGATCAACTGCTTCACCCTGTCCAAGGCGGGCCTGCCGGCCGAACGCATCGGGTTCGCGATCGGGCCGTCCCGGTACATCCGTGCGATGGTGTCGTTCATGGCCAACTCCGTCCTGCACGCTCCGCAGCTCGTGCAGCTGGTGGCGGCCAGGGCGATGTCCTCGGGGCTGCTGGACCGGCTCGCCACCTCGGCGATCAGCCCGTTCTACCGGGCCCGTCGCCTCTACGCCGAGCGCCTGCTGGCCGATCTCCTGCCGGACTCCGTCGCCTGGCGGCTGCACGAGGGAGAGGGCGGGATGTTCTGCTGGTTGTGGATCGATCACGACTGGTTCGACGACATGGCCCTGTACCAGCTCATGAAGACCAAGAAGGTCTTCGTCGTGCCCGGCCGCCACTTCTTCGGGAAGCCGATGCCGGCGTCGCACGCGACGCGGTGTTTCCGGATCAGTCTCACCCCGGAGGAACCCGTGATCGCCGAGGGCGTGGCGAGGATCGCGGAAGGACTGCTGGAACTTCGCCGGTCCTCCTGAGGCTCACGCCGTCCCGCCCTCGGCGGCGCCGGACGGGTCACGCGACCTTCTGGGAGATCCCGTCGGCCGCGGACCGTTCGACGGCGGCGAGGAGGCGGTGGTGGCGCAGGGCCGTCTCGAAACTGGGCTGCGGCTGCCGGCCTTCGGCGATGGCCCGGGCGACCTCCTGATAGAGGGCCGCGATGTTGGCCGGCGGGCCGGACCGGACGCCGGCCGGGACGGTGCGATAGCTGTCGGGCATGGTCAGGACGTCGTCGCCGATCCTGACGTCCCAGTCGCCCCAGTGGATGAACGTCCCGCGCTGGACCGGGGTGGCGGTCAGCGTCCCGTCGCTGCCGACGAGCTTGAGCAGGAACGCGTCCTGGATGGGACCGTGGCCGCCGTGCACGGCGACGGAGGCGGTGGCGCCGCTCGCCAGCAGCCCGTGCAGCAGCACGTGGCTGGGGGTGGCGTTGGGCACGGTCCGTTCCGTCCCGGTGACCAGGACGCGGTCGTGCGTGCGGGGCAGCCGGGCCGAGACCTCGACCATCGGGCCCACGACCCGTTCGAGGGTGGCCAGGAAGTGGCCGGCCATGATGGTCAGGATGTCGGTCCCCTCCGCGGGGTCGAGGCCGAAGACCAGTTCAGGCCGGATGCGGCTGCCGCCCCAGGGCGCGCCCTCCGCGACCAGCGCGACCGATTCGAGCGTGCCGATCCGGCCGTCGGCCAGGAGGTCGGCGGCGAAGCGGGCGCTCGGCGCGTGGTGCCCCTGGAGGACGACCGCGTGGACGACGCCCGCGGCGGTGGCCGCCTCGGTCAGCTCGCCCGCCTCGTCGGCGTCGACACCCAGCGGCCATTCGGACACGACGTGCTTGCCGGCGTCGAGCGCGGCCCTGATCACGGCGGCGTGCCCGGAGGCCTTCACCGAGACGACGACGAGGTCGACCTCGGGGTGCCTGGCGAGTTCGCCCGCGTCGGCGAAGGCGTGCCGCACGCCATGGGCGGCGGCGGCCCGGTCCGCGCTCGCCTGCTTGGTGGTCGCGACCGCGGTCACCTCGAACGCCTCAAGCGCGGCGAGCGCGGGCAGGTGCGAGCCGTCCGCCCAGCCACCGGCCCCGACAACTCCGACTCGGATCATGCGTCACTCCTTAGTTGTGTACCTAGCGGTATGAAACTAGGGCAGTGCGGAGCCGTCACGCAAGAGATAACGTACCGATAGGTATAAAACTTGGCAGAGAGCACGGAGGACCGCATGCCCGGGGGACGCCCACGCTCGTTCGACGCGGACGCCGCACTCGACCGCGCGCTGGAGGTGTTCTGGCGGCAGGGCTACGAGGGCACCTCGCTGACCGACCTGACCACCGCGATGGGCATCAACAAGCCCAGCCTCTATGCCGCCTTCGGCAACAAGGAGGAACTGTTCGGCAAGGTCCTCGCCCGCTACCTCGACGGCCCCGGTGCCTACACCGCCGCCGCGCTGGACGCGCCCACCGGCCGCGAGGTCGTCGAGCGGCTGATCCACGGAGCTGTGGCCCTGACCGCGGGCGAGGACACGCCCGAGGGCTGCCTCTGCGTCAAGAGTGTGCACGCCGGCGGCCCCGACTCGCACGCCGTACGCCAGGACGCCGTCGCGGTGCGCAAAGCCGGTGAGGCGGCGCTGCGCAGGCGGCTGGAGCAGGCCGACGACCTGCCCTCCCACTACGAGCCGGCCGCCCTGGCGGCACTCGTCCACACGATCTCCGACGGCATCGCCGTCCAGGCGGCGGCCGGTCGCGGTCGCGACGAGCTGCGGCAGGTCGCCGACCTGGCGTTGCGCGCCCTGCTGGACTGAGCCTGCTGGACCGAGGCCGCACTCCTGCCGCCTGATCGGCCCGCAGCGGGCGCTGACCGCGAGACGTGTCGAGAAATATGGAACTTCGCCCGCGTTCATGGCAATTACTCGTGTCATGTTCGAGGACATCCGAGAGGCGACAGATGCGACACGAGAGCCAGGCGGCTCCCCCCTCCTGGCCCCAAACCGCCGAGGGCCCGTCGCCCTGGCGCGAATCCGAGCGGTTCGCCGTCCTGTTCACCCGTCACGCCCCCGAGCTGAAGCGCTACGTCATGCGGCGGCTGGGCCCCGAGCCGGCCGACGACATCGTGGCCGAGACCTTCGCCGTGGCCCTGCAACACCTGGCGTCCTACGACGGCGGCAAGGGCAGCGAACGCGCCTGGCTCTACGGGATCGCCACCAACCTCGTCAGCCGGCACCGGCGCCGTGAGATCGGCCTGTACAAGGCGCTGAGCCGCACCGGCGTCGACGCCGTGATCGAGCCGTTCACGGACGAGGTGGACCGGCGGGTGAGCGCGGGCGGGGCGAGCGGGCGGCTGGCGAAGGCGCTGGCCGGGCTCTCCCGGGCGCACCGGGACACGTTGCTGCTGGTGATCTGGGGCGAGCTGACGTACGACGAGACCGCGGCGGCGCTCGACGTGCCCGTGGGGACCGTCCGGTCGCGGGTGAACAGGGCGAGGGCCAAACTGCGCCGGGTGCTGTCCGACATCGATCCGGAAGAGGGGTAGACCGTGGTGAACGAGATCGAGATGCTGCGCCGGATGCGCGACGAGGTTCCCGAGCGGCCCGACGTGTCGCAGGTCCGGCTCAGGATGGCCGCGCACCTGGAACGCGCCCCCGCACGACCGAAGCGACCGGCGTACCGGCTGAAGTTCGGGCTCGCGCTGGCCGCGGCGGGGGTGCTGGCGGCCGCGACCGCGGCGGTCCTCGTCCCGGCCGGCGGGGACGAGCCGCGGACGCGGCGGCCGGCCGTGCCGAGCGCGGCGATGGTGCTGGAACGGGCCGCGCTCATGGCGACCCGGAGCGCACCCGCCGAGATCAGCCCCGACCAGTGGTTCTATCTCAAGGAGTCGCAGCACATGGGGGCCGACCTGCCGACGTTCGAGACCTGGGACCGCATGGACGGGACCAGGTCGGCGCTGCGCCAGGAGGGCGGGGAGCTGAAGATCGGCCCGGCCGAGAAGGGATCGACGACCGTGCGGCGCACCCAACGGGAGGTGGCGGCCATGCCCGCGGATCCCGACGCGCTGCTGCGGTACGTCCGCGACGACGTCTCGGCGCGCATGCCGTTGTCGATCTGCGGGCCGGAGTGTCCGCCGGAGATCGCGCAGGACGTCAAGGCGTTCGGGACGATCGGGTGGTACATGAAGTTCGGGCCCGTGATCCCGCCGGACACGGCCGCGGCCATGTTCCGGGCGCTGGCGAAGATCCCGCACGTGTCCGTCGAGGAGAACGCCACGGACATGGACGGCCGTCCCGGCGTCGGCGTGGTCTTCGACGCGGGTCAGTTCGGCAAGCTCTCCTACGTGCTCAGTCCGGGCGACTACCGCTATCTGGGGGTGAAGGCCGTGAGCGACGGCCAGAGCGTGGGCATGTCGGTGCTCGGCTCGGGGATCGTGGACCGGCCGGGTGACACGCCCTGATGAGCGCCGGCGGCGGGCTTCACAACATCCCCAGCACGCGCTCCCATCGGGTCTGCAGCCAGCGCCGGTAGAAGACCCCTCTTCGAGCAGGCTGTTGACGACGAACACCACGACGATGGTGACCAAAAGCGTGACGGGGTCGACGCTCGCCGCGTAGTCGCTGGGCGGCTCGGCCGGCGGGCCCGCGTAGGTGAGCGCCAGCCAGAGGGCCACCGGCGCGACGGGGCCGTAGTGACGCCAGGCCGCGGGCCTCTCGTGGAGGAGGCCCCGAGCCGCGGAATCGCGCCGCGACAACCAGAACAGCAGCACGGGTACGGCGAGCAGAAGACCGGCCTTCAGCAGCGTGTGGGCCGGTTCGCCGCCGTCCGCCACCCGTGGCGCCACGGCGAAGGCCACGGCTGACACCAGGAGAACGACGGCTTGGACGCGAAGCCCACAGCCTGGCGGTGCGCCGAGGTCAGGGGTCGTCCTGGGCGGCAGCAGCCGGGCCGAGGCGGTCGGCAGAAGCGTCGCCAGGCGCGTCATCGGCCACCTCCGGGCGGATCTGCCGGGCATGCGGCGCGCCCAGCTCCTCCTCGAAGAGATGCTTCCGCTCGACGACGACCGCCGCGTCGAGGTGGACGTATGGCTGGCGTGCCTGATGCGCTCGCGTATGGACGAGTCGCCGGCGGAGCAACGCCGCGAGGGCTGGTCGGGCGAACGCCACCTCTGCCGCCTGGCGGTCGCCTCCCGTCACGGCCTGCCGCATCCCGAACGTATAGGGCAGGAGTTCGCCGACGCCGGCCCGGAAGGGCAGGCCATGCGACTTCACGTGTTCATGGACGGCCTGACGCTCCAGACGGCGGCCTGTCCGCACCACTTCACCCTCCAGGCCGTGCGCCGGATGGTCCACGACGAGCTGTGCCGCCTCGCCGAGGCGCCGTCGCGGTGACCGCGGGACGTCCGCCGATGGCTGGGCCGATCTCGCTACTCTGTGGTACTTTATACTGGTACTCGGTGCCACCGGGTACCGGGAAGAAGAGGATCCGCGATGGACGGCCTGACGGAGATGCTGAAGGGCACGCTTGAGGGCTGCGTGCTGGAGATCATCGGCAGCGAGGAGACCTATGGGTACGCGATCACGCGCCGCCTGAACGAACTCGGCTTCACCGACGTCGTCGAGGGGACCGTTTACACCATCCTGCTGCGCCTGGAGAAGAACAGGCTCGTGCAGGTGACGAAACGACCGTCCGGGGTGGGCCCGCCGCGCAAGTTCTACGCGCTCAACGAGGCGGGGCGCGAAGAACTCGCGACGTTCTGGGCGAAGTGGGAGTACATCACAACACGGATCGACAGCCTCAAGGAGGTCGGAAGATGAACTTCTGGGAGACCATCACGGGCAGCGATCTCACCAGGGAATGGAAGGCGTTCGAAGCCCGGGCCGGGGCGTTGCCGGCCGACCACCGGGCGGCGTGGGAGCAGATCAAGCAGCACCTCTACCCCCACGCGGACTTCACCGGCCGGAACCTGATGCCGATCCTCGACAGCGCTCTGGGGCTGCTCGAAGAGGCGGCGGCCGACGGGCGCGGCGCTCACGAGGTGCTGGGTGACGACATCGCGGGCTTCTGTGCGGCGCTGGCCGGCGGAGAAGGGGCCCGGAGCTATCGCGACCGCTGGCGCGAGCAGTTGAACAGGAACGTCGCAAGGAAACTGGGCCGGCTGGGAGGCTGACGTGGGCATCCAGGACATCATCGAAGGCAAGAAGCAGTGGCGGGCGCACCTGGCGCGGGTCAAGGCGCTCCCGCCGGACTACGAGATCGTCTACAAGGAGATTCAGAAGTACTTCTTCAAGGTCGGACCGGTCGACCTGCATGACGGGCCCCTGCTTCCGGGGATCGTCGACTTCTTCGAGGAGGGCGTCGCGGCCGGGAAGGGAGTGCTGGAACTCATCGGCACCGACGTCGCCGCCTTCTGCGACGACCTGATCAAGGACTCGCGCACCTACGCGGACGTCTATCAGGAGTCCATCACCGGGAAGCTCGGCAAGGCCCAGCAGTAGGGAAAAGGGCGGGAGGTGCGACCTCGTCCGGCCTGTCATGATTCAACGGACAGTGACCGTCAAGGCTGCCTATATTCAGGGAACAGCATCCCCCTGTTGGAGGCCTAGGTGTCCGATGTGCTCGCCAAGGATCTCAGCCGCCGAGTCGTGACGAGAATCGCCCCTTCCGAACTGCCGCTGTTCGACCAGACCTGGGCCGCGCTCGGAGGCAGGAACAGGCCGAGGTCTCGCCGGGATCCGCTCGGGTTCGGGTTGCCAGGGGTGGACGAGCTGCTGGTGACGGCCATCGTCTCCGGCGTCGTGACCACCGTGCTCGCGGACGTGGGCAAGGACGTCGGCTCGTGGACGGGCCGGCTGATCGGCCGGTTGCGCCGTCGTCCGCGGGAGCTGCCCGAGGGCCCGCCGCCGTTGCCGCCGGCCCGGCTGGCGGAGATCCGGACGGTCGCCTACCGCAAGGCCCGCCGGATGGGCATGTCGCAGGCGCAGGCCGACGCGCTGGCCGACGCGGTGGTGAGCGAGCTCGCCCGCAATCCGTCATGAGAGGCCGTCTCCCGTCGGCCACCACGTCCGCGTTCGTCCTGCTGATCAGCCTGACCTTCGCGACGACCGCGATCTACCGGCCAGGGGTGTTCGACCTGCTGTCGGTGCAGGGGGCGGAGGTCGCGGCGAAGGTCAGGGAGGCGTGTCAGCTGGCGGCGCTGAAGGGCCTGGACGACCCCGCGTGCGAGGTGGTGAGGCGTGGGGCCCGCCAGGATCTCCGGCTCGGCGTGCTGCTGTGTTTCGCGACGCTCGTCCTGCTCACCGGGCTTCAGTACTGGTTCGGCCCGGCCTGGCGGATCCGCCGCAGGCGGCTGCGTCCGGTCGTCGGCGAGGTCCACGACGAGCTGCGGCGGATGGCCGGGGAGGTGCTCGGCGGCCGCCGGGTCGTCTTCCTGCTCGACGTGCTCAACCCCGGGGTGGCCGGGCTGGCGTTCGGTCGCATCGGACGCAGGTATGTCGTGATCAGCCGGGGCACCTGGATGTTGTTCGAGCGCGACCGGCCGCTGTTCCGGGCGGTGGTGCTGCACGAGCTGGCGCACGTGCGCAACCGGGATCTGACGATCACGGCGGTGACGCTGGCGATGTGGCGGTCGTACGCCGCGGTGATCCTTGTGCCTGGCCTGCTGGCCGCCGTGAACGGGATGTTGTCGGGGCGGGCGCCGTTCCTGCGGTCCGAGCAGATGCCGTTCGGCTCGAACGTGATGTTGTCGTGGTTGTTCGCCGTCCAGATCACCGGTCTGGCGGTGCTGTCGTGGCTGACCCGTTCGGTGGTGCTGCAGTCGCGTGAGCTGCTGGCCGACGCCCGCGTGTTGTCCTGGCAGGAGGACGCCACGCCGCTGCGCCGCCTGTTCGAGCAGGCGCCGGCCGCGCGCCGCCGGCCGGTGTCGCTGCGGGTGCGCACCCACCCGCATCTCGCCGTACGCCGGGCCGCGCTGGACGGGCAGGCGCCGCTGGTCCGCCAGGGCTTCGTCTTCCCGATGGCCCTGGGCGGCTGTTTCTCCCTGACCATGGATCCCGCCACGTCGCTGACCGCGCAGGGACGCACCAATACGTTGCCGTGGCCGGCGGAGGCGTTCGCCCTGCTGCTGGCCGTCGCCCTGGGGCTGCGAGCGTTGCGGGCCGTGGGGGCGCCCGGCGACGCCGTGCACGTGCCGCTGGGCCTGGCCGCGGGGCTGGCGGGCGGCTGGGTGCTGGCGCCGAGCAGGCTGACGGACCACGCGCTGGCTCCGTTCCCCGTGTCGGTGCAGCTCGGCGGGCTGGTGGTGCTCGCGGTGGCGGGCCTGCTGCTGGGGTTGTGGGTGCGGTGGGTGGCGAGGGTGTGGGCGCCGCGGGTGCGCGGCCTGTGGTCGGCGCTGGCGCCGTTGTCGCTGATCGCGGCGGTCGTGACGCTGAGCGCTCGGATGTTCTACGACGTCCAGACGCAGATCATCGTCGCCCACGTCCAGAAATATCCCGCCGTATCGGAACCGCTGGCCCAGGTTCTGATCACGGCGCAGATCATGCTGGACTCCCGGCTGTCGGGGGGCGTCCTGCTGCTGGTCGCCATCGTCCTGCTCATGCTGGCCCCGATGGCGGTGCGGCTGGCCGCCCTCGGCGAACGCCGGCCGCCGGCGCCGCGCCGCAAGGGCCGCCTCGCCTTGGCCCTGGCCTGCGGAGCAGCCGCGGCGGTGATCACGGCGGTCGTGTCGAGCACGGTGAACGGCTACATCTTCCAGCGCTCCGGCGCCACCGTGTCGGGCCTCATCGCCGCCGGCGCCGCTTCCGGCGCCGCCCTGGCGGCCGCCGTGGCCGGTTGGTCCAGGACGTCGCCGGTCGCGAAGGGCATGGTGACCGGACTGGCCGCCGCGGTGCTCTACGCCCTCGTGCTGGAGCTGGTGGTGCTCCCCCTACGGGCGGCGCTGCCATGGATGCTGCACATGATCATCCTGGAACGCGTGCTGGAGGCGGCGCTGATCGCCGGTCTGACCACGGCCCTGCTGTCCCGGCTGCTGCCCGTCCAGGTGGCTCCCGTCGCCGAACCCGTACGAGGCTGAGGTCGGGGCTGTTCAGGCGACGACGGGTTCGCCGCTCAGCGCGACCCCGGCCCGGCGCAGCTCGTCCAGTGCGGTGCGCGTGGTGTCGGCGGCGACGCCGGCGGTGTAGTCGAGCAGGACCTGCACGGTGAAGCCCGCGCGAGCCCCGTCCAGCGCGGTGGCCTTCACGCAGTGGTCGGTCGCGATGCCGACGACGTCGAGGTCGACGACGTCACGGGCCTTCAGCCAGGCCGACAGCGTCGTGCCGTCCTGGGTCGAGCCCTCGAAACCGCTCTTGGAGGCGGAGTGGGCGCCCTTGAAGAAGACCTCGTCGACGTACCCGGACTCGACGGCGGGCGCGAACTCCGGGTGGAACTCGCCTCCCTCGCTGCCGACGACGCAGTGCACGGGGAAGGAGTCCTGGAAGTCGGGGTCGTCGGAGAAGTGGGCGCCCGGATCGATGTGGTGGTCACGGGTCGCGATGACGAAGGCGTACTGCCCGTCGGCGCTCCGGAGCAGCTCGGCGATGGCGGCGGCTCGATCGGCGCCGCCCTTCACCGGAACGCTGCCGCCCTCGCAGAAGTCCTTCTGCACGTCGACGATGATCAGTGCACGACTCATGGAAATCCCCTCTCCCCGACTGTCGCAATGAGTGTATGGGATGTCACATTGAGTGCTCTCGGGCGAGGCGGCATGGCGTGCGCCAGCCCGGCCCTGGCCAGGGCCGGGCTGGACGACTCGTCGATCTAGCGCTTGACGGAGAGCAGCCGGTCCACGGCGAACGGGACGATCTCCGGCTGCGCCGCCTTCGTGCGCGCCGGGCTCTGGCCGCAGAGCCCCAGCAGCAGGTAGTCGACGGTGGCGTAGTCGATGGGGCTGATCACGATGTTGCCGTTCTCGTCCAGGCTCTGGTACTTCGTGCGGTTGACGCCCATGGAGAGCTGGCGGGCGCCGTCCGGGCTGGTGTAGGAGTCGGTGGCCATGCCGAAGACGCCGCCGCTGTGCCCCCAGAACCGTCCGCACGGCAGGTCGGTGGCGTAGATGCCGAGGCCGTAGGCTCCCGACACCCCGGCCACGGGCACCGTCTTCTGCATCTCGGCCAGCTCGGCGGGGCGGAGCAGCTCGCCGCGCAGCAGCTTCCGGTAGAACTGGTTGAGGTCGTCCATCGTGGACACGACCGCGCCCGCCGTGGTGATCCACGACATGTTGTAGACGCTGTAGTCCTTGGGCGGGTCGATGAAGCCGAACATCGACTCGTACGCCTTCGAGTGCGGGCCGGGGATGACCGGCGTGCGCGGGAAGGAGGTGTGCCGCAGGCCCGCCTTGCGGATGACGTTGCGGGTGATGTACCGCTCGGCGTTCTCGCCCGTCACCTTCTCCAGGAGCAGGCCAGCGATCAGGTAGTTGGTGTTGGAGTAGATCCCCGGCGTGGCGCCCGGCTCGCCGGTCGGCGTGGCGGCCAGGCCCAGGTCGACCAGCTCGCGCCGGGAGAAGGTGCGGAAACGGTTGTCGTCGAGGCTCTCGAACGTGCCCTGGAGCAACGAGGGGAAGGCCGGGCCCACGTGGTCGGCGATGTGGCTCGTGTGGTTGAGCAACATCCGTACGGTGATCTTCTGGCCGCGCTCGCCGGGCACCACGTCGGGCAGGTAACGGGCGATGGGGGCGTCCAGTTCGACGGTGCCGCGGGCCACCTGCTGGAGCAGGGCCACCGCGGTGAACGTCTTGGTGATGCTGCCGACCCGGTGCACCATGTCGGGGCGCACCGGACGGTTCGTGGCGACGTCCGCCACGCCGGCGGCGCCCCGCCAGTCGCGTTCCCCGTCGCGGACGGCGGAGTAGATGCCGTACATGCCGGCCTGATGCACGGCGTCCAGCGACCGGCGCAGCGCCTGCCGGTCGGGCCCGGTCTCCCGCGCCGGGGTGGGGGCGGCCTGGGCCGGGGTGGCCGCCGCCAACATTCCGGCGGTCAGGGCGGCGGTCAGGGCGGCGGCCGAGGCGTTCTTTCCAAGCGTCCGGATGGTCATGGCGTAAGCATGATCCGAACGCGGCTCGCCGGTCAGTCCCGGCTGTCATCGGCTCCACATGACAGGAGTCATGATCGGTGGCGCGGGGGTCCGGCCCGCTCCCCGGTCGTCTAGACGAAGAAGCCGATGATGCCGCTGATGCGGTCTCCCCTGAACTCGACCACGTCGTAGCCGGTGGCCACCGTGCCGAGCCGCCAGGTGAACAGGGCGCGGTCGTGGTGGGTGCTGATCACGGTGCCGAGGGTGAAGCGGAGGTCGCCGAACTTCCCATGGGCCCTGCCGATCGCCTCCGACAGCTCCGCGTGCCCGCGCAGGCCCGCGTAGTCGGGGTCGGAGTAGAGCGAGTCGTCGGTGAGGACGGCCTTCATGAGCGCGTCACGGGCGGCGCGGTCGCGCTCGTTCCAGATGTCGATGTACTTGAGGATGAGGTCGTCGGTGTTCATGCGCTTGCTCCTTCGAGAGTGCGGGACCGGGAGGGTTCGAGGGCGAGGGCGGTCAGGCCCCCGGCGACGGTGAGCGCCGCGGCCGCCCATCCGGCGGCGTGCAGGCCGCCGAGCAGGTCGGGCGAGGCGGTGGTGATGGCGACGATGACGGCCAGGCCCATGGCGCCGCCGATCTCCTTGGCGGTGCTGGCGATGCCGGAGGCGACGCCCTGCTCGTGCGGCGCGATGCCGGACCCGGCGGAGGCGAACAGGGTGACGAAGGCGACGCCGCCGAACAGGCCCCAGACGACGCTGCCGGGCAGCAGGGTCCAGAAGCCGCCCGCGGGTGTGGTGCCCATGACCATGAGGGCGATGCCGACGCCGGTGCCGACCGTCGAGACCGAGAGCGTCGTGCGGATGCCCCACCGGCCGAGCGCCGCCGGGGCGATCTTCACGGCGGCGAACATGCAGACCAGCGTGAGCGGCAGGAAGCTCAGCCCCGCTTGCAGGGAGCTGTAGCCGAGGACGGGTTGCAGGTAGGAGGTCAGGACGTAGTAGCCGCCGCCGAGGGTGCCCTGGAAGACGGCGATCACGATCATGGTGGTGGCCAGGGAACGGCCGCGCGCCAGCCGTAGGGGGATCAGCGGGTCGCGGGTGCGCGACTCCACCAGCAGGAACGCCGCCAGCAGGAGGGCGCCGGCGATCAGCGAGCCGTAGACGCGGGGCGAGTCCCATCCCGAGTCGGGGCCGCCGGCCAGCCCGAACACCAGCAGGGCGGCGCTCCCCGTGGCCAGGAGCGCGCCGGGCAGGTCGAAGGAGCCCGGGGTGCGGGCGGGGTCGGCGGGCAGCAGACGGGGTGCGGCCAGGGCGCACATCAGCGCCAGCGGCACGTTGACGTAGAACACCCATTCCCAGCCGAGATAGTTGGTCAGCACGCCGCCCAGCAGTGACCCGGCGGCCAGTCCCGCGCTGCCCGCCATGCCCCAGGCGCCCAGGGCCCGGTTGCGGGCCGGCCCCTCGGCGAACCCCCGGTAGATGAGCGTGAGGGTGGCGGGCGTCAGCAGCGCGCCGCCGACGCCCTGGACCGCGCGGGCGGCCACCAGCGTCTCCGAACCGTTCGCAAGCCCGCCGGCCAGCGAGGCGACGCCGTACAACGCCAGTCCGGCCATGAACATCCGGCGCGGGCCGAGGCGGTCGACGGCCCGTCCGCCGAGAAGCAGGAGGCCGCCGAGGCCGATCGCGTAGGCGCTGACCACCCATTGGACCGACGACGGGCTGAAGCCGAGCGCGTGCCCGATGTCGGGCAGCGCCACGTACACGATGTTGTAGTCGAGAGCCACGATGAGCTGCGTCAATGCCAGCAGCCCAAGGCGCAGTCGAGGCGAATCCATAGGTGCCTTCCTGCATGCCGAAGAATTACTACACGGCGTTCACCATAAAGCACGGCGTTCAATAGTCAAACCCTGTAGGGTGTCGGCATGGAAGCGACCATGAGCAGACGCGAACGGCTGCGCGCCCAGACCAGCGCCGAGATCAAGGCGATCGCGCTCAAGCTCATGGCCGAAGGCGGCCCCGACGCGATCTCGCTGCGTGCCATCGCGCGCGAGATGGGCATGACGGCGGGCGCCATCTACAGCTACTTCGCCACGCGCGACGACCTGGTCACGACGCTGATCGGCGACGTCTACACCTCGCTCGTCGAGGCCGCCGAGGCGGCGCGCGACGCGGTGCCCGAATCCGACGTCGGCGGGCGGATCATGGCCTGGGCGCAGGCCGTACGGGACTGGTCCCTGGCCAACCCCGAGGGCTTCCGGCTCATCTACGGCGACCCGGTGCCCGGCTACCGGGCGCCGGACGACAGCCCCGGCATCGCGGCCGAGGTGCGCGCCTGCACCGGCATCACCGGTCTCGTCGCCGCCGCGTGGCCGGTCGCCGGGCGCGCGAGCCAGGGCTATGACTGGGCCGACTTCGACCCCGGGCTGGTCGCGCACACCCGGGAGATGTTCCCCGACCTGCCGCCCGCGGGGCTGGCCCTGACCATGCGCGTGTGGGGGCGCATGCACGGCCTGATGGCGCTGGAGATCTACGGGCACCTGCGCGGGCTCGTCCACGACCCGGCGACCGTCTTCCGCGACGAGATGCGCGACCTCATCGCCTCACTCGGGCTGTAACGCCCCGAAGGGAAGGTTCACCCGCGCCGCCCGGCCCTCACGCGTGGCTCGGGGCGCGGCCCGGCGATGACGAAGACCGCGGCCGCGACGAGGCACAGGAACCGCGGCCGCGCTCAGACCGGCCACGTTGAAGCCGTGGATCGCGGCCCCGGCTCCGCCGTAGCGGCTTCCGGCCGCGTCGCGGAGCCGGTCGCGGCTAGAACATACCGTTGGCGTTGGCGGCGGTGTCCGGGATGGGCTGCATGACGTCCCAATGCTCGATGATCTTCGCGCGGACCATCGCCTGCGGTGCAGCGCTGCATGGACGAGGGGCACGCGCCCGTGGGCGACGCCGCCACGGTCGCGCTCGATCTCCGGCACCGTCGGGCCCGTCGCATGCCGATGCCGATGGGCGACGAGTCTGGAAGGATCACGTCCACCCTTGCCGACGGCTTGCGACACGACATGAAGGAGTGCATATCGTGACACCCGAGACGGAACCGGCGACCGACCTCAACGGGTGGGAGGCCGCGCTCGCCGGCGCCTTCGCGACACTGCTCGGCGGAGAGCCGGCCGCCGACCCTGCCGCCAGGTACGGCGTGTACTACGCCTCGGACTCCCTCGACGAGTTCCTGTTCCCGAGTCCCTGGGCCACCCCTGACGCGCTGTCGGCCGGGGAGCCGAGACATCTTCCGGATTCGGACGGCGAATACCCCTTCTCCCCGTGGACGTGGCGGTTCGACCTGAGCGAGTCGCTGTTCAGCTTCGACGCCGAACTCCTGGCAGGCACGGGACCGTGGGGCGACGACGGCCACAAGGGCCCCCGGCCGTTCGACGACGCCTTCGTCGCCGACCTGCGGACCGTCTCCTCGATCGGCGAAGCCGGTGAGGCGCTGGCCCACGGCGCGGAGCTGGGGCCGCTCCTGGGCCTCCATGGCGTCGACCTGACCGGCCCGGAGTCCGGGAAACTGAACGGCTGGCTGACCGTGCTGCTGCGCGTCGCCACCGACGGCACTCTCACCGATGCGATGCGGGCCGCCACGTTCACCGAGCGCGGGCCCGGACACCTGGTGTCGGTTCAGGACATGGCCCGCGTCCGCTCCGCCGAGGAGCCCTGGGAGGAAAGGCTGAGCGCGGTCACGCATCCCGCGCTCCGCGACCATCTCCGCATGCTCTGCCTCTCCGAGGGCGACGCGCGCAGCGAGGGCGGCTTCTACCACGGCACCGACCACTGGCCGTGGGCCGACGTCCTGGAGGCGGCCGGCTGCTCCCTCGTCGCAGGCTGGGGCTTCGGCGAGTCCCAGGCGGGCACCGCCGTCGTACGACTGCCGGACAAACCGGAGCCACGCTGACCACTCGCTGGCACAGTGCGTGGAAGATCGTGAGGATGTAGGCATGAGTTCATCGCAGCCCCTCGCCGACCCCGGGTCCGAGCCGGACCACCGTTACCTGCTCGACAACGCCCGGACGGAGGCGGGCGAGCGGTTCACCTGGCTGGCCGAGCTGTTCGACGGTGTCACACGGGGGCACTTCGACCGGCTCGGCGTGCAGGAGGGCTGGCGCTGCTGGGAGGTCGGTGCCGGAGGCCCCGGCATTCCCGAGGCACTCGCCACGGCCGTCGGGCCGACCGGTTACGTGCTGGCCACGGACATCGATCCGTCCTGGCTGGACCCGCACGGCGGGTACGAGGTGCGCCGGCACGACGTCGCCGGGGACCCGCCGCCGCAGCTGGGCACGTTCGACCTGGTGCACGCCCGGCTCGTGCTCGTCCACGTGCCCGACCGTGCCCGGGCGCTGGCGACGATGGTGGCGGCCCTGCGCCCCGGCGGCCGGCTGCTGATCGAGGACGCCGACACCGAGCTGCAGCCGCTGGCCTGCCTCGACGAGGTCGGCCCGGCACAGCGGCGCGCCAACCGGCTGCGGCGCGCCGTCCGGGAGTTGATGACCCGCCGCGGGGCCGACCTGCGCTACGGCCGTACGCTGCCGCGGGCGTTGCGGGCGGCCGGCCTGGTCGAGGTCTCGGCGGCCGGCTGCTTCCCGGTCGGCGGGGTGGCCTGCGACCGGCTGGAGGCCGCGACGGTGCGCATGGTCCGCGCCGAGTTGCTCGCCGCCGGGTTGGCCGACGACGCCGAGATCGACGCGCACCTGGCCGCCGTCGACGCCGGCGAGCTCGACCTCACCCTCGCGCCGCTGATCTCGGCATGGGGGCGCCGCCCGGGATGAGCCCGCGGCCGGGTGGCGGTCATGGCGAGGCCGGTGCTGCCGCGCCGGACGTCAGGGCCGCCTGGACGATGCGGATCGCCTCGGCCGCGTCGATGCCGACGCTGGCGATCACGGCGGCGTAGTCCGCGGCGGCCCGGCGGGCCCGTTCCCGGCCTTCCTCGCCGGCGGCCGCCACGAACGAGCCCGCCCGGCCGCGCGTTTCGATCAGCCCCGCCTCCTCCAGCTCCCGGTAGGCCCGGCCGACCGTGTTGACGGCCAGGCCGAGGTCGGCCGCGAGGTGGCGGATGGTCGGCAGCCGGGCGCCCACGGCGAGCGTGCGGTCCTGGATCTGCCGCGCGAGCTGGGCCCGCAGCTGCTCGAACGGCGGCACCGGCGAGCCCGCATCGATGACGATCATCGCAGGCCCACCGCGCGCCGCGCCGTGGCCGCGTACGACGGCGCCCTGACGTGGACGGCGACCAAGGCGAGCACCCCCGCCACCAGGAAGCCCGCCGAGGCGGCGCTCCACCACCCGGGCGCGAACCCGGACAGCAGCACCACCGGCAGCGCCCACAGCACAGCCGGCGCGGAGCTCTCGCGCGCGTCCTCGATCCGCATGACGACGTCGGCCGTCAGCGAGACCTCGTCCTCGGCCACGACGGGCCGGGCCAGCATCTCGCGCAGTTGCAGGACGGCGCCGAGGGCGACTCCGATCACGGCGACGAGCAGCACGACGGCGGCGTGCCGTGCGGTGCCCTCGGTGACGAGCAGCGCGCTCACCCCCAGCGCGAACGCGCAGGCGAAGGTGGCGCCCGCCATGACGGCATGGGGCCGTCCGAGCAGGGCGGCCCAGCCGAGCTGCACCGGGTGGGTCACCCGCCGCGGCAGTGCCGCCCCGGCGCGCCGGTCGACGCGCCGCACCCAGGCGTCCAGCAGCACCTGGGTCAGCAACAGCGCGACGATCGACGCGCTCAGCGCCATCACCGGCACGATGCGGCTCGACCCGGACCCGCCGGAGGCGCCCGGCAGGGCGGCGACCTGTGCCAGGGAGGCCGCGACGAACAGCACGGCCAACAGGACGCTGCCCAGCAGTCGCACCCGCCGCCGCACCGCCAGGCGCGTGGCCAGCAAGGGCGTCGGCGGGCCGTCGCTCAGACCGTGCCGCCGCAGCCAGGTCTCGGCGCACCGGATGTCCGCCGGCGGAGGTCCGGCGTCGGACATGGGAGTGTTCGTCATGCCCTCTCCTTTTGTCGCAAGCTTTGTAGCAACATGATGCGTCATTGCTTGAGACAAAGTCAACGTTCCGCGGGCTGTCGGCGACCCGGTCCGGCCGATGGTGGAGACACCCCGGCTGCTGCTGAGCCCGCCGGTACACGATCCAGTACAACATCGCCAAGCCCTGACCCCCTTCGCAGAGGCGCCGCGGTCCGGTGGGCCGCGTCGCCCCTGCGGGTCGGCCGACCACGCCCAGAAGCTCCTCCGGGTCCCGGGGTCAGCGGCCTGCGGTCGCGGTGGTGGTCAGGGGGAGGGGGAGCGGTAGGGGGTAGGTGCCGGTGAAGCAGCCGTCGCAGGTGCGGCCGCCGCCGATCGCCCGCTTCATCGCCTCCAGTGACAGGTAGCCGATCGAATCGGCCCCGATCAACTGGCCCACCTCCGGTACGGACCGGGCGCGCGCGGCCAGGTCGTGCTTCGTGCTGATGTCGACGCCGAAGAAGCAGGGCCAGCGCAGCGGGCTGGACGCGACCCGCAGGTGGACCTCCGCCGCACCCGCGCGGCGCAGTTTCGTCACGACGGCGCGGGCGGTGTTGGCGCGCACCACCGAGTCGTCGATCAGCACGACGCGGCGGCCTTCGACGGTTTCCGGGATGGCGTTCAGCTTCAGGTCGACCGCGTGCCGGCGTTCGCCGTCTGCCGGCATGATGAACGAGCGTCCCACGTAGGTGTTGCGGATCAGCGCCTCGGCGTACGGGATGCCGCTGGCCGCGGCGTAACCGAGGGCCGCGGGCCGGGCGGTGTCGGGCGTGGGGACGACGACGTCCGCGGCGGCCGGGGCGTCGTGTGCCAGGGCCGCGCCCATCGCCTGCCGCACCTGCTGCACGCGCCGGCCGTTGAGCATCGAGTCGGGGCGGGCGAAGTAGACGTACTCGAAGATGCAGGTGGACGGCGCCGGCGAGGCGAAGCGATGGCTGAGGACGCCGTGCGGGCCGATGGAGAGCAGCTCGCCGGGCTCGACCTCGCGCAGGAAGGCTGCGCCCACCGCGTCCAGGGCGGTGGTCTCGGAGGCGGTGATCCAGCCGCCACCGGGCAGGCGGCCCAGGCACAGGGGCCGGAAACCGTTCGGGTCGCGTGCCGCCAGCAGGCCGTCGGGCGTGGCCACCGCCAGGCTGAACGCCCCGGACACCCGGGGCAGCACGGCCAGCATCGCCGCGAGCGTGTCGCCGTCCTGGTCCGACAGCGCCCGCACGAGCACCGGGGTGTCCGCGTCCGCCTCGCCGGTGCGGTCGACGTGCCGGCGTCCGGCCAGGTCGTCAGCGTCGTCGACGGCGAGCAGGTTGCCGTTGTGCGCCAGCGCGAAGCGGTGGCCGGCGCGGGTCGATCCGAGCAGCGGCTGGATGTTGCTCTCGCCGGTGCCGCCGGCCGTCGCGTAACGCACGTGGCCCACGGCGGCGGTCGCGTGCGCGGCGTTGAGCGCCGACTCGTCGAAGACGTCCTGGACGAGGCCGGTGCCCCGGTGCCGGAACAGGCGGCCGTCGAGGGCCACCACGATGCCGGCGGAGTCCTGGCCGCGGTGCTGAAGTGCGAGTAACCCGTAGTAGGCGAGGCGGTCGAGACGATCGCCGGACGATTCCGGCTGGTAGAGGGCTACGACGCCGCAGCGCTCGCGAACTTCGTCAAAACCCACAGGAGGCCCTTCTCTGTCAGTGGATGTGGTGCATCCATCCATCGGGATCCGGTGCGATGCCGTGGTGCAGGTCGACGAGCGCGGTACGCAGCGCGCGGGTCACCGGTCCCGGCGTGCCGTCGCCGATCGTCCAGTCGCCGTCGCGGTCGCGGACCCGCCCGACCGGGGTGACGACCGCCGCGGTGCCGCAGGCGAACACCTCGGTGATGTCGCCGTCGAGGCACTGCCGGCGCCATTGCCGCAGGCCGATGCGCTCCTCGCGGGGGGTCAGGCCGAGCCGGGCGGCGAGGGTGAGCAGCGTGTCGCGGGTGACGCCGGGCAGCAGCGTGCCGGACAGCCGCGGGGTCACCACCTCGGCGCGGGAGCCGTGGCCGCGTACGAAGAACAGGTTCATGCCGCCCATCTCCTCGACCCACTCGCGTTCCGTGGCGTCGAGCCAGATGACCTGCTGGCAGCCGGCCGCCTGCGCCTGCTGCTGGGCGTTGAACGTGGGCGCGTAGTTGCCGGCGATCTTCACGTCGCCGGTGCCGCCGGGGAAGGCCCGCGGATGCTCGTGCGCGACCCAGACCGACACCGAGTCCACGTCGTCGCCGAAGAAGCCGCCGGTGACGAACGCCATCAGCAGGAACCGGTAGGTCCGCGAGGGGCGCAGCATCAGGGTCCGCTCGTCGCCGTACATGAGCGGGCGCAGGTAGAGGCTGTGCGAGGGGTCGTCGGACAGCCAGCCCTCGTCGTGGCGTACGAGGTCGTCGATGGCGGTGACGAACAGCTCGTCGGGCAGCTCCGGCATGGCCAGCCGGGCCACCGAACGGCGGAACCGGCGGGCGTTGTCCCAGGGACGGAAGACGGCCATCGACCCGTCCGGCTGCCGGTGGGCCTTGAGCCCTTCGAAGGCGACCTGCCCGTAGTGCAGTCCGACCGTGCCGGGGTGCATGGCGAGGTCGGCCAGCGGGAGCAGGACGGGCCGGGTCCACTGCTGTTCGGGCGTCCACTCGATGCCGACCATGTGGTCGGTGAACGCGTCGCCGTGCCCGGGATCGATCACCGGCTTGGTGCGGGTGGCGGTGTGCAGGATGCCTGCCATGGCGGTTCCTTCCCGTGGATCGGGGTCAGACCAGGGGGACGAAGAAGAACGTGTCGCGCCGGGTGATCAGGCCGGCGTCGTCGTAGCTGAAGAAGTCCGCGAAGCGGTGACCGGCCGGCCGGTCGTCGCGCAGGGTGCCGGTGAAGGAACCGTGGACGGCGGCGGTGGCGCCGTCGACGACGATGCCGGTCAGGGTGTGCCGCCCCGAGCGGATCGGCCGGTCGTGCTCGTAGAAGTGGCGCAGCTGGTCGCGGCCGATCAGCGGGGGGAACCCCGGCCGGTGGTAGCACAGGTCCGCGGCGAACAGGCCGACCAGTTCGGTGACCTGGTCGTGGTCGATGAGCTGGTAGAAGTGGCGGATGTCGGTGGTCGTGGACACGTGGCCTCCTCGGCGTGGGGTGGCGGACGACGGTCAGACGCGCGACCGCGCCGGGGCCTGCAGGATCGGCCCGACGATCGCGGCCATGGCCGGGCTGACCAGGTCGCTGTGGCCGCAGTCGAGCCGGTGGACGTCGACGCGTCCGGTGGCGTAGGGCGTCCACGCGTGCCCGCCCGGCCAGTCGGCGGGCCGCCCGGCGGTGGCCTCGACGAACGTGATGTCGCCGTCGAAGGCGGCGCTTCGGTGCACCCGGGCGGCGTTGAGGTTGCTGGCGAACACGTCGAGCAGCGCGGCGATCTCCGCCTCCTCGATGCGGGCCAGCGGGCTGTCGGAGCCGCGCACGATGCGGACGAACGCCGCCCGGTCCAGCGACGCGGGCGAGCGGTCGGCGGTGAGCAGGCCCAGCTCGGCCAGCAGTTCGGCGAGCACGGCCGGATCCTCGGCGTGGACCGGCCCGCGCGCCGCGGCGACCTCGGCCGGGTAGCCGTCCAGCAGGGCCAGCAGCTCGACCCGCTCGCCGTGGCGTTGCAGGTCCACCGCCACGGCGTGGGCCACGACCGCACCGAACGACCAGCCCATCAGCCGGTACGGGCCGTGCTCCTGGACCGACCGGATCAGCGCGGTGTACTCGTCCACCATGGCCGGGACCGACCTGGTGGCGCCCGGCTGCCCGAGGCCCCTGGCCTGCAGGCCGTAGAACGGCCGGCCGGGGTCGAGGTGGGGGACCAGCGCCGAGTAGCCCCAGCTGGTCCCGGTCGCCGGGTGGACGCCGAACAGCGGGACGCGGTCACCGGCGGTGCGCAGCGGCAGCAACATCGGGAACGTCTGCCTGCCGCCCTCCTGCCCGGTGGGGTGGTCGATGTGGTGGGCGATGCCGGTGACGGTGGGGTCGGCGAAGATCTGGCGCAGGGGGAGTTCGGTGTCGAAGAGCGTCCGGATGCGGCTGACGAGCCGCATGATCAGGAGGGAGTGTCCGCCGAGGTCGAGGAAGTTGTCGGTGGGGCCGACGTCGGTGACGCCGAGGATGTCGGTGAAGAGCCCGGCGACGATCTCCTGGGTGGGGGTGGTGGTGGCTGCCCCGGTGCCGGTGATGGTGGGGCGGGGGAGTTGATCGCGGTCCACTTTGCCGGCGGTGGTGAGGGGGAGCCGGGGGATGGCGATGACGACGCTGGGGATCAGGTGTTCGGGAAGGGTCTGGGAGAGGTTGTTGCGGATGGTCGCGGTGTCGAGCTGTTGGTGGGGGATGTCGGCCGGGGGGACGACGTAGCCGACGAGGCGGCGGGTGCCGGTGCTGTCGTCGGCGATGACGACGGCCTGGCTGACGGCCGGGTCCCTGACGAGGGCGGCTTCGATCTCGCCGGGTTCGACCCGGAACCCGCGGATCTTGACCTGGTCGTCACCCCGGCCGAGGAACTCCAGCTCGCCGTCGCGGCGGAACCGGGCGATGTCGCCGGTCCGGTACATCCTGGTGCCCGGCTCGCCGAACAGCTCACCGAACGGGTCGGCGACGAAACGCTCGGCGGTCAGCCCCGGCCGGTTCAGGTACCCCCGGGCGACCCCGGCGCCGGCGATGTAGAGCTCCCCGGCCACGCCGGGCGCCACCGGTTCGAGCCGGGCGTCGAGGACGTACATGCGGATGTTGGCGATCGGCCGGCCGATCGGCACCGGTGAGGCCGCCGCCGGCGGGCCGTCAATGACGTGGACCGAGCAGCCGACCACGGTCTCCGTCGGGCCGTACTCGTTGATCAGCCGGGCGCCGGGGCAGATCCGCTGCCAGGAGGTCACCGTCTGGGGACGCACTTCGTCGGCGCCGATCACGTACGTGCGCACCGAGTCGAGGACGGTGCCGGGGGCGAGCTGGGCGGCGAGCAGGTCGACGTGGCCGGGGGTCAGCTTGAGCAGGCTGAAGTCGCGTGGTTCGCGCAGGAGCGCGGCCAGGGCCTGACCGCCGGTGTCCGGGCCGATCAGCGTGACGTCGCGGCCGTCGATCAGCGGGAGCCAGAAGTTGGGCACCGACAGGTCGACGGCGACCGAGCCGACCAGCGGCGCCCCGGACTCGCCGTCCAGGCCGTATCCGTCCACGGCCCACCACAGGTAGTTCAGCAGCCCACGGTGGGAGATCAGCACGCCCTTGGGGCGTCCGGTCGAACCGGAGGTGTACATGGCGTACACCAGGTTGTCGCCGCTGATCGGGAGGTCCAGGTCCCGGCCGGAACGGGCCTGGATCCGGTCCCGGTCACGGCCCAGCCGGACCACGGTCGCGCCGGTCAGGCCCTCGACGGTGCCGGCGTGCTCGTCCTGCGCGACGACGACGTCGGCGCCGGTGTCGTCCAGGACGAACGCGAGCCGCTCCGCCGGGTGCGCGGGATCCAGCGGGACGTAGGCCGCGCCCGCCTTCATCACCGCCAGCAGGGCGACCAGCAGGTCGGGGCTCTCACCGGCGCAGACCCCGACGAACGACTCGGCGCCCACGCCCAGGCCGCCCAGATGCCGGGCCAGGCGGTTCGCCGCGGCGTTGAGCTCGCCGTAGGTCAGCAGCACGCCGCCGGCGTCGCGTACCGCGGGGGCCTGCGGGTCGGCGGCCGCCTGCGCCTCGATCAGCTGCGGCAGCACCGAATCCGGCAAGGCCGCGCGGGTGTCGTTCCACTCCCGCAGGATCTGGTGCCGCTGCCCGGACGAGAGCACCGGGACCTGGTCGATCCGCACGCCCGGATCGGCGGCGACCGCGGTGAGCACCCGGATCAGCCGGTCCACCAGGGCCTCGGCGCTCACCCGGTCGAAGACGTCGGTGGCGTAGCGCAGCTCGCCGTCCAGGCCGTCGTCGCCGGCCCGCTTGGTGAACGTGAGGATCAGCTCCAGCTTCGCGGGGGCGTAGTCGACCGGCTGGTCGGCGGCGGTGAGCCCGGGCAGGCCGGACATCGGCGCGGTCGCCTCGTGCAGTTCCAGCATGACCTGGACCAGCGGGTTCCAGCCCATCGAACGCGGCGGGTTGAGGGCCTCGACGACCCGCTCGAACGGCACGTCCTGGTGCTGGAACGCGGCGAGGTCGGTCTGCCGGACGCGGGCCAGCAGGTCGGTGAAGGCGGGGTCGCCCCCGGTGTCGGTGCGCAGCACGAGCGTGTTCATGAAGACGCCCACCAGGTCGGTGAGCTCCTCGTGGCCGCGTCCGGCGGTCAGCGCCCCGATCGGGATGTCGTTGCCGCATCCCAGCCGGGTCAGCAGCACGGCGAGGGCGGCCTGCAGCGTCATGAACAGGGTGACCTGCGACTCGCGGGCCAGCGTCCCGAGCTGTCCGTGCAGGCCGGCCGGGATCTCGAACCGCACGCTGTCCCCGCGGAAGGTGGCCACGGCCGGGCGCGGCCGGTCCACCGGCAGCGGCAGGTGCCCCGGCAGATCGGCCAGGGTGGTACGCCACCAGTCCAGCCGCGAGTCGCCGTGCGGCTGCCGCTGCCACAGCGCGTAGTCGGCGTACTGCACGGGCAGCCGGGGCCATTCGGGTTCGCCGCCGGTGAGCCGGGCCCGGTAGGCCGCCGCCAGGTCGCGCCAGAACGGGGGCATGGACAGCGCGTCGCCGGCGATGTGGTGCAGCACCACCAGCAGCACGTGCTCGGTGTCCGACAGCGCGAACAGCGTCACGCGTAGCGGCGGGTCGCGGGTCAGGTCGAACGGCCGGGCGGCGGCGTCGGCCAGCATCCCGGCCAGCTGCCCGGCCTCGACGTCGCGCTCGACGAGACCGGCCGCCGCCTGCCCGGCGGCGATCACCTGCTGCCAGGGGCCTTCGGAGCTGTCCGGGAAGACCGTCCGCAGCGTTTCGTGGCGGGCCACCAGATCGGCGAGCGCGCCGCGCAGCGCGTCCCGGTCCAGCCGGCCGGTCAGGCGTACGGCGGCCGGGATGTTGTACGACCCGCCGTGGTCGATGCGGTTGATGAACCAGAGCCGTTGCTGTGCCGAGGACAGCGGCAGCCGGTCCGGCCGGGCCGCCGGGCGCGGCGCGGGACGGCTGCCGCCCTCCTGCCCGGTGGGGTGGTCGATGTGGTGGGCGATGCCGGTGACGGTGGGGTCGGCGAAGATCTGGCGCAGGGGGAGTTCAGTGTCGAAGAGCGTCCGGATGCGGCTGACGAGCCGCATGACGAGCAGGGAGTGCCCGCCTAGGTCGAGGAAGTTGTCGGTGGGGCCGACGTCGGTGACGCCGAGGATGTCGGTGAAGAGCCCGGCGACGATCTCCTGGGTGGGGGTGGTGGTGGGCGTCCCGGCGCCGGTGATGGTGGGGCGGGGGAGCCGGCGGCGGTCCACTTTGCCGGTGGTGGTGAGGGGGAGGTGCGGGATGGCGACGACGACGCTGGGGACGAGGTGGTCCGGGAGGGTCCGGGAGAGGTCGTTGCGGATGGTCGCGGTGTCGAGCTGTTGGTGGGGGATGTCGGCCGGGGGGACGACGTAGCCGACGAGGCGGCGGGTGCCGGTGCTGTCGTCGGCGATGACGACGGCCTGGCTGACGGCCGGGTCCCTGACGAGGGCGGCTTCGATCTCGCCGGGCTCGACCCGGAACCCGCGGATCTTGACCTGGTCGTCACCCCGGCCGAGGAACTCCAGCACACCGTCGGCCCGCCAGCGCACCAGATCGCCGGTGCGGTACATCCGGGCCCCCGCGACGAACGGATTGGCGACGAACCGGGCGGCGGTCAGGGCGGGCTGCCCCAGATAGCCGCGGGCCAGCCCCAGACCCGCCATGTACAGCTCGCCGGTGACGCCCACCGGCACCGGACGCAGGCAACGATCCAGCACGTACGTCTGCTTGTTGCGCAGCGGACGTCCGACGGGGACCGGGCCGCCGGCCGTGTCGCGCACGTCGATGCGGTGGGTCGTGGTGAAGATGGTGCTCTCCACCGGCGAATAGCCGTTGACCAGCAGCAGGTCCGGACGTGCCCGCAGCAGCCGCTCGACGTGCGCCGGCGAGGCCGGCTCGCCGCCGGTGAGCACCTGCGCGACCGTGGCGAACACCTCCGGATACTGATCGATCATCAGGTTCAGCAGGCTGGCCGACAGATGCAGCGTGGTGACCGCGTGCCGGGCCACCGCGTCGCGGATCGCCGCCGGGTCGGGCCGCCCGCCGTTCTGCAGCACGCAGGCGCCGCCGAACAGCAGAGCGCCGAACAGCTCCAGGGCGAACGCGTCCCAGGACACCGGTGAACACTGCAGCCACACCTCACCTGGGCCCATCCGGGCGAAGTCCTGGCCCTGCAGGGTGCTCACGATCGCCAGGTGGGGCGTCGCCACGCCCTTGGGCACGCCGGTGGAGCCGGAGGTGAACATCACGCACGCCAGGTCCTGCGGCCCGGCGACCGGCGGCAGGCCCGACGACGGCCGGACCGCGATCGCCGGCGCGTCGCGGTGCAGGTCGACCGTCCTCACGGGGCCGGCCTCGGCGCGGTCGCGGCCGACGACCAGCCGCACCCCGGCGTCGCGGATCACCGCGTCGCGCCGGGCCTCGGGCAGCGCCGGATCCAGCACGGTGTACGCGGCGCCGGCCTTGAGCACCGCCAGCACCGCCGTCACCAGGTCGGCGTCGCGCTCCAGCAGGACGCCCACCACGTCGCCGCGCTCGACGCCCTGCTCGTCCAGGTGCCGGGCCAGCCGGTTGGCCCGCTCGTCGAGCTCGCCGTAGGACACGGCGCCGCCGTCCACGTCGATCACCGCGACGGCTCCGGGGTTCGCGCGCGCCTGGGCCTCGAACAGCTGCGGCACGGTGTGGGCGGGCGGCACGCCGGCGGTGTCGTTCCACTCGGCCAGCACCCGGTGCCGTTCGTCGGCGGTGAGCAGGTCGAGCTGCCCGATCGGGATCCCGGCGTCGGCGGCGACCGCCTCCAGAACGGTGACCAGCCGCGCCATCAGGGCGCTGACGTCCCCGGCGGCGAGCATGTCGGTGCGGAAGTGCAGGCGCAGCTCCACCTGGTCGCCGGGCTCGACCACCAGCGACAGCGGGTAGTGCGTGGTGTCGCGGAACCCGACCTTCGCCCGGACCGCGCCGCCGCCGGGCAGGTTCACCGTGAGGTCCCCGTCCGGGAAGTTGTCGAAGACGATCGTGGTGTCGAACAGCGGGCCGGACCGGCCGTCGCGCCGCTGGATCTCGGCCAGGCCCAGATGATCGTGCTCGTACAGGGCGAGGCGCTGCTCCTGGACGGCGGCCAGCAGGGTGCTCAGCGAGTCGGTGTGCCGCCAGGTCACCCGCACCGGCACGGTGTTGATCAGCATGCCCACCATGGCGTCGGACCCGGGCAGGTCGGTCGGCCGGCCGCCGACGGTGGCGCCGAACACCACGTCGTCGCGGCCGGTCAGCTGGCCCAGCACGACGCCCCAGGCGGCCTGGAGCACCGTGTTGAGCGTGACGCCGTGTTCCCTGGCCTGTCGCCGCAGGCCGTCCGACAGGTCGAGCGGCAGACCCCGGACGACGTCGTCGCGCTCACTGCCACCGGACGGACGGCCCCCGGAGCCGGTGAGCACCCCCTGGACCAGGGTCGCCTCGTCCAGCCCGGACAGCGCGCGCGCCCAGGCGTCGCGGGCCGCGCCGTGATCCTGACGCTCCAGCCAGCGCAGATAGTCGCGGTACGGCGCCACCGGCGGCAGGCCGTCGTCGCGCCCGCCGGCGGCCAGCACGTCCAGCAGCTCGCGCAGCAGCAGCGCCGTGGACCAGCCGTCGAGCAGCAGGTGGTGCACGGTCATCACCAGGCGGTGCCGCCGGTGGCCGAGCCGGATCAGGGTGAACCGCATCAGCGGCGGGCGGTCCAGCGCGAACCCCCGGGTCCAGTCCTGTTCGGCCTGTACGGCGGCCTCCTTCCGCGCCGCGCCCGGATCGCGGTCGGACAGGTCGATCTCGCGCCACCGCAGGGGCGCCTCGCGGTGGACCACCTGGACCGGGCTGCCGGAGCGGCGGGTGTGGAAGCCCGCCCGCAGGTTGCCGTGCCGGCGCGTCACCGAATCCGCGGCCTGTCGCAGGTGGCCGGCGTCCACGTCGCCGTCGAGGTCGACGGTGAACTGTGCGACGTACAGGCTCGACGCCTCGCTCTCCAGCCGGGCGTGGAACAGCAGACCTTCCTGAAGCGGGGAGAGCGGCAGGATGTCCTCGATCGGTGACGGCGTGCTGGTCGTCATGTCAGCTCCTTCTGCTGGCCGCGGTCACGACCGGATCGCGTTGAGTTCCGCTTCGAGTTCCGCCAGCTCCGCCGCGCTGACCGAGCGCAACGTCAGGTCGCGCGGCGCCGCGGCGGCGGCGGCGTCGGCGGTGTCGTCGGCGAGCCGGGTCAGCAGGCGGAACCAGGTCTCGGCGAGCCGGGTCACCTCGGGCCGGGTCAGCGCGCCGGCGGCCCAGGACCAGGTCGCGCGCAGCACCGGCCCGCCGGCGCCGTCGACCACCGCCGCGTTGACCTCGACGGCGTGCGCCGTCGGCATGCCGGCACCGAAGCAGTCCAGGCCCACGCCGAAGTCCGCGACGATCGTCCAGTCGCCGGTGCCGCCGCCGTCGAAGCGGCCCAGGTAGTTGAACCCGATCTCCGGCTCGGTCCCCGTGACGCGCTCGCCGGGCGCGCGCAGGTACCGGTGCAGGCCGTACTCCAGGCCCTTGTCCGGGAGCTCCCGCAACTGCTCGCGTACCAGCCGCAGAGCGGCCCGCGGGTCGTCCCCGTCGTTGTCACCGGCCTCCAGCAGCCGGACCGGGAACAGGGTGGTGAACCAGCCGACGGTCCGGGACAGATCGGTGCCGTCGCGGTCCTCCCGTCCGTGGCCCTCGACGTCCACCACGACCGGCCGGTCCGGCGTGCCGTCGCGGCGGGCCAGCTCGCGCACGGCCAGGGCGAGGCCGGTGAGCAGCAGCTCGTTGACCGTGGGGGAGTCCGGGCCCACCAGCCGCTCGGTGGTGGCGGGGTCCAGGTCGAGCGTGAGCAGGCGGTCCGGTGACTCGTGGTCGGTCCGGGCGTCCGACGGCCGTCCGAGGCGGGCGCGGCCGGCGTCGAGCACCGACGACCAGTACGCCGCCGCGCCCGGCCGGGCGCCGGAGCGTGCCTCGTCGTTCAGCAGCCGCGCCCAGGTGCGGAAGGACGTCACCGCGGGCGCGGGCCGCCATCCGGCGCCGCCCTGCCAGGCTTCGCGCAGGTCGTGGAGCAGGACGCGCCACGAGACGCCGTCCACGCACAGATGGTTGACGACCAGGCCGAGCATGGCCTGCCGCCCGGGTTCGGCGCTGAACCAGACCGCCTGGACCAGCCGTCCCTCGTCGAGGCTCAGGCGCTGTTGCGCGGCGGCGAGCTCCGCGCGGATCAGCTCGTCGGCGGCCTCGCCGGTGCGGCCGTTCAGCGGCACCTCGGTCAGGCACTGCAGGGCGTCCACGTCGTCCGGTGCGGGCACGAGCAGTTCCCACTGCCCGTCGGCGGTGATCCGGCGCCGGGCCCGCAGCATGTCGTGGACCTCCAGCAGGCGCCGCAGCACGCCGGTCAGCCACTCGCCGGTGACCTGCGCGGGGATCCGCAGCACCAGCCGCTGGCAGAACGCGTCGGCCGGCCCGCCCCGCTCGCGCAGCCAGTGCACGATCGGAGTCAGCGGCACGGCGCCCCGACCGGCCTCGGGCGCCTCGGCGGCGACGGAGGGCGCGGGGCGCGACAGCGCGCGCTCGGCGAGCTCGGCGACCGACCGGGCGCCCATGACGTCGCGCACGGTCACCGGCAGCCCGGCGCGGGTGATCTGCCCGGCGGCGTCGATGGCCTGGATGCTGTCGCCGCCCAGCCGCAGGAAGCCGTCGTCGGGGTGGACCGCCGGCAGGGCCAGGACCTCGGCCAGGATGCCGCAGACCAGCCGTTCCGGGTCGGTGCGGGCGGCCCGGCCGCCGCCGGTCCGCGGCGGTTCGATCGCGGCCAGGGCGGCCCGGTCGAGCTTGCCGTTGGCGGTGACCGGCAGCTCGTCCAGCGTGACGTAGCGGGCGGGCACCATGTGCGCCGGCAGGCGCTCGGCCAGGTAAGCCTCCAGGGCGTCGCCCGTCACCGGCGGGTACGCCTCCATGGCCTCGTCCGTCACCGCGTCGGCGGCGACCAGGTAGCCCACCAGGTGCTGGTGGCCCCCGGCGTTCTCACGGACCAGCACCGCGGCCTGCTCGACCGCCGGGTGGCCGGTCAGCGCCGACTCGATCTCGCCGAGCTCGATGCGCTGTCCGCGTAGTTTGACCTGGTTGTCGACCCGGCCGGCGTACTCGAACGCGCCGTCGGGCCGGCGCCGGCCGAGATCGCCGGTCCGGTACATGCGCTCGCCCGCGGCGCCGAACGGGTCGGCCACGAAGCGGGTGGCGGTGAGCCCCGGCCGGCCCAGGTAGCCGCGGGCCAGCTGGACGCCGGTCAGGTACAACTCGCCGACCTCGCCGTCGGCGACCGGACGCAGCGCGCCGTCGAGCACGTGCACCCCGGTGTTCCACACCGGCCGCCCGATCGGCACCGGGACGTCCGGCATGCCCGGTGGGCAGGGCCACGCGGTCACGTCCACGGCGGCCTCGGTGGGGCCGTAGAGGTTGTGCAGCTCGGCGTCGTGTGCCTGGTGGAAGCGGTGGACCGTCTCGGCGGGCAGGGCCTCACCGCTGCACAGCACCCGCCGCACGCTGGGCAACGGTGTCCCGGGCCGGGCCCGGAGGAAGGCGGCGAGCATCGACGGCACGAAGTGCAGGGTGGTGATCCGCTCGCGGTCGATGACCTCGGCCAGGTAGGCGGGGTCGCGGTGGCCGTCCGGGCGGGCCATGACCAGCGTCGCGCCCTGCAGCAGCGGCCAGAAGAACTCCCACACGGACACGTCGAAGCCGGCCGGGGTCTTCTGCAGCACCCGGTCGTCGGGCCGCAGGCCGTACTGCGCCTGCATCCAGGCCAGGCGGTTGACGATGGCCCGATGGCTGATCCCGACGCCTTTGGGACGTCCGGTCGAGCCGGAGGTGTAGATGACGTACGCCAGGTTGCCGGGCCGGACCTCGGGCAGCGTGACCGACGGCGCACCGGCATCGGCGACATCGACGGTGACGACGCCCTCGAAGGCGTCACCGGCTCCGGACGTGACGGCGGCGACGGCCCCGGCGTCGGCCAGCAGGAAACGCAGCCGCCGCGGCGGGTCGCCGGGCTCCAGCGGCAGGTACGCGGCGCCGGACTTGATCACCGCGACGATCGCCACGACCAGGCCGGCGCCGCGGGGCACGGCGACGGCGACGACCCGCTCCGGGCCGGCCCCGGCGTGCCGCAGCCGCCGGGCCAGCCGGTCGGTGCGGGCGTCGAGCTCGGCGTAGGTGAGGCAGGCGTCCTCGGCGACCACCGCGGGGGCCCGCGGGGTCCGGGCCGCCTGCTCCCGCAGCAGGCCGACCAGGGTTCCGGCCGGGACGACCGGGGAGTCCTGGGTCATGGCGTCACCGTTCCCGTCCCGTCCATCTCGGCGGCGAGGCCGGCCGGCCGCAGGTCCGTCCAGTTCTGCTCTACGTAGCGCAGGCAGGCGTCGCGGGTGTCGCCGCCGTGCGCCACCGACCAGCCGGCCGGTACGGCGGCCGTGACCGGCCACAACGAGTGCTGGCGCTCCGCGTTGACCAGCACGAAGTATCGGTCGTTGTCGGACTCGAACGGATTGGTCACGGCGCTACTCCTTGCAGCTCGGGCGTGCGGTCGGCGGGGGAGCCGGCCGGGTTCCAGACGTCGTGCGGGCTCAGCGCGGCGGGCGCGTACTGGCCGAGGGCGCTGATCAGCATCCGCATCTCCAGCTCCAGGCATCGGACCAGCCGCACCAGACCGGCCGCGGGGTCCTCGTCGGCGGCCAGCATGGCCGCGCGGCCCAGCCCGACGGCGGTGGCGCCCAGCGCCATGCACTTCACCGCGCGGGTGCCCTCCCACATGCGGCCGGACACCAGCAGGCCGGGCCGGTCCGGGCCCAGCCGGCGCAGGCACTCGTGCAGCGGCAGGCCCACGTGTCCGAGGAAGGCCGACGGCGCCCAGCCGGTGCCGCCCTCCGCGCCGTCGACCGTGACGGCGTCGGCCCCGGCGGCCCGCGCGACGGTGGCGGCCTCCGCGACGTCGCGACCCGGGTGCAGTTTCACCCAGATCCGCACCCGCGGGAAGTTGTTGCGCATGAAGCGGATCTGCTGGGCCAGGATCTCGGCGGTGAAGGTGCCCGGCGTGCCGCACCGCAGCAGCGTCGCGGATCCGGATCCGGAGCCGGAGTCGGAGCCGGCGTCGGCGTCGGAGCCGGAGTCGAGCAGTTCCTCCAGGGCGTAGCGGTCCGCCAGCCGCCGCGCGGCCGCCTGGTCCACCAGGGTCATGCCGCCGAGACCGGGTTTGGCGCCCTGGCCGAGCTTGAGCTCGAACGCCAGCCGGCCGGAGTCGAGCAGCCGCTGCGTGGACGGGTCGCCGTAGACCAGCTGCCAGACCTCGGCGTCGGCGTCCTCGGTGCTCTGCTGCACGACGACCCCGCCGGTCACGTCGTCGGCCTCGGCGGCGTAGGCGCGCAGCCGCGACAGCAGGGACCGGCCCGCCGGTTCGCTGTCGCGGCCGAAGCCGTTGACGGGCACGACGTTCTCGCCGATCACCATCGGCAGGCCCAGGCTCGCCGCCTGCCGGCTGACCGCCAGGCCCAGCTCGTGGCCGGCGGCCCGGGTCGAGCCGAACGCGGAGACGTACACCGGCAGCGGCGAGCGCAGGGCGCCGATCACGGTCGACAGGTCGACGTCGCGGTAGGTGGGTTCGCGGCCGAGCTCGATCAGCTTCTCCAGCCGGTTCGGCATGAACACCGGCGGCACCAGCCGGGTGGACTCCAGTGGGTCGTCGCCGGCGGTGTCCTGGGCGCCGAACAGGGAGCCGAACAGGGCGCTGCCGTAGCCGCCGGCGTCCGGGAACAGGGCCGCGACGCCGTGGCGCGCCCGTCGGCGTACCGGCTGCTCGGGGAACCCGTGCGCGACGAGCCCGGTCACGGCGTCGCCGTCCCGGGCAGCTTCGGGTAGGCGCTGGCCTGCCAGACCGCGTCGAGCCCGGCGACGTAGCGGGTCAGCCGTTCGAGGCCGAGGCCGAAGCCCGCGCTGGCCGGGACGCCGGTGCGCAGCAGGTCGAGGTACCACTGGTACTTGGCGGGATTCTCGCCGGACTCGCGGATGCGGGCGACGACCCGCCGGTAGCCGGACTCGCGTTCGCTGCCGCTGGCCAGCTCGCCGTACCCCTCGGGGGCGATCAGGTCGAAGTTGCGCAGCACGCCGGGCTCGGTCTCGCTCTCGCGGTCGTAGAACCCCCGGCTGCCCTTCGGGTAGTCGACGATGAAGAACGGCCGGGCGGCCTTGGCGGACAACTTCGCCTCGCCCGGCCAGTCGATCTCGGAGTCCGCCTGCTGCGAGTCGTGCCCGATGGCGTGCAACGTGCGTACCGCCTCGGCGTGCGTCATGCGGTCGAAGTCGCCCTCGCCGTAGCCGGCGAACGCGCCGGGGTCGCGGCCGAGGGTCTCCAGGGCGTCGGGCCGCAGGCTCGCGGTGCGGGTCACGACGTGCCGGAGCAGGTTCTGCGCCAGCTCGACGGCCTCGTCGCGGGAGGCGCCGGCCATCTCGACGTCGATCTGGTGGAACTCGACCAGGTGCCGATCGGTGGCGGCGGTCTCCAGCGGCTCCAGCCGCACGCACGGCGAGATGAAGAAGATCTTGTCGAACATCAGCAGCGACGCCTGTTTGTACAGGATGGCGCTGGTCATGAGCTTGTACCGGGAACCGTAGAGGTCGACGTCGGCCGGCTTCGCGCCGCGCCCGCCGGGGTCGGTCACCGGCCCGATGATCGGCGCCTGCAGCTCCATGAACCCGGCCGCGGTCAGGAACTCCCGGGCGCAGGCCAGCACCTGGCCCTGGACGGTCAGGGCCGCCCGGGTGACGGGTGAGGTCAGGTGGTCACGTAGCTCCGGCATCGGTCCCCGCGTCATGGGATTCACCTCGTTGTTCGTCGAAGGTTCGCTGTACGTACGACAGGGCGGCCAGCAGGTCGCCGGCGCGCATGCGGTGGCGCGTCGGTTCCACCAGGTCGCCGAGGGGCAGTGAGCCGATCCGCGACCAGCGCAGGACGCCGTCGCCGTCCAGGAAGCTGCGGGTGCGGCCCTGGTTGTCCGGGTGCAGGCAGTACGGGACGTCCAGGTAGCCGTGCCGGAACGCGCGGATCAGGGCGGTCCCGACGTCCGGGTCGAGATCCAGCACCGCCTCGATCAACGCGCGGGCCTGGGCCAGCACGCCGGTGTCGGCGACCGCAGGGAGGGGCGCGGTCCGCGCCCGCGCCGCCGCGTGCTCGGCGGTGCGCAGGGCCTGCACGTTCTCGGCGACCGTCGGGATCCGGTACGCCTCGGCGGTGGTCTTCACGATCAGCCGGGCGGCGCCGCTGTGGACGGTCAGCCGAGCCGCCTGCCTCAGCAACCGCGAAGCGCCGTGCGCGGTCCGCGGATACAACCCCATGTAGGCGTAGACGACGATGTGCCAGTCCAGGCCGCCGAGCCGTTCGGCGGCCAGGGTGCGCAGCGCGCCGACCGCCTCGCGGTCCTGTGCCTCGTTGGTCTGCTGGGCGTAGCTGAGCGAGACGCTGCGCAGCCCGTGCTGGGCGAAGAACAGCGCCTCCAGCAGGCTGAGCGCCACCAGCATGGCGGGCGGGGTCAGCTGGCCGAGCATGCAGCCGCCGAACGTCTCCAGATGCGGTTCGCGGTCCGGGCCGATGCCGGCGGCGAGCATGCCGGCGCAGCGGGCCCAGTTCGACACCGACTCGGTCAGCGGCGTGCGGGAGTAGGGCAGGCAGTAGGAGATCGGCCCGCCCTCGGTGGCGTCCAGGCCGGCGGCCAGCGCCGTGGCGACGATCGGCCGTGGGTCGGCGGAGCCGTGCCGGACCTGGACCGGGAACGTCTGGTCGCGCACGCCGTCGAGCATCCGCCGGATCGCGTCGGCGCCGTGCGCGACGATCGGGAAGCCGTTGAGGTCCTCGCCCGCGGTCAGCGCCCGGCGCGCCGAGGCGTGGTCGCCGACCCTGGTGTAACTGTCCACGGTGATGGTTCCCGCGGTGGTGCGGGCGGCGTCGCGGGTGGCCTCCAGCCCGGCGCGGGTACGGCTCAGCGAGCTGAAGCCCATCCGGGGCTGGACCACGACCCGGCGGTCGGCGGCCGCCGCGGCGACGAACGCGCCGAACGCGTACTCGGCGGTGGTCATCGCGCCGGGACCGTCGCGGCGTAGGCCAGCAGCTCGCTCACCTGCTCCCCGAAGACCCGGTCGAAGCCCGCCGCGAGCAGTTCGGGCGCGAGGCGGGAGTTGGGCCGGCCGGCGATGCCGAGCTTGCCGCCGATCACCGCGGGCACGCCGGCGGTCTGCGGGCACTGTCTCAGGCGTCGTGCCGCCCGGGCGGCGTCGTGCCGGCCGTGCCCGTTGACGCTGCTCATCACCAGCAGGTCGGGACGCAGGTCGCGGCAGCGGTCGATCAGCAGGTCGTCCGGTACGCAGGCGCCCAGGTTGGCCACCGCGTGACCGGCCTCCTCCAGCAGCAGCTGCAGGTAGACCAGGTTCCAGGTGTGCGCGTCGGAGGACGTGCCGGACAGCAGGACGGTGAGATGCCCGCGGCCGGACCGGACGGGTACCTCCGGTGCGGCGGCGGCGACTGCGGTGGCAAGCACGCGGCCATCCCTTCTGGTGGCGGGCGGGGCTCGTTCACGTCTGGGCCATCGTGGAGGGCGGGCCTACCGGGGAGCTGTCGCCGTCCTATCGGCGATCTCTCACCGCGCCACCCGACGCCGTCGGACGCCGCCGATATGCCGGTGATAGGCGGCGCGTGTTCCATGCATCGGCATGACCCTGCGAAACCTGTCGGCGATGCCGGCCGACGAGATGTCCAGCGGCACGGCGCCGCGCCCCCTGACGATCTGCGTCTTCTGCGGCGCCCGGCCGGGCCTGCACGCCGGCGACGCGGAGACCGCCCGGCGGCTGGGACGGCTGATCGGCAGCCGCGGGCACCGGCTGCTCTACGGTGGCGGCGGATCGGGACTGATGGGCGAGCTCGCGTGGTCCGCGCAGCGGCACGGCGCGCCGATCACCGGCGTCATCCCCACGTTCCTGTACGAACGCGAGCGCGGCATCGCCGCCCCGCCGCAGGACACCGTGCTGACCACGACGATGGGCGAGCGCAAGTCGGCCTTCCTGACCAGGGCGGACGCCTTCGTCGCGCTGCCGGGCGGGTTCGGGACGCTCGACGAGGTGCTGGAGGTGATCAGCCTCAACCAGCTGGAGGTGCTGGCGAAGCCGATCGTGCTGGTCGACTCGGAAGGCTTCTGGGGGCGCTTCGTCGCGCTGGTGCGGGACCTGGCGCACCGGGGTTTCACCGAGCCCGGCTTCGGCCCGCACTGTTCGGTGACCGACAGCGCCGAGGACGCGCTGCGGTGCCTGGAGACGTACCTGGCCGAGGTGGCCGTCCCGGTCGCCGCCGACGTGGAGGGGCGTTGAGATGAGCTCTTCGGTGACCGAGTCGCGCGCAACGGTCGTGGCGGACGTCCCGAGGGTCGACGGTCCCCGCCTGCTGCGCGACCTCGCGGAACTGGCCCGCTTCGGCGCCGACGACCGGGGCGGGGTGTCCCGTCCCGGCTTCAGCCGCGCCGACGCCGACGCGCGCCGCCACCTCATCGGCAGAGCCGAGGCGGCGGGCCTCGCGGCGGCCGTCGATCCGGCGGGGAACCTGGTGGTACGCCGCCGCCGGCGCACCGCGGGCCCGGTGTTGCTGATGGGCTCGCACCTCGACAGCGTGGTGCACGGCGGGCGGCTGGACGGCGCGTACGGGGTGGTCGCGGCGCTGGAGACGCTGCGCGTCCTGGCCGGCCGGGACGAGCCGCTGAGCTGGGAGCCGGTCGTGGTGGCCTTCACCAACGAGGAGGGCGCCCGCTTCCCGCAGGCGTTCTGGGGCTCGATGGCCCTGACCGGCGACCTGTGCGACCCGCGGCGGGCGGTGGACCGCGACGGCGTCTCGATCGCCGGGCCGTTGCGCGAGGCCGGCGGTGACCTGGATCGGGTCGCCGACGCCGCGTGGCCCGACGGCTCGATCGGCGCGTTCCTGGAGCTGCACATCGAGCAGGGCCCGGTCCTGGAGCGCGCCGGGGTCCCGATCGGGGTGGTGACCAGCATCGTCGGCCGCACCCTGTTCGAGGCGCGGGTGCACGGCCGGCAGGGCCACGCCGGGACGACGCCCATGGACCTGCGCCGCGACGCCATGGCCGCCGCCGCGCGGGTCGTGCTCGCCGTCGAGGAGCTCGCCCGCTCCGGCGCGTGCCAGGTCGCGACGGTGGGCGCGCTGAACCCCACGCCGAACGTGCCCAACGTGATCGCCGGCGAGGTCCGGATGACGGCCGAGCTCCGCGACACCGACAAGGACCGCCTGGCCGCCGCCGAGGTGGCGCTGCGTGCCGTGGCGGAGCGGATCGCCACCCTGACCGGCACGACGATCGAACTGGACCCGGTGATGCGCGCGACGCCGGTCGCCACCGACGCGGGCCTGCGGCGGGTGATCGCGCGGGCCAGCTCCGGGCTGGACCTGCCGAACCGGACGGTGGCCAGCGGCGCCGGTCACGACGCGCAGATCATGGCCGCGGCCGCGCCGATCGGCATGATCTTCGTGCCCAGCGTCGGCGGGGTCAGCCACGCGCCCGACGAGCACACCGGCGACCGGGAGCTGGTGGCGGGCGGCGACGTGCTGTTGCGGGCCGCGTGGGAGCTGTGCCGGCGAGGCGCGATCCACTGATTCACAAGAAGTCTTGTGAAAACTGGCTCTGAGGGGGTATCAACGAAAGAAGTCTTTCGTACGGGAGTGTCCATGGAACCGACCAGTCCGGAACGGCGCGTACGCGTACAGGACCCCACCAAGCTGCGCGCGCTCGCCCATCCCCTACGGCTGCGCCTGCTGCGCTACCTGCTGGCGGCCGGCCCGCGAACGGCGGCGCAGTGCGCCGAGGCGCTCGGCGACACCGGCTCCAACTGCAGCTACCACCTGCACCAGCTCGCCCGCCACGGGTTGATCGAGCGCGCGCCCGCGCAGGGCGCCAACCGGCGCGACCGGCCGTGGCGCGCCGCCGCCACCGGCCTGGAGTTCCTGCCCGAGCCGGGGGACGAGCAGGGCCGCCAGGTCAACGACGCGCTGACCTCGCTGGAGCTGGACGAGGTGTTCCGGTCGCTCCAGCACTACCAGCGACAGCAGCACAAGCTGCCCGACCAGTGGCGGGAGAGCGCGACCTTCCACAACTACACGCTCTCGCTGACCCCCGAGGAACTGCGGCACCTCACCCTGACGCTGGACGCCGTCATCAGGCCGTACCTGCGCCCGGTGCGCGACGGGGCGCCGGGTGACGCCCTGCCGGTCAGCCTGAGCCTGCAGGCCTATCCCACACCGGAATTCATCTGACATGTTGATGCTGCTGCGTCACCGCGGATTCGTCCTCATCTGGATCGCCGGGCTCGCGTCGAGCGTGGCGAGCTGGCTGCTGATCACCGGGTTGCCCATCTACGTCTTCGGCGTCACCGGCTCGGCGCTGGTCACCTCCGCCGTGTTCCTCGTCGAGCTGTTGTGCGGCATCACCCTGGGATCGTTCGCCGGGGCGCTCGCCGACCGCTTCGACCGGTTCCGGCTGATGAGCGGCGTCGCGGTGGTGCAGGCGGGGGTGGTGCTGCCGCTGGTGGGCGAGCCGGGTCACCGCCTGTGGATCATCTGCGTGGTCGCCGGCGCCCAGGCGGTGCTGACCCAGACGTTCGACTCGGCCCGCAACGCCGCCCTGCCCCGGCTGGTCGAGGCCGCGCACCTGGTGCGCGCCAACAGCATGGTCGCGCTCAACACCAGCGCGGGACGCCTGATCGGCAGCTCGCTGGGCGGCTTCGCGATCACCCGGGAGGGAACCCGGTACCTGGCGATCGGCGCCGCCGTGGCGTTCGTGACGGCCGCCGCCCTGATCGCGGTCGCCCGCCGGACGGCCCGGTACGACGCCGCCGAACCGGCCACGGACGGCGGCGCCGCGTCGTTCTTCGCGAACTGGCGGTCCGGCCTGGTGACGATGATGCGCAACCGCGGCGTCCGGGCGACGTTCCAGAGCGTGGCGCTGGGCGGCGTCGCACAGGGCCTGTTCGTGGTGCTCTTCGTCGTCTTCGTCAGCCGCGCGCTGCACGCCGACGGCACGCTCACCGGCGTGCTGCGCGGTGTCCAGGCGATCGGCGGTGTGGCGGGCGGGCTCATCGTCGGCCTGCTCGGCGCGCGCCTGAGCCCCTGGTTGCTGATGAGCCTGGGCGCCGTCTCGTTCGGCCTGCTGAGTCTGACCATCTGGAACGGCCCGGCGCTCTCGCGTCAGGTCGAGATTTATGTCGTGCTTTTCATCCTGATCGGCGTGCCCGGAATCGCGTACAACAGCGGCGCGTTCGCGCAGATCCAGCAAAGCGTGTCCGACAGCGATCTGGGACGGGCCTTCGGCGCGTTCTACGTGGTCTACAACGCCTCACAAGGGCTGGGCATGGCGGCGGCCGGCGTGCTCGGCGACGTGCTCGACGTGGTGCTCGTCCTCAACGTGCAGGCCGTGCTGTACCTGGCCTCCGGCGCGGTGGCCTACTTCGCGTTGCGCCCGGCCCGCAGGCCGCAGACCGAAATCCTGCGGCAGTGATGTTTTTCGACCGGCATTAATCAGTAACCGAATTTGCCGCTAGTGCACTGTTTAGCCTGCCTTTCCTCTGTTAGGCGCGATTTTCACCTCCATGTGATATCTCATCGATAGGAATCGAGATATGTGGACGGATGGGGCGGCGGCGTGCACTTCAGGATTCTCGGGCCAGTGCAGATCACCACCGACGGAGCACCCGTCGAGATCACCGCCCCCCGGCACCGCGCCGTGCTCGCGATGCTGCTGCTCGACGTCAACCACGTGGTGTCGGTCGACCGTCTCATCGAAGCGGTCTGGTCGGACGCGCCTCCCTCGACCGTCCGCAGCCAGATCTACACCTGCATCTCCGGCCTGCGGCGGCTGCTGAGACGGGCGGCGCTGCCCGCGCGGATCGTGACCAAGGCGCCCGGCTACCAGCTGCTCGCCCCCGCAGACAGCGTCGACCTGCACATCTTCGACCGGCTCGTGCAGGAGGCCGCCGCGGCCAGGGCACGCTCCGACACCGAAGCCGCCGCCGAGGCGTTGCGCCGGGCCCTGGCACTGTGGCAGGGGGAGCCCCTGGCCGGTGTCGAGGGCGAACTGGTCGAGGCCGCCGCGGCCCGGCTGGCCGAACGCCGCCTGGACGTCCTGGAGCAGCGCTTCGAGCTCGAACTGGAACTGGGCCACCACCATCAGGTGCTGCACGAGCTGACCGCCAGGGCGGAGAGCCACCCGCTGCGCGAGCGGCTCTGGAGCCTGCTCATGATCGCGCTCTACCGCTCCGGCCGGCAGGCCGAGGCGCTGTCGCAGTTCCAGGTGGTCCGCAGCCGGCTGATCGACGAGCTCGGACTGGAACCCGGCCAGGAACTGCGGACCGCCGAACGGGTCATCCTCACCGACGGCGCCGCGGCGAGCGCCCCGCCGCCGGCGCCCGCGCCGCCGGTCTCCCCGCACGCCCCGCCGGCCGCCTTCAGCACCGTGTCGGCGCCGTACGTCGCGCCCCGGACGTTGCCGACCGACAGCCCGCACTACGTCGGACGGCAGACGTACGTCAGCCGCCTGCACGCCAAGCTCGCCGCCGTCGTGTCGCACGGTGAACGGCCGCACACCCCGCCCGTGGCCGTGCTCACCGGGCCGCCCGGCGTCGGCAAGACGGCCCTGGGCGTGCACATCGCCCACCAGCTCTACGACGCCTACCCCGACGGCCAGCTCTACCTGTCGCTCAGCGAGAAGGGCATGCCGATCACCGCCCACCGCGCGCTGGAGCGCATGCTCGCCATGCTCGGCGTGCCCGGCTACCTGCTCCCGGAGTCGGTGGAGGAACGCGCGGCCCTGTTCCGCAGCCGCATCGCCGACCGCCGCATCCTCATCATGCTCGACGACGCGGCCGACGACGCCCAGGTGGCCACGCTGCTGCCCGGCTCCAGCTCCTGCGGCCTGATCATCACCAGCCGGTGGCGGCTCGCCGGCATCCGCGGCGCCGACGTCGTCGAAGTGGACCCGCTGAGCCTCCAGGACGCCATCGACCTGCTGACGAACGTGGTGGGCCAGGCGCGCATCCTCGCCGAGCCGACCGCCGCGCTGGAGCTGGTCACCCTGTGCGGACGGCTGCCGCTGGCCCTGTGCATCGTGGCCGCCAGGCTGGCCGGGCGGCCGCACTGGTCGGTGGCCCAGCTGGTCGACCTGCTCTCGGCCGGGGAACACCGGCTCGACGAGCTCAGCTACGGCACGCTCAGCGTGCGGGACAGCCTGGCCTCGACGTACGAACGGCTGCCCGCGCCCGCCCGCCGGCTGTTCCGGCTGCTGGGCGTGCTCACCGTCCAGGACTTCCCGGTCTGGATCGCCGCGCCGCTGCTCGGCGAGGGGCACCACAGCGCCGCCCTGGAGATCCTGGTCGACGCCCACCTGATCGACGTGGTCCGCGGGCACGGCGTCTTCTCCCGCTACGCCATGCCGGATCGGGTGCTGCTCTACGCACGCGAGCTGCTGGCCGCCGAACCGGAGGACGAGCAGCACGCCGCTTTGGGCCGCGCCCTCGCCGCGTGGCTGACGCTGGCCGAGCAGGCGCACCGGCGCGAGCACGGCGGCGACTACGCGCGCATCCACGGCCGGACCCCGCGCTGGGCCCTGCCCGAGGACCTGGTGGACCAGCTGCTGGCCGAACCGGCCGAGTGGTTCGGCCAGGAACACGCCGCGATCACGACCGCGGCCCGGCAGGCGGCCACCCACGGATATCCGGAGACCAGCTGGGACCTGTCCCTGACCGTCGTGCCGTTCCTCCAGTCACGGTGCGCCTGGGACGACTGGCGCTCCACGCACGAGGCGGCGCTGGAGGCCTGCCGCGCGCAGAACAACCGTCGCGGCGAGGCGGCGATGTTGTACTCGCTGGGCGTGCTGGCCCTCGAACAACAACGCTTCGACGAGGCGCGCGCCCACCTCGGCCTCGCGATGCGAGTGTTCACCGAGGTCGGCGAGGCCCACGGCCGTGCCCTGGGCCTGCGCCACCTCGGCGCCCTGGACCACTTGCGCGGACACTCCGACCTGGCGGTCAGCCGGTACGAGGAGTCGGTCGCCCTGCTCCGCGACCTCGACGACCCGGTCACCGAGGCCGACGTCCTGTGCCGGCTGGCCGGGATCATGATCGACCGCGGCGACCGCGACCGGGCCGGGAAGCTGCTGGAGAACGCGCTGCGGCTGGTCTGGGAGGTCGGCTGCCGGCTCGTCGAGGTACGGATCCGGCAGCAGCAGGGCAACCTGTACCTGGGCGACGACGATCTGGAACGCGCGGAGATGCACTTCTCGCTGGCGCTGGAGGAGGCCAGGCTGGGCCGCGACCGGCTCGCCGAGGCCGCCGCCCTCCTCGGCATCGGCATGGTCCAGCACCGGGAGGGCCGGTACGACCAGGCGGTCGGCACGGTCGAACAGTCCTTCGCCCTCGCCCAGCGATGCGGGGAGCGGACCCTGTCCGGGCGGTGCCGCGTCGTCCTGGCGGAACTGTGCTGCGACGCCGGGCGCGTCGGCGAGGCGCACAGCTCGGTGCAGCAGGCGCTGTCGCTGCTGTCCCAGACCGGCGACGCGGTGTGGGAGCAGCGGGCCCTCGCCGTGCTGGCCCGCGTCCGCACCCACCTGTCGCCCCCGCCCGCCCGTCCCGGCGAAGGGACGTGACCGCCGGGCGGTCGCCACTTGATCCCGAAGACCGCCGAGGACGCCTGCCCCTCGCCGAACTCCCCTCCGGCCACCACTTCGTGACTGGGCTGCTCGGCCACCCATCATGACCAACAAGCGGCGACGTCCCGACGCGCACCCCCGGTCAGTCCTGGACGGATCTCCAGGACTCCACGGTCGCCTCGGCGATGGTCTCGATGCGGTGGCCGTATGCCGGATGCCCATCGGACACGAAACTGCCGTCCCCGGCCGGGAGGCCGCAGAAGGTGGCACGGAAGGACGCGGGCGGTCCGCCCGGGGGGAGCGGCGCGTACGCTGCCAACAGCTCCACGTCCTGGTGCCCTCCGTGCTTGTTCCGCGCCACCTGACGGGCCCCCACGCGAAGCAGCGCGTCAAGACCCTGATCGACGTAGAGCTGCAGTTGGCGGAACTGGCCGTCGAGATGCCTCGGGTGAGCCCTGGAAGGATGCTGCAGGAGAAACGCACAGACCACCAGCGGGTGCCATCTGTACATCCGAGCATCGGCCTGTTCTTCGGCGAGGACGGCGTGGTAGTAGTCCACGCAGGTGCCCAACGGGCCTGCGGCCGCGCCGCACTCACACCGACCCACGTCAGGGCTGTCCGCCATGATCCGCACGATAGGCGGCCAGGAAGGACATTGTCGACGAGATTACCTCAGCCGGTCGGCGGCCTCGTCAGGAGGCAAGGCGGCGCCCTGCTGGTAGGCGGTGTCGTAGGCGGGACGACCGAGACGGGACGCGAGCGTGTCCGCCAAAGTGCGCAGTTCGATGTCGCCGTGGTCGAAGGTGCCGCGGATGGCCTGGCTCAGGCCGAGCGCGGTGGCCGCGCCGGCCGGGTCGTCCTCCAGGAACAGCAGCCGGGCCAGGAGATGAGCGGCCGAGGGGACGTCCATGGTCGCCCGCGCGGCCCGGACGGCCCCGGGCAGCAACGCCCGCGCGGCCGCGGCCTCCCCGGCGGTGAGGAGGTTCGACATCCTGGCGGGCGTCAGCAGGTTCGCGGTCGTCTCCGGGGCGATGCGGGCCTGGCGGGCGAGCGTCTCGATGCGGTCGAGCTCCCGGCCGGCCCGTTCGACGTCGCCGCGGCGGCGGCACAGCTCGGCCCGCCTGCCCAGGACGTCGATCTCCAGGACGGGCTGACCTCGCTCCCAGGCCGCCCGTTCGGCGGCTTCGATGTCGTGCCCGGCGCCGGTGAGGTCGCCGGTGCGCATGCGTTCGGCGGCGAGCCCGAGCCGGGCCGAGACCTCGTCCTGCGAGCCGAGGTCGGCGGCGATCGCGATGGTGCGCTCGTAGGCGGCGATCGCCTGGTCGTGTTCGCCGCCGACGGCGTGGATCTGCGCCAGCCCGTACAGGGCCTTGGCCGTCCACCATCGGTCCCCCGTCTCCTCGAACGCGCGCAGCGCCGCCGCCATCGCGGTCGCGGAGTTCGCCCGGTCGCCCCGCTGCCGGTGACGCATGGCTTCGATCATGAGGGTGCAGGCGGTCGCCCAGCGGTCCGAGCCGTCGCGCACGCGGGCGATCTCCCGGTCGACCAGCTCCTGCGGCCCGATCACCGCCGCCATGGGCAGCACGACGGTCAGCAGCATCGGATGGCGTCGCAGCGCGCCCGTGCGCGCGCAGTCGTCGACGAGCGCGCGCAGGCGCTCGGGGTCCTGGATCGGCCCGCCCTCGCCGGCCACCAGGTGGATCGCGGTGAACGCGGCCCGGGCGTCGGCGGGCAGCGCGTCGCCGAACGCGGCCACCTTGGCGACGTAGGAGCCGGCCCGGGCGTCGTAGCGGAGCACGACCCAGTACCAGTACAGCGGGCCGAGGAGCCGGGCGGCCGTGTGGGCGTCGGCGGCGTCGATGGCCGTGTGCAGGGCGAACACCAGGTTGTCGTGTTCGGCCTGGAACAGCCGCAGCGACTCCGCCTGCCCTTCCGAGCGCAACGACCGCTCGTGCCCCGCGGCCAGATCGGCGAAGTGCCGGACGAACCCACGCAGGACGGCCTCGGCCTCGCCCGCCTGGCGAAGCTTGCCGGCCGAATGGGCGCGAATGGTCTCCAGCATCCGGTACGCGTCGCCGGACCGCTCCACGATCGACTTGCCGACCAGGGAGTCCAGCAGATCGGCGACCTCGACGGCAGGGAGCAGCGTCCCGTCGGAGCAGACCGCCTCGATCGCGGCCGTCCCGGTGGGCCCCGGGAAGATCGAGATCCGGCGGGCGAGCACGCGTTCCTGGTCGGTGAGGAGGTCCCAGCTCCATTCGATGACCGCGTGGAGGGTCTGCTGGCGGGGCTGCGCGGCCCGGTTGCCGGTGCTGAGCAGCCGGAAGCGGTCGTCCAGCCGCCTGGCGACCTGCTCGGCGCTCATGGTCCGCAGCCGCGCGGCGGCCAGTTCGAGGGCCAGGGGCAGCCCGTCCAGCCGGCGCACGATGTCCACGACCGCGGCCGTGCCGGCGGCGTCCAGGGCGAAGCCGGGCTGGACGGCCGTCGCGCGATCGCGGAACAGGCGCACCGCGTCCGACCCGGCGGCCTGGGCGGCGTCCGCGTGTGCCGGCGGCAGGCCGAGCGGGCCCAGCCGGCACAGTGCCTCGCCCATCACCTCCAGCGGTTCCCGGCTCGTGGCCAGGACGGTCAGGTACGGCAGGCGCTCCAGCAGGTGCCCGGCGAACTCCGCGACGGGGCCGGCGATCTGCTCGCAGTTGTCGAGCACCAGCACGCCCTCGCCGCCGGCCAGCAGGTCGACCACCCGCTCCAGAGGCGTGCCGGAAGGCTGCACGCCGGCGGGGCCGAGCGTGCCCAGCACCGCCTCGGGCAGCCCGCCGGCCGTGGTCACCCCGGCCAGCAGGACGAGCCAGACGCGGCCCCGCTGACGGGCTCGATGGCGGCTCGCCGCCTCGATCGCCAGCCGGGTCTTGCCCACCCCTCCCGGCCCCACGACGGTGACCAGCCGGGAGGTCTCCAGCGAACCGGTCAGCAGTCCCAGTTCGTCCGCCCGGCCGACGAAGCTGGTCAGCGGGGCCGGCAGCCGTCCCCGCGCCGCCTGCGGCCGGGTCCGGTCCGGCTCGCGGCGCTCCGGCTCGCCGCGCAGCACGGCCAGGTGCGTGTCGCGCAGCCTCTCGGACGGGTCGACCCCCAGTTCCTCGGCGAGCGTGCCGCGGACCTGCTCGAACACGGCCAGCGCGTCGGACCGTCGGCCCGCCGCGTGCAGGGCGCGCATGCGCAGCCCGGCCAGCCGTTCACGCAACGGGTGGGCGGCGGCCATGGCCGCCATGTCGGCCAGGACGTCGTCGTGGCGTCCCAGGCGCAGCTGCGCCTCGAACCGGTCCTCGACGGCCGCGACGCGCAACTCCTCAAGGCGCGGCGCCGCCGTACCGGCGAAGGGGGCGTCGCGCACGTCGGCCAGCGCCTCTCCCCGCCACAGCGCCAGCGCCTCCTCCAGCAGCGAGCCTGCTCGCCGCGCGGAGCCCGAGGCCAGCTCGCGACCGCCGCGCCTGGCCCTGTCCTCGAAACGGCAGGCGTCGACGTCCTCGGCGCGCACGTGCAGGAGGTATCCGCCGCCCGTCCACTCCAGGACCCCGGCCTCGCCCAGCGCCTTGCGCAGCCGGTGCACCAGGCCGTGCAGCGCGTTGACGGTGCCCCCGCGCGCGCCCCACAGGTCGTCGACGAGGGTGCCGGCCGGCACGGTCCCGCCTCCGGCCAGCGCCAGCCGGGCCAGCAGCGCGCGCACCATCACGCCGCCGGCGTCGACGGGCGCGCCGTCACGGGTGAAGGCCCGAACCGGTCCCAGCACCTCGATCCGCACAAGGGCCAAGGGTACGACGTCGTCGAAAGCAGTGCGATGTCGGCTGAAAGAGCGATCTAAGAGGCATGGAAGCGCTGGTCGGCACTGTGGAGGGCGTACAGGACAGACCACAGAAGGGCAGTGCGATGGCAACGCGCGAAAGAGTTCAGCGGGTGCTCGACCGGGCGGTGGCCGAGGCCGGCATCCCCGGCATCGTCGCCGAGGTCAAGGACGGCGACCGGACCTGGTTCGCCACCGCCGGCGTGGCCGACCTGAGAACCGGCGCCGCACGCCGGCCGGGCGAGCACGTGCACACGGGCAGCAGCGGCAAGGCGTTCACCGCCGCCGTACTGCTGAGCCTGGAGGCCGAGGGCAGGCTGGGCCTCGACGACCCGGTGCACACGTGGCTGCCGGGCGTCTTGGACGCCAACGGCTACGACGGCGACAAGATCACCATCCGGCACCTGCTCAGCAACACCAGCGGCCTGTTCCCCACGGGCCTGGCGCCCGAGGTCAGCCACCGTTACGCCACCCGCTCCGGGATCCTCCGGCACCGCTTCGACGCCTTCACCACCGGCGAGCTGCTGAGGGTGGCGACCTCCCAGCCTCCGGTCGGCGAACCCGGCGAACGGTTCGCCTACTCCAACGGCGGCTTCCACATCGCCGGGGCCGTCATCGAGAAGGTCACCGGCAGCACCTACGAGCAGGAGGTCGACCGCCGGGTCATCCGGCCGCTCGGCCTGACCCACACCCGGGTGCGCCCCCTCGACGACACCGGCTACCCCGCCCCGCACCCGCGCGCCTACTCCACCATGTTCTTCAAGGACGGCGTCGACCCGTCGACGATCACCCCTGAGAACTGGGAGTCGATGATGGAGGAGCCCGGCCTGCCGCCCCTGGACGTCACCGAGTTCAACACCTCCCTGGGCTGGTCGGCCGGCAACGTCGTCTCCACGACCGGCGACATGATCCGCTTCCTCGACGCGATGTCCACCGGGAGCCTGCTGCCGCCCGCACAACACCGGCAGATGTGGACCACCGTCCCGACCGAGGGCAGCCACTGGATGCCGTACGCGCGTTACGGCCTCGGCCTGTTCGAGCTCGACCCGGAGGCGACCGGCGGACGGACGTTGCGCGGCGTCGGCGGCAGCCTCTGGGGGTCCTGGCTCCTCGTGATCGGCACCTCCGACGGCCGGCACACCATCGCCGTCCACACCAACACCGAGTGGAAGACGTGGGACGTCATGTTCCAGCTCGTCGAGGCGGAGTTCGGCGTCTCCGTCGGCGCCTGAGCCACGACGGACCGAAGGGGGGCGCCGGAAATCAGGCGCCGCCCTTCGGGGGCGTGTACGGCGGGCGAGCGTCCGTACCCGGCGCGTGCTCGTACGCCGGTCGGAACCGGTGGAGCGGCGTCGCACACTTTTTGCGTGTCCGAAATCCCGATAAATACGGGCTTGTGGTCCATTGCGGCGCTCGGGAAGGATGCTGGCAGGCGGACGGTGATCCCGTCCGATCGCAGGCGAGACGAAGGACGCCGGATGACCCAGGCCGACGCGGTTGCATCTCTTGTGGAGCGCAGGTTAGGCCGCGCTCTCGATCCCGATCTCAATTTCTTTGAAGCCGGGTTCGACTCGCTCGCCCTGGTCGAGCTGCACGAGGAGATCACCGGCGAGCTCGGTCTGAGCCTGCCGGTCACCGCCATGTTCACCCACCCGAACCTGCGGGCCCTCTCGCACCTGATCGCGCAGGGCCAGGCGCCCGCCCCCGCCAGGCAGGACGGCGCCCGTCGCCGTCCGCTGGGCGGCAGCCGCCGCGACGTGCGCGCCAGGATTCGCGAGGAAGGTCGGTGACCTCACACGAACAGCCCGTCGCGGTGATCGCGGTGGGGCGCTTCCCGCTGGAGGCCGGGGCGGCCGAGGAGGCCGGGCACGATCCGGGGGCGCAGGTCGTCCGGACGTACGGCGGAGTGGGCAAGGCGTGCGCGGCGCTGCTGGCCGGGGAGTGCGAGCTGGCCGTGACCGACGCCGGCGAGCTGCCGCCGGGCACGCTGCGCGGCACCCTGGTCCTGCGGCTGCTCGACCGGGCGTTGCTCGACGGCGACCTGGTGCACCGGGTGATCTGGCCCGACGACCTGGCGGTCGAGGACGGCTTTTCGCAGGTGCACGCCCCGGGCGACGGCCGTCCGCGGGTCGTGGTGTGGTCCGGCCGTACCCGCGAGGAGGCCGAGTCGGTGCGGCGGAGCCTGGCCGGCTTCCTCGCCGGGCTGCCGGAGGACCGCTTCGCCGACGTCGTGGGAACCCTGCAGCAGGGGCGCGTCCACCACCCCGTCAGAGGCGCGGTGGTCTGCCGGAGCGCCGCGGAGGCAGCCTCCACGCTGGGCCGGGAGCACGCCTACGAGCAGGGGCCGGTCCGCCTGGCCCTCTCCGCCGAGGCGTCCGGCCTGTACGGCGTGGAGCGGGTGTTCACCGAGGCCGTGGACGTGTGCGAAGAGGTCTTCGCGGCGCGCGGCGCCGAGCTGTCACGCGAGTTCGCCGCCGCCTACGGGCTGGCCGCCACCCTGGCCGCCTGGGGCGTGCTCACGGAGGTCCCGGCCCCGGAGCTCCTCGCTGGGCACCCCGCGCCGGAAGAGGCGCTCGCCGCCCTCGCGGGAACGACCGGTGGAGCCGAGGTCCGGGCAGATGACGACCTCGCGGGAGCGACCGCCGTAGCCGAGGTCCGGGCAGGCGACGATCTCGCGGGGCTGCTGGCCGCCGTGGCCAGGTTCTGGACGGGCGGCGGCCGGGTGGACTGGGCCGCGCTCGACCCCGATCACCCGCTGCAACGCGTCCCCATCCCGAGGCCGCAGCCGGAGCTGCCCGCCTCCGTGGAGGAGCCGCGCCCGCTGTCGGCGGTGCCGTACTCGTTCTGGGTCCTGGAGCAGCTCGCGCCGGACAGCGGCGTCTCCAACCTGGCGGTGGCGCTCAGGTTCGACACGCCGCTGCGCAGGCTGCCGCTGCAGATCGCGGCGAACCGGCTGGTCAAGCGGCATCCGGCGTTGCGCCTGCGGTTCCCCGTGGTGGACGGGGCCCCCGTCCGGCACCTGGTGGCCCCCCAGGACGCCCAGCTGAAGGTCGAGACGCGGGCCACGACCGAGGAGACGCTGGTCGCCGACCTCCAGTCGTTCCTGGACGAGCCCTTCAACCTGGGCCGCGACCTGCTCATCAGGGTGGGCCACTTCACCCTGCCCGACGGCGCGGGAACCGTGGTGTGCCTGGCCGGCCACCACATCGTCATCGACGGCACCTCCATGCAGCTCCTGGTGGAGGAGCTGGGCCGCTTCTACGACAGCCAGACCGGGCACGGCTCGCTGCCCCCCGAGCTGGCGGGGCCCGCGCCGATGCTGGAGCCGGGGGAGCCGCCGGAGGAGTCGATCGGCTACTGGCTGGACCGGCTCGACGGCCTCGACCCGGCGGCCATGGTGCTGCCGGGGAGCAGGCACTCGCCGGGCCGTCCGACGTTCGCCGGGCACACCTGCTCGTGGCTGGTCGACGCCGAGACGGTGGCGGCCCTGGACGAGCTGCGCACCACGCTGCGCACCACCGGCAACATCGTGCTGGCCACCGCCTTCCTGCTGACGCTGCGCGGGCACGGCGCAGGCCCGGACCTGGTGATCGGCATGCCGGTCAGCACGAAGACGGGCGAGGAGCACAGACGCGTCGGCTACGCGGTGAGCACACTGCCGCTGCGCGTCCACGTCGAGCTGGACGACGACTTCGAGCAGGTCGCCAGGCGCGTGGAGGAGGCGTTCGCGGAGGGCGTCGAGCACGCCGGAGCCTCGGTGGAGGCGGTGCTGACCCGCCGCGGGCACGGCACGGACGACTGGCGGGTCCCGCTGTTCCGGCACATGTTCAACTACCGGCCCTGGAGCGACGAGAAGGTGCACGTCCAGGGCGAGGTGCCCGGGTACGTCGACAACCTGATCGACCGCAGCCGCCTGGACATGCAGTGCAACGTCATCCAGGAGCCGGACCGGCTCACCGTCCGCATGGTGCACAGCACCGAGGTGCACGACGAGGACGAGATCGAGGCGTTCACGGCCAGGATGTGCGCGGTGGTGCGGCAGGCGGCCCGCGGCCGGGTGCCGGACGTGCTCTCCCCGGCGGACCGGGCGCTGCTCGACCGGGTCAACGACACCCACCGCGCCTGGGCCGGCACCCTGGCCGAGCGCATCCTGCCGGGCCCGGCCGTCGCGGTGCGCGAGGACGGGCGCGAGGTCGCCTACGACGAGCTGCTGGGGCGCGCGGCCGCGGTCCGCGACCTGCTGCGCGAACGCGGGATCCGGCACGGCGACGTCGTCGCCCTGGGCTTGGGGCGCTCGGCGGACCTGGTGGCGGCGGTGCTCGGCGTGTGGCAGGCGGGAGCGGCGTTCCTGCCGCTGGACGTGCGGCAACCGGAGTCGCGCCTCGCCTTCCAGGTGGCCGACTCGGGCGCGCGGCTGGTCGTCACGGCGGGCCGGCCGGACTGGGCGGGGGAGACGCCGGTCGTGCCGATGCCCGGCACGCTCGGACAACCCGGACCCGCCGAGTACGGAGAGATCGCCTACGTCATCTACACCTCCGGCTCCACCGGACGGCCCAAGGGCGTGCGCGTCACGCACGGGAACCTGACGAACCTCGTGCTCGACTTCGCCGACCGGCTGGGCGCGCCCACGAGCGTCCTGTGGTCCACCACCACCTCCTTCGACATCTCCTGGCTGGAACTGCTGTTGCCGCTGGCCTCCGGCGGCACCGTGGTGGTGGCCTCGGACGAGGACCAGCTCCAGCCGGGCAGGTTCCTGGAGCTGATCGCCGCGACCGGCGTCCAGGTCGTGCAGGCCACGCCGACCGCGTGGCGGCTGATCGCGCCGGAAGCCGGGCGGGAGCTGGCCGGACGCACGGTGCTGTGCGGCGGCGAGCCGATGCCCGCCGCCCTGGCCAGGGACCTGCTGGAGCTGGGCTGCCGGGTCTTCAACGTCTACGGGCCGACGGAGACCACCATCTGGTCCACCGCCGCCGAGCTGCGCGAGCCGCCGCTCGACCCGGTCCCGGCGGGCGAGCCGCTGGCCAACACCCAGATCTTCGTCACCGACGCCGCGGGCCGCGAGCTGCCGCCGGGCGTGCCGGGCGAGCTGTGCGTCGCGGGTGCGGGGGTGAGCGCGGGCTACCTCGACCGGCCCGAGCTGACGGCCGAGCGCTTCGGCCACCACGACCGGTACGGCCGGTTCTACCGGACCGGCGACCGCGCGCGCATCCGCCACGACGGCACGCTGGAGCTCCTGGGCCGCGACGACCGGCAGATCAAGCTGCGCGGCCACCGCATCGAGCTCGGCGAGGTCGAGGCGGCACTGCACGAGCACGACGCGGTGCGCACGGCCGCGGTGATCCTCGACGGCGACCCCCAGACCGACGGACGGCTCGCCGCCTTCGTCGAGGTCACCGGCCAGGCCGCCGAGGAGGAGCTGTGGCGCTTCGCCAGGACGCGGCTGCCCGACTACGCCGTCCCCACCCGGTACATCGTCACCGACAGGCTGCCCACCACCGCCAACGGGAAGATCGCCTACCGCGAGCTGGTGGTGCCCGCCGAGGACGGCGCCCCGGCGCGGGAGGCCGGCGACGGGCTGGTCCAGCAGGTGGTGGCGCTGTGGCGGGACGCGCTCAAGCGGCCCGGCCTCGGCCCGCACGACAACTTCTTCCTCAACGGCGGCCACTCCGTGCTGGCCGTCCGGCTGATCGGCCCGCTGGAGGAGCTGGCGGGGCGGGCCGTCTCGGTACGGGCCGTGTTCGACCATCCGACGCCGGCCGAACTGGCCCTACATCTGGGGGACGCCCTATGACGCCGTGGTTCGTCCAGGTCAAGGAGGGGGAGCGGGCGCTGGTCGCCTTTCCGCACGCGGGCGGCGGCCCGGCCTCGCTCGGCGAGCTCGCCGGGCACTTCCCGTCCGGGGTGGGGCTGTGGTCGGTCAACCTGCCGGGACGTCAGGCCAGGCTCGCCGAAGAGCCGCGGACCGACCTCGACGGGCTGGTCGACGACCTGGCGCGCGAGCTCGCCGGGTGGCGGGAGCCGTACACGCTGTTCGGCTACTGCAGCGGGGCGCTGCTGGCCTTTCTCGTCTGCCGTCGCGTGGTCGAGCTGGGCGGGCGTCCGGAACGGCTGGTCGTGAGCTCGTTCGCCGCGCCGGACGTGACCCTGCTGCTGCGCCGCCTGCCGTCGCTGCCGTCGTGGCTGTTCTGGGAGCAGCTGATCGAGCTCGGCGGCGTCCCGCCGGAACTGGCCGACCGGGAGGCGCTCTGGCCGGTGCTGGAACCGGCGCTGCGCGCCGACTTCGGGCTGCTGGCCGGCTATCACCACCGGCCCGGGCCGCCGCTGCCGGTGCCGATCTCCGTCCTGTACGGCGCCCGCGACGCCTCGCTGACCCGGGGCGGCCTGCTGGGCTGGCGGCGGCAGAGCGCGCAGCCGCCCGCGTTGAAGGAGCTCGACTCCACCCACTGGCTGGCCGAGGAGACTCCGGACGCCCTGGCCGCCGCGATCGTTGAGGAGATGGGATGCGCCTCGGTTACAGCATGAGCTACTGGGGCGGCGCGGGCCTCGGCCCGGCCGACCACCTGGCGCTGGTACGGGAGGCGGAGGCCCTGGGCTATTCGTCCGTGTGGGCGGCCGAGACCTACGGGACCGACCCGGCCAGCCTGCTGGCCTGGATCGCCGGCCAGACCGAGCGCATCGCCCTGGGCACCGGCGTGCTCCAGATGACGGGACGCAAGCCCGTGGTCGCCGCGATGACGGCGGCCACCCTCGACCAGCTCTCCGGCGGCCGCGCCCGGCTGGGCGTGGGCCTGTCCGGCCCCCAGGTCGTCGAGGGCTGGCACGGCGAACGCTTCGAACGGCCGCTGGCCCGCGCCCGCGACTACCTCCAGGTGGTGCGCAAGGCGCTGCAGGGCGAGCCGGTGCGGCACGACGGGGACACGATGACGCTGCCCCTGCCCGGCAGCGAGGGCAAGGAGCTGACGCTTGCCGTCTCGCCGGTGCAGGAACGGCTGCCGGTCTACCTGGCCGCGATGGGCCCCAAGAACGTCGCGCTGGCCGGCGAGCTCGCCGACGGCTGGCTGGCCATCCACTTCCCGCCCGACCACCTGGCCCGGATGGCCAAGCACCTGAACGGCGCCGACCTCGACATCGCGCCCATGGTGCTCACGCTCGTCGAGGAGGACCAGGAGCTGGCCTACGACATGATGCGGCCCATGCTCGCCCTCTACCTCGGCGGCATGGGCTCGCGCCGTACCAACTTCTACAACCGCCTGGCCGCCACGCTCGGCTTCGAGCAGGAGGCCGCCCGCATGCAGGAAGCCTTCCTGGACGGGCGGCAGGGCGAGGCCATGGCGCTGCTGCCGGACGCGCTCGTCGACGCGATGACCATGTGCGGTCCGGCGGGCAAGGTGCGCGAGCGGATGGCGGCCTACCAGGAGGCGGGCGCGACCACGCTGATCGTCGGCCTGGTCACGCCCACCCGGCGGCTGCGCAGCCGTCAGCTGCGGCTCATTGCTGGTCTGGCGCCGGCATCCCGATGAGCTTGGCCAGCGGGGACCAGGCCATCGCCGCGATCGGCACCAGCGCGCCGATCGCGATGACCACCCACAGCGTCGTCCGCGTCCCCAGGGCGCCGGCCAGCAGGCCGGCGCCCAGCGCCCCCAGCGGGGCGGGGATCAGGCCCAGCGAGTAGATCGACGCCACCACGCGGCCCTGCAGGTGCGGCGGGGTGATCGTCTGCACCAGCGTGGTGTTGGTGACGAAGAAGATCTGCGAGCTGACGCCGCTGACGAGCTGCGCGACGACCAGCATGGCCACCGAGGCCCAGACCGGCCCGATGGCCAGCGGGATGAGGAAGAGCGCCAGGTTGCCGTACACCATCGACCACACCAGCACCTTGCCGATCGCGTAGCGCCGCATCACCTTGACGGCGATCAGCGCACCGATGATCGCGCCCACGCCGCCGCCGGCCAGGATGCTGCCGAACCAGGCCGCGGGCACGCCCAGGTCGCGGATCACGTACAGGGCGTAGATCGAGTTCATCGAGCCCAGGATGAACAGCGAGTACACGGCCGAGGAGATGGCCAGCGGCCGGATCAGCTCGTGCCGCATCACCCAGCCCATGCCCTGCCAGATCGCCTTGTGCACCTGCCCGGGGGTGGTGTCGTCCGGCTCGGGACGGGCTTCGGGCCGCTTGATCAGCGCCACCGCGATCGCCGAGGCCAGGTACGACACCGCGTCGATGATCAGCAGCGCGGGCGCGGCGAGCACCTTCAGCAGCGCCGCGGCCAGGCCCGGCCCGAACGTCTGGGCGGTCGACTCGGTCAGCTGCAGCTTGGAGTTGCCCTCCAGGAAGTTCTCCCGCGGCACCAGGAACGGGAAGTAGCTGCGGTAGGCCGTCTGGAAGAGCGTGCTGAGCAGCCCGAGGGCGAAGATGACGCCGTAGATCCAGCCCAGCGTGAGCATGTCGGCGAACCACGCGACGGGGATCAGCATCAGCAGCACGAAGCGCGCCACGTCCGTCCAGATGAGGATGGGACGCTTGCGCACCCGGTCGGCCAGCACGCCGAACAGGAGGAAGAACACCATCGGGAGCCGCAGCAGGAAGCCGACGACGCCCATCTCGGCCTCGGAGGCGTTCAGGACGGTGACCGCGATCACCGGGAACGCGAAGAGGCTGATGGCCGAGCCGAACTGGGACAGGCTCTGGCCCGCCCACAGCCGCAGGAAGTCGGGGTGCTTCCAGAGGCTCGTTCGCTCACTGGTCGGGGATGCCATGATCCATCCACCTTCTGATCTCGGTGGCCGCTCCGGCGACCAGGGGTTCGTACAGGATGGGGACGCGTTCCTCGGGGATCGCGTAGTGCGCGAGCCGTCCCTTGGCGACGGAGGACCAGCTGCCGTCCTCGCGCGTGGGCGCGAAGAGCGCGACGTCGCCGTCGTAGGGCTCGTGCCGGTAACCGCCGACGGCGTGCGCGTTGGCCCGGAAGACGGCCAGGTAGCGGCGCGCCTGCTCGACCTCGGCGGTGTCGGGCGCCAGCCGGTCGGCGGCCGAGGCGGCGCCCATGACCGTCAGCAGCCGCTCCTCCGGCGACTGGGCGGCGAGTTCGGCCGGGTCGAGCCCGAGGGTCTCCTCGGGACCGCCGGCCAGCGCGTGGAACAGCAGGACCGTGTCGTCCTCCAGCGACGCCTCGGCCACGGGCTCCTCGGCGTTGGCGTAGAGCAGCACGACCAGCGGCACCTGCTCGCCGCGTTCGCGCAGCCGCCTGGCCACCTCCAGCGCGATGTTGCCGCCGATGCAGAACCCGCCCAGCACGTACGGCCCCTTCGGCCGCACCTCCAGCAGGTCGGCCACGTAGGCGTCGGCCATCTCGGCGAGCGTGGCGTGCGGCTCCTCGCCGGGCACGAGCCCGCGCGCGGCGATGGCGTACACCGGCTGGTCGGGGCCGAGGCGGCGGGCCATCGGGTGGTAGCGGAAGACCTGGCCGCCGAGCGCGTGGATGAAGAAGATCGGCGTGCGGTCGCCGTCCGGGTTGAGCGGCACGACGTGGCTCGGCGGCGCCAGGTCCTCGGGCTGGCGCAGCACCCTGGCCAGCGCGCTGATCGTCGGCGCGGTCAGGACGGTGCCCACCGGCAGGTTCCGTCCCAGTTCCTGGCGGATGCGGGCGGCCAGCCGCAGGGCGCTCAGCGAGTGGCCGCCGAGCTCGAAGAAGTCGTCCAGGATGCCGGCCGCGGGCACCTTCAGCACCTCTTCGTAGAGCGTGGCGAGGCGCGCCTCCACCTCGTCGCGCGGCGGCACGTACGGCCGGCCGCTCGCCGCCTCCGGCCGGGGCAGCGCGGCCCGGTCCAGCTTGCCGCTGCGGGTGAGCGGAAGGCTGTCCAGGCGCACCCACCGGCGCGGGATCAGGTGCTCGGGCAGGACGTCCTGGAGGTCGGGCACCTCGCCGACGACGTAGCCGACCAGGCTGTGCTCGTACGCCGTGACGGCCGCGTCCCGGACCCCCGGTTGTGCGCGCAGGACGGCCTCGATCTCGCCGGGTTCGACGCGCATGCCGCGGATCTTGACCTGGTGGTCGGTGCGGCCGAGGTATTCGAGTTCGCCGGTGGGGAGCCAGCGGGCGAGGTCGCCGGTTCTGTAGAG
>NZ_JBFAOV010000025.1:0-138931 GCF_040675375.1 Nonomuraea sp. NPDC049607
TTTCATGCACTGGCTTTTAACACACTGTTGAGTTCTCAAGAAACGGACGCGTACTTCCTCACCAGAACCCGTTCCCGGATCCTCGTTCAGAGGCGTTCATTTCGTCTTGCGTTCTTTCGTTGTGTCTCAATCTTAGCAAGTCCGCCGATTCAGTGTCAAATCCGGAGACTTGAACAAACCGGGCCGAACCTAGCTAGGATTGGGCGCCTCGCTGCCGAGGCAACCCTCGTAACTTACCGTGTCATCCGGCACCTGTCGAATCAACCGATTATTCGGCGTGCTTCGGGCGCCCGAGGACAACCCATGCCAAAGCGCGTTGAAGCGCCTCGACCGAGGTGGCTTGTCATCTCAAGGGGCTTGTCCCGGGGCCCGTCCGCCTTGTCGGCGTCCGGCTCGCTCCGGGGACGAAGTGAAAGATTAGGTCGCGATCCGCGACACGTCAAATCGCCGGACGGGGACATGGCGGAAGGGGGGCCGGATCAAGGAGCGACGGCGCTGGTGACGGACGTCGAACGAGCCATGTCGGATCGCTGGGCGGGTTTGCGGGAGTCAGTTGAGCGGTCGGCGGTGGTCGGCATGGCCGGAGGGGCGGATTCCGCCTGGCTCGGCGAGCAAGGGGGCGTGTGGAGGGCTTGGTGCCAGGCGCTGCGGCGTTCTCGTGAGAGTGCACAGGTCGGGGCGTTGATACAGACCGTCGACTCTTCGGGTGTCGGGCCGGTGGAGGTGCGGGGGTGATCGGGGACCGGAGACGATGGTCGGGTGGAGGGGCCCGTTCCGGCATACCGGATGGGGGTCAGTTAAGAGGGCGGGCGGGGCTCGGGGGGCGCGTATTCTGCCCCGGTGACCACTGCCGCCACAATTGTTCCCGCAGTCCCACCCGCGACCCGCCCCCGCTCCTCCGCCCCTTGGTGGATGGCCTTGGTCGCGGGGGCGGTGGCGTTCTCGGGGACGGGTGCGGCCACCTTGAACGGTGACGAGCTGGCGACCATCAGCGCGGCTTCCCGGTCACTGCCGGGGTTGTGGGAGTTGGCCCAGAATATCGACGGGCACTTCCTGCCGTACTACCTGTTCATGCACTTCTGGGTGAAGGCGGGCACGGCTGAGCTGTGGCTGCGGTTCCCGTCGGCGGTGGCGATCGGCGTGGCGGCCTGGTTTCTGGCCGATCTCGGGAGGCGGCTGCACAGTGTGCGGGCGGGGGTGATCGGGGCGGCGCTGTTCGCGCTCCTGCCGTCCGTTTCCTATTACGGGGCGTTCGCCAGGTCTTACGCGTTCGCGGCGGCCGCGGTGGTGTTCTCGTTCTGGGCGTTGCGTCGGGCGGTGGAGCGTCCGGGTGGGCGGCGGTGGGTGGCGTACGGGGTGGCGGTGGCGTTGGTGTGCTGCACGCATCTGTTCGCGGTGCTGGCGCTGCCCGCGCATCTCGCGCTCGCCCGGCGCGGGATGTTGTTGCGGATGGCGGCGGCGCTGGGGGTCGGCGGGCTGCCGGCGGTCGTGCTGGGGCTGGTCGGGTTCGGAGAGCGGCATGCGATCAGCTGGATCCCGCAGCGGGGGCCGGAGGTGTGGCTCAAGTTCCCGAAGATGGCGGCGGGTTCGGCCGGGCTCGGGCTGCTGCTGTTCGCGGTCGCCCTGGCCGGGGCGGTGGTGCTGTGGAGGACGAAGGCCGGCCGGAGCGCCGGGGACCAGGGGCGGGGGCGGGATTCGGCGGCGGGGATCGAGGGGCGATCGTCGCAGCGGGATGCGGTGCGGGGGAACGAGGAGCGATCGGCCAGGCGTGATCCGGTGCCCGGCGAGGGGGTGCGGTGGGCTGTTGCGGGGGTGGGGTGGCTGGTGTTGCCGCCGGTGTTGCTGCTCGCGGTCTCGCAGTTGGTGACGCCCGCGTACGTGGACCGGTATCTGTTCGTGACGGCGCCGGCGCTGGCGTTGCTGGCGGGCGTGGCCGTGGCGGCGGTGCCGCGCTTCCCGGTTCCGGCGGGGGTCGTGGTCGTGCTGGTAGGGGGCCTGCTCGCGGTCTCGGACCACATGACGGTACGCGAGGAGAACGGCCGGTTCGAGAACGTCCCGTGGGGGTTGCGGGTGGTCAGGGCCGAGCCCGGGGACGCGATCGTGTACGGGCAGAGCCCGCTGCGGGCCGGGTTCGACTACTACGCGGACTCGGCGATGCCCGACGACGTCCTGAAGACGGGTGACGCGCCCGAGCCCGACGGATTCGGCTATCCGGAAAGGCCGGAGGTCGCGGCGGCGTTGAAGGGGCGCGAACGGGTGTGGGTGGTGTGGCGCGGCACCAAGCAGGCGGGGTTGCAGGGCGACTCCGTGCCCCGGGTGGCGCAGGTGCGGCGGGCGGGGTTCGAGGCCGTGTCCGTCAAGCACTCGGCGGACCTGCCGGGGCTGACGGTGGCCCTGTTCGAGCGGAAGTGACGGCGGAAGCGACAGCAAAATGACAATGGCGGGCCCCGAAGGACCCGCCTCGCCGCTGCGGGGTCAGGCGACCTCGACGCCGCCGATCGACTTCTTGCCACGGCGCAGGACCATGAACCGGCCCGCCAGCAGGTCGGACGCCTCGGGCACGTACGCCTCGTCGGTGATCTTGACGTTGTTCAGGTACGCGCCGCCCTCCTTGACCGCGCGCCTGGCCGCCGACTTCGACTCGACCAGGCCGCTGTCGGCCAGCAGGTCGACGAAGGTCGCGCCGAGCTCGGTGACGGTGGCCTTGGGCACCTCCGCCAGGGCGGCCTCCAGGGTGGCGGCGGGCAGCTCGTCCAGCGAGCCCTGACCGAACAGCGCCTTCGACGCGGCCACCACCGCGGCCAGTTCCTCGCCCCCGTGAACCAGGGTGGTGAGGTCCTCGGCCAGCGCGCGCTGCGCCTCACGGGCGAACGGGCGGTCGGCGACGGCCTTCTCCAGCTCTTCGATCTCCTCGCGGGAGCGGAACGTGAACACCTTGAGGAAGCGCACCACGTCGCGGTCGTCGGCGTTGAGCCAGTACTGGTAGAACGCGTACGGGGAGGTGAGCGAGGCGTCGAGCCAGACCGCGCCGCCGGCCGTCTTGCCGAACTTGGTGCCGTCGGCCTTGGTGATCAGCTTGCCGGTCAGGGCGTGGACGTGCGCTCCCTCGACGCGCCTGACCAGGTCGACGCCGGCGGTGATGTTGCCCCACTGGTCGCTGCCGCCCACCTGGAGGTCGCAGCCGTGCCGGCGGTGGAGCTCAAGGTAGTCGTTGGCCTGGAGGATCTGGTAGCTGAACTCGGTGTAGCTCAGGCCCTCGCCCGCCAGCCGGGCCGAGACCGACTCGCGGGCCAGCATGCGGTTGACCGGGAAGTGCTTGCCGACGTCGCGCAGGAAGTCGATGGCCGACAGCTCGGAGGTCCAGTCGAGGTTGCTGACCAGCGTCGCGGCGTTGGGGCCGGGCTCGAACGACAGGAACTTCTCCACCTGGACCCGGATCTTCGCCACCCACTCGGCCACGACCTCGGAGGTGTTGAGCACCCGCTCGGTGCTGCGTCCGCTGGGGTCGCCGATCAGGCCGGTGGCGCCGCCCACCAGGCCGATCGGCTTGTGGCCCGCCCGCTGGAAGCGGGTGAGGATGAGCAGCGTGGCCAGGTTGCCCACATGGAGCGACGGCGCAGTCGGGTCGAAGCCCGCATAGACCGTGATCGGACCCTTCGACAGCGCCTCACGCAGGGCTTCGACGTCGGTGGTCTGCGCGAGGACGTCGCGCCATTCGAGCTCATCGAGAATGTCGGTCACGGTGCTGGCTTTCCAGTAGACGTTGAGGTGGTTACAGCGTGCCCGATCGTCCGGGGTGACCGCCACTTGGATACGCTCGGTGTCCATGTGGAGGGTCCGTCGCGAGCTGGCCGTTTTCAAGATCTTAGGGGCTCTGGCGTGCGCCGGGCTCGCCGTCTTCTGGTGGGTCGACGGGGACGTGCGCGGGGTGATCCTGGCGGTGCCGGCGGCCGTGCTGGTGGGCGGGATGGGGCTGCGCGACGTGCTGGTGCCGGTGCGGCTGGCCGCCGACGCCGACGGGATCACGGTGGTGCACGGGTTCGCCGGGCGGCGGCACGTGCCGTGGGAGGCGGTGAAGGACGTCAAGGTGGACGTGCGCCGGCGGTTCGGGCTGCGCAGCGAGATGCTGGAGATCGACACCGGCGACCACCTGCACGTCTTCAGCGCTCACGAGCTGGGGGTCTCCCCCACGGAGGTGGCCGCGGAGCTGCGCCGGCGCGGCACGTGAGCCCGGTACGGCGACACGGTCGGGTCGCCGTCGATCCAGAACCGCCACGGGGTGTCCTTGGCGGTCGAGACGCCGGTGCGCGGGCCTGACCTGATCGTGCCGGGGTCGGCGGGCCGGCCTTCGAGGACGGCGGCCGAGCCGTGGGGCAGGCCGGTGAGCCAGGTGGCGTGCTCCGGTCCGTGGCCGAAACGCCCGGGGCTTCCGGGGGTCCCGGTCAGGGGTGGCAGGGCCGCGGGTGAGCCTTCCCAGATCGCGTCGAGGCCGTTGTGCTCGCGCAGCAGGCCCAGCGCGACGGCCAGCCTGGCGGGGCCGCGGGCCAGGTCACGGTCAGGCACGCCCCTGGCGCGTCCGGCCGCGGCGGCCCGTCCCGCGGCAGAGGCGGGGGCGGACCGTCCCCCGTCGAAGGCCGCAGCGGACCCGGCGGTGGAGGCCGGGGCGGGGGTGCGGCGGGTGCGGGCCTCGTCGAGGCCGGCGACGATCTCGCCGGCGCGGACCAGCACGGCCGAGCCATGGCCCTCGGGCAGGCAGACGAGGTTCGCGCAGAAGTGCATGCCGTAGGTGAAGTACACGTACAGGTGGCCGGGCGGGCCGAACATGACGGCGTTGCGGGGTGTCCTGCCGCGGTAGGTGTGGGCCGCCGGGTCCTCGCCGGGGCCGCCGTACGCCTCGACCTCGGTGAGGCGGACGGCGACCGGCCCGTGCACGAGGACGCGTCCGAGCAGGTCGGGCGCGACCTCGTGCGAGGGCCGGTCGAAGAAACTCCGCGGCAGCGGCGCGGCGCTCAGTTTCCCGAGGCCCATGCCGCCTGGGCGTCGACCGCCTCGCGCAGGGCGACGAGCTGGTCGCGTACGCGGTCGGGGGCGGTGCCGCCGTGGGCCTTGCGGGCCGCCAGCGCGCCGGGCACGTTGAGCACGTCGCGGACGTCGGGCGTCAGGTGCGACGAGACCTTGGCCAGCTCGTCGTCGGACAGGTCGCCGAGGTCCTTGTCGTTGACCTGGCACCAGACCACCAGATGGCCGACGGCCTCGTGCGCGTCGCGGAACGGCACGCCGCGCCGCACCAGCAGCTCGGCCAGGTCGGTGGCCAGGGCGAACCCGTCGGGCGCCGACGCCTCCATGCGGGCGGTGTTGACGCGCATGGTCGCGACCAGGCCGGCCATCGCGGGCAGGACGAGCAGCAGCGTGTCGACCGAGTCGAACACCGGCTCCTTGTCCTCCTGCAGGTCGCGGTTGTAGGTCAGCGGCAGGCCCTTGAGCGTGGTCAGCATCGACATCAGGTTGCCGATCAGGCGGCCGGACTTGCCGCGGGCCAGCTCGGCGACGTCGGGGTTCTTCTTCTGGGGCATGATCGACGAGCCGGTGGAGTAGGCGTCGTCCATCTCGATCCAGCGGAACTCCTGCGAGGCCCACAGGACGATCTCCTCGCCCAGCCGCGACAGGTGCACGCCGATCATCGCCGCGTCGAACAGGAACTCGGCGGCGAAGTCGCGGTCGGCGACGGCGTCCATCGAGTTGGGCGCGGCGGCGGAGAAGCCCAGCTCCTCGGCCACGGCCTGCGGGTCGAGCGGCAGCGAGGAGCCCGCCAGGGCGCCGGAGCCGAGCGGGGAGACCGCGGCGCGCTTGTCCCAGTCGGTGAGGCGGTCGATGTCGCGGGTGAAGGCGTGGACGTGGGCCAGGAGCTGGTGGCCGAAGGAGACCGGCTGGGCGTGTTGCAGGTGCGTCATGCCCGGCGCGGCGGTCTCGGCGTGCTCCTCGGCCTGGGCCATGAGCGCGGTCTCCAGCTCGACCAGGCGGGAGACGATGCTACGCACGTGGTCGCGGAGGTAGAGGCGCAGGTCGGTGGCGATCTGGTCGTTGCGGCTGCGGCCCGCGCGCAGCTTGCCGCCGAGCGAGCCGAGCCGCTCCAGCAGGCCGCGCTCCAGGGCGGTGTGCACGTCCTCGTCGGCCACGGTCGGGCGGAACTCGCCCGCCTTGCAGGCGGCCTCCAGGTCGTCGAGCGCGCCGATCATGCGCTCCAGCTCGTCGTCGCTCAGCAGCCCCGCCCTGTGCAGCACGCGGGCGTGCGCCCTGGACGCCGCCAGGTCGTACGGCACCAGCCGCCAGTCGAAGTGCACGCTCACCGACAGCCGGGCCAGCGCGTCGGACGGGCCGCTCTCGAAGCGTCCGCCCCACAGCCGCATCGGCTTGCCATCACTCACCGTCATCTCCTCCATTTCCCACGCGACCATAGTGCAACTCAGCCCTTCTTTGCGTCAGGGGCGACCGCGATCCCGGCGATCGGGTCAACCACGCCGGTCCGCCACGCGCAGCAGCGCCTCCGCGACGGCCTGGCCGCCCATCGGATCGCGGCTGATGACCAGGATCGTGTCGTCGCCCGCGACCGTGCCGAGGATGGACTCCCAGTCGGCGTGGTCGATGGCGGAGGCGAGGAACTGGGCGGCGCCCGGCGGGGTTCTGAGCATGACCAGGTTGGCCGAGGCCTCGGCGGCCACGAGCAGTTCCTCGGCGATGCGGTGCAGCCGCGCCGCCGGGGTCTCGCCGCCGCCGGTCCTGGTGAGCGGGATGCGGTCGCCGCCCTCGCCGGGCAGCGCGTACACCAGGGAGCCGTCGTCGGCGCGCAGCTTGAGCGCGCCGAGCTCGTCCAGGTCGCGGGAGAGGGTGGCCTGGGTGACCTCGACCCCGCTCTCGGCCAGCAGCTTGGCCAGCTCGGGCTGGGAGCGCACGGCCTTGCGCTGCAGCAGGTCGGTGATCTTCGCCTGCCGCGCGGCCTTGGTCATCGGGATGGTCATCCGCGGGTCACCAGCCAGTGGAGCAGCGCCTTCTGGGCGTGCAGCCGGTTCTCCGCCTGGTCCCACACGACGCTGGCCGGGCCGTCGAGGACGTCGGCGGTGATCTCCTTGCCGCGGTAGGCGGGCAGGCAGTGCAGGACGATCGCCTCGGGCGCGGCGTGCGCCAGCAGCTCCGCGTTGACCTGGTACGGCAGGAACGCGGCCGCCCGCTCGTCGGCGCCGCTCTGCCCCATCGACACCCACGTGTCGGTGGCGATCACGTGCGCCCCCTCGGCGGCGGCCGCCGGGTCGGTCGTCGCGGCCACCGATCCGCCGGTCCTGGCCGCGACGGCGGCGGCCTGGCCGAGGATCTCGGCGTCGGGCTGGTAGCCGGCCGGGGCGGCGATCCGTACGTGCATGCCGGCCGTGGCGCCGCCGAGCAGGTAGGAGTGGGCCATGTTGTTGGCGCCGTCGCCGACGTAGGTCAGCGTCAGCCCGGCCGTGCCGCCCAGCCGCTCGCGGACGGTCTGCAGGTCGGCGAGGATCTGGCAGGGGTGGAAGTCGTCGGTGAGCGCGTTGACGACGGGCACCGCGGAGGCGGCGGCCATCTCCTCGACGAGCCGCTGCCCGGTGGTGCGCCACACGATGGCGGCCACCTGGCGGTCGAGCACGCGGGCGATGTCGGCGGTGGGCTCGCCCCTGCCCATCAGCACCGCCACGTTGTCGACGACGAGCGGCAGGCCGCCGAGCTCGCCGATGCCGGTGTGGAAGGAGACGCGGGTGCGGGCCGAGGGCTTGTCGAACAGGACGGCGACGGTCTTGGGGCCCTCGAACGGCCGGTAGCCGAGCCGGTCCTTCTTCATCGCGGCGGCCAGGTCGAGGACCTCCGTCTGCTCCTCGGGCGTCAGGTCGTCGTCCCGCAGGAAGTGTCTGACTTGCGCCGAGTCCGCGCGGTGCCTGGTCACGCCGCGGCCTCCTTGAGGATCGCGGGGAACGCCTCGACGAAGGCGTTCACCTCCTCGTGGGTGACCACCAGCGGCGGCGCGAGGCGTACGGCGTCCGGCTGGAGGGCGTTGACCAGGAAGCCCGCCTCGGCGGCGGCCTGCTGCACCCGCGCCGAACGCTCCTCCGTCAGGACGGCGGCCAGCCACAGGCCGCGGCCGCGCACGCCCTTCAGCAGCGGGTGGCGGACCGCCTCCAGGCCGCCGCGCAGCCCGGCGGCCACCGACTTGACGTGGTCGAGGTCGAGGTTGTCCAGGACGGCCAGCGCCGCCGCGCACGAGACCGGGTTGCCGCCGAACGTCGAGCCGTGGTCGCCCTTGTCGAACAGCCGGCCGGCCTCGCCGAACCCGACGCACGCGCCGATCGGCAGGCCGCCGCCCAGCCCCTTGGCCAGGGTCAGGATGTCGGGCGTGACGCCGTCGGCCTGGTGGGCGAACCAGTGGCCGGTACGGCCGATCGCCGACTGGATCTCGTCGGCGACCAGCAGCGCGCCGGTGGCGTCGCAGATCTCGCGGGCGGCCTCGAAGTAGCCCTCGGGCGGCGGGACCACGCCGGCCTCGCCCTGCGTCGGCTCCAGGAACACCGCGATGCAGTCGCCGGTCACGGCCTCCTTGAGCGCGTCGGCGTCGCCGTACGGGACGAAGCGCACGTCGACGGGGAACGGGCCGAACTGGTCGCGGATGGCCTTCTTGCCGGTCAGCGACAGGGCGCCGATGGTCCGGCCGTGGAAGCCGTTCTCGGCGGCGACGAAGTAGGAGCGGCCCTCACGCTTGCCGTACTTGACGGCGAGCTTGTAGGCGGCCTCGTTGGCCTCGGTGCCGGAGTTGGCGAAGAAGATCCGGGCGGGGGCGTTGAGCAGGTCGAGCAGCCGCTCGGCGAGCAGCACCTCGGGCTCGTGCAGGAACAGGTTGCTGGTGTGGGCGAGCGTGGCGACCTGCTTGGAGACTGCCTCGACCAGGGCGGGGTGGGCGTGGCCGAGCGAGCTGACCGCGATGCCGCCGATGAAGTCGAGGTACTCCTTGCCGTCGACGTCCCAGACGCGGGTGCCCTCGCCGCGCGCCAGGGCGATCGGGGGGACGCCGTAGTTGGGCATGAACGCCTGCTCGAACCGCTCGTGGAGGCTCATGAGGGCATCACCATGGTTCCGATTCCTTCGTTGGTGAAGATTTCCAGCAGCATCGAGTGGGGCACGCGGCCGTCGAGGACGTGCGCCTGGGGCACTCCCCCGCGCACGGCGGTCAGGCACGCCTCCATCTTGGGCACCATGCCGCTGGACAGGTTGGGCAGCAGCTTCTCCAGCTCGTCGGCGTCGAGCTCGTCGATCACGTCGGTGTCGTCGGGCCAGTTGGCGTACAGGCCCTCGACGTCGGTGAGGACGATCAGCTTCTGCGCGCCCAGCGCCACGGCCAGCGCGGCGGCCGCGGTGTCCGCATTTACATTGTAGATTTCTCCGTCGGCGCCGACGGCGACGCTGGAGACGACCGGGATGCGGCCGTCGTCGATCAGCGCGCGCACGGCGCCCGGGTCGACCTTGACGATCTCGCCGACCTGGCCGATGTCCACGGGCTCGCCGTCGACGATGACGGGCTTGCGCTCGGCGGTGAACAGGCAGGCGTCCTCGCCGGACATGCCGATCGCGAACGGGCCGTGCCGGTTGACCAGGCCGACGATGTCGCGGCCCACCTGGCCGACCAGGACCATCCTGACGACCTGCATGGCCTCGGGCGTGGTGACGCGCAGGCCCGCGGTGAAGGTGGACTCGATGCCGTGCCTGTCGAGGGCGCTGCTGATCTGCGGCCCGCCGCCGTGGACGACGACCGGGCGCAGGCCGGCGTGGTGCAGGAACACGACGTCCTCGGCGAAGCCCTCCTTGAGGGACTCGTCGGTCATGGCGTTGCCGCCGTACTTGATGACGACGGTCGCGCCGGCGAAGCGGGTCAGCCAGGGCAGGGCCTCGATCAGCGCCTCGGCCTTGGTCGCCGCGGTGACGGCCCTCACGAGGAGTACGCCGAGTTCTCGTGGACGTACTCGGCGGTCAGGTCCGTGGTGTGGATCGTGGCGCTGTGGCGGCCGGCCGACAGGTCGATGGTGATCGTCACGTCTCGGGGGCGCATGTCGACCTTGGTGCGGTCGTCGCCGACGGAGCCGTCGCGGCAGATCCAGATGCCGTTGATGGCGACGTTGACGCGGTCGGGCTCGAAGGCGGCCTTCGTGGTGCCGACGGCGGCCAGGACGCGGCCCCAGTTGGGGTCCTCGCCGTGGATGGCGCACTTGAGCAGGTTGGAACGGGCGACGGTGCGGCCCACCTCGACGGCGTCGTCCTCGGAGGCGGCGCCGACGACCTCGACGGCGATCGCCTTGGAGGCGCCCTCGGCGTCCACGAGGAGCTGCCTGGCCAGGTCGGCGCAGACCTCCTGCACCTTCTGCCCGAACTCGGTCAGGTCGGGCCTGACCCCGGCGGCGCCGCTGGCCAGCAGCAGCACGGTGTCGTTGGTGGACATGCAGCCGTCGGAGTCGAGCCGGTCGAAGGTGGTGGCCGTGGCGGCGCGCAGGACGGCGTCGAGCTCCTCGCTGGTCAGGTCGGCGTCGGTGGTGATCACGCAGAGCATGGTCGCCAGGGCGGGGGCGAGCATGCCGGCGCCCTTGGCCATGCCGCCGACCATGTAGCCGTCGGCCCGCTTGAAGGAGATCTTGGAGACGGTGTCGGTGGTGCGGATGGCGTCGGCCGCGGCCAGGCCGCCGTCGCGGGACAGCTGGCCCGCGGCGGTCTGGACGCCGGTCAGCAGGGCCTCCATCGGCAGCCGCTCGCCGATCAGGCCGGTGGAGCAGACCGCGATCTCGCCCGCGCTGTCGCCGAGGGCCTCGGCGACCTTCTCGGCGGTGGCGTGGGTGTCCTGGAAGCCCTCGGGGCCGGTGCAGGCGTTGGCGCCGCCGGAGTTGAGCACCACCGCGCGCAGCCGCCCGCCCGCCAGGACCTGCTGCGACCACAGCACGGGGGCGGCCTTGACGCGGTTGGCGGTGAAGACGCCGGCGGCGGCGCGGCTGGGGCCGTCGTTGACGACGAGGGCCAGGTCACGGGCGTCGCCGGACTTGATGCCCGCGGCGACGCCCGCGGCCCGGAAGCCCAAGGGGGCGGTGACACTCATGGAGCAACTCCTGTCAGGGGAAGGCCGAGCTCTTCCGGCAGGCCGAGGGCGAGGTTCACGCTCTGGATCGCGCCTCCGGCCGTGCCCTTGGTGAGGTTGTCGATGGCGATGACGGCGACCACGCGGCCGGCGCGCTCGTCGAGCGTCACCTGAAGGGCGGCGGTGTTGGCGCCGTACGTCATGGAGGTGGCCGGCCAGACGCCCTCGGGCAGGAGCCGGACGAACGGCTCGGCCTTCAGCGCGACCTCGTAGGCGGTGCGCAGCGACTCGCGGGTGAGGCCGGGGGCGGCGGGGGCGGTGCAGGTGGCCAGGATGCCGCGACTCATGGGGGCCAGGGTGGGGGTGAAGGAGACGCGTACGGGTGCGCCGGCGACGGCGGACAGCCCCTGCTCCATCTCGGGCGTGTGGCGGTGGACGCCGCCCACGCCGTACGCGCTGACCGAGCCCATGACCTCGCTGCCGAGCAGATGGGACCTGGGCGCCTTGCCCGCGCCGCTGGTGCCGCTGGCGGCGACCACGACCACGTCGGGACCGGCCAGGCCCGCGGCGAAGGCCGGCCACAGGGCCAGCAGGACCGAGGTCGGGTAGCAGCCGGGGACGGCGATGCGCCGGGCCTTCTTCAGCGCCTCGCGCCCGCCGGGCAGCTCAGGCAGGCCGTAGGGCCAGGTGCCGGCGTGGTCGCCGCCGTAGAACTCCCGCCAGGCCGCGGGGTCGGCGAGCCGGTGGTCGGCGCCGCAGTCGACCACGATCGTGTCCTCGCCGAGCTGGGCGGCGACGGCGGCCGAGTGGCCGTGCGGCAACGCGAGGAAGACCACGTCGTGCCCGGCGAGCACGCCGGGCATGGTCTCCTCCAGGACGCGGTCGGCGAGCTGCGGCAGGTGCGGCTGGTGGGCGCCGAGCAGGTCGCCCGCGCTGGAGGCCGCGGTGAGCGCGCCGATCTCGAACTCGGGATGGCCGAGCAGGAGGCGGAGCAGCTCACCTCCGGCATAGCCGCTCGCTCCCGCGATCGCTGCTCTCATCCGGCCCTCCTGCATAGTTATGCACCCTATCTCATGACCTTGCTTGTGAAGATGATGCACTCAAGAGGATGATTATGCAAGCTGAGACGGCCCGCGCCGGTGACAGGGGCATGTCCCAGTCCTTTCCAGGCCAACCCCAAGTGGCGGGCGGGATGCTGCCGGGCATGAGCGACTTCCTGCCCGATCTCACCTTCGTCACCCCTTCGCGCGGGCGCGGTCCCGGGCTGTTCGGGCGCGCCGTCCTCGTGCTGCTCTGGGTGGGGATCTGCGTGCTGCCGGCGGTGCTCTCGATCTCCGACTTCCGGCTGGCGACCGGCCGGACCGGCACGCCGGGGACGCTGACCGTGCTCTCCTGCGCCGACCTGGGCCAGGGCCGCTACGACTGCAAGGGACGCTTCACGCCCGACTCCGGCGGCCCGGCCGTCCCGGTGGACGCCTCCCCCGACTCCTCGGCCGGCGACGTGACGCGGGCCCAGCTCACGCCCGAGGGCGACCGGGCGGCGCCGGCCGGGACCAGGGGCGTGCTGGCCGCGGCGGCCCTGCCCGGGGTGGGGCTGGGCGGGATCGGGTTCCTGCCCTACGTGCTCCTCTACTGGTCCGGGGCGGGACGGCGGGCCAGGCGGTCCGCCGCGGCGGCGGGCTGGGTGATCACCGCCACCGGCGCGCTGGTGACGGTCGTGGGGATGGTCGCCGCCTACTCCTGAGGACGCCGCCATGGTCCCGTGATGGCGAAGACGTGGCCCGGCGACTGGATGCAGGCGTACAGGGTGGAGCCGGTGGCGTCGAAGGTGGGGCCGGTGAACTCGCTCTCGTTCAGCTCGTTGCGGGCCAGCGGGTAGGCCGCGCCCTTCCTGGTGACGCCGACGAGATGGCTGACGCCCTCGCCGTCCTCGGCCAGGATCACGCCGCCGTACGGGGAGACGGTGATGTTGTCGGGGCCGTCGAAGGAGGTGTCCTGGGCGGGGTCGGGGTTGAGGCCGAAGACGGTCCGCAGGGTGACCGTGCCGGACCGGGGGTCGTGGAACCACACCTGGCCGTCGTGCTCCTTGAGGCTGCCGTCGGCGGCGCGGGCGTAGCTGGCCACGAAGTAGGCGCCGCCGTCGCCCCAGTAGGCGCCCTCCAGCTTGCGCGAGCGGGTCACCTGGCCGTCGGCGAACTGGGAGCGCACCGAGACCGTACGGGCGTCGCGGTCGGGGACGTCCACCCAGCGCACCCGGTACCGGGTGCCCGGAGCGGTGGCCTCCGACAGGTCGGCGACCTGCCGGGAGCCGTCGTAGCAGCTCATCGCCTGGAGGCGGCCCGCCGTGTCGCCGCCGGAGGAGGTGGCCAGGGCCCGCAGCGCGCCCCTGCCCCCGTGGAAGCCCGGCGGCGGGGTCCAGCGGAAGTAGAGGCCGTGGGGGGCGGTGGCGTCCTCGGTCAGGTAGATCGCGGACGTGCGGGGATCGACGGCGACGGCCTCGTGGGAGTAGCGGCCCAGGAACTTCAGGGGCACCGGGTCCTGGTTGGAGCGCTGGTCGAAGGCGTCCACCTCGAAGACGTAGCCGTGGTCGCGCTGGAAGGCGCCGCCGGCCCGCTGCTCGGTCTCCTCGCAGGTCAGCCAGGTGTTCCAGGGGGTGCGTCCGCCGGCGCAGTTGTTGTGGGTGCCGGCCAGGCTGACGTACTCCCTGACGCGCGCGCCGCGGCGGCTCACCTCGACGGTGGTGGTGCCGCCGCCCGCGCCGGGGTCGTAGGTGAGGCCGGGCAGGGCGGGCACCCGGTACGGCTCGCTCCCGCCGATCTCGTGGTTGCAGATCAGGACGGTGCCCCGGCGGCCGGTGAAGCAGGCCATGCCGTCGGGGTCGCTCGGGGTGGGCTCGCCGCTGTCCAGCAGGGTGCGGCCGGTCTCGGCGACGAGCGTGTAGGAGAACCCGGCGGGCAGGGCCAGCAGGCCGGCCGGGTCGGGGACGAGGGGGCCGTACCCGGCCTCGGCCCGGGTGGCGGCGCGGGCCGCGCCGGGGCCGGCGATGGCCTCCACGCTGCCCGCGAGAACCACGCCGAGACCGCCGGCCGCGCCGCCGCGGAGGAACGAACGACGGGACACCGGTGCTGACACGGGCTTCGCCTCCCTGGAGGGTCGGGGGTGCCGCGGGTCCTCCGCGGGTCTGCGGAGGACCCGTCTCCATGTGTCGCACAGATGCGGCGCGGAATCCACGCCGATCGCATTTTGGATATTTCGGTCAGGGGCGGAGGGCGGGCCGCCACGGGACGGCCCGCCACGGGTCACCTCAGGAAGGCGGCGGCGACGCCCGCGTCCACCGGGACGTGCAGGCCCGTGGTGTGGGTCAGCTCGGACCCGGCGAGCGCGAAGACCGCCGCGGCCACGTGCTCGGGCAGGACCTCGCGCTTGAGCAGGGTGCGCCGGGCGTAGAACTCGCCCAGGCGCTCCTCCTCCACGCCGTACACCGCCGCGCGGTTGGCGCCCCAGCCGGAGGCGAAGATGCCCGAACCGCGCACGACGCCGTCGGGGTTCACGCCGTTGACGCGGACGCCGTGCTCGCCCAGCTCGGCGGCCAGCAGGCGGACCTGGTGGGCCTGGTCGGCCTTGGCCGCGCCGTAGGCGACGTTGTTCGGCCCGGCGAAGACGGCGTTCTTGGAGGAGATGTAGACGATGTCCCCGCCCATCGCCTGGCCGATCAGCACCCGGGCGCATTCGCGGGAGACCAGGAACGAGCCGCGCGCCATCACGTCGTGCTGGAGGTCCCAGTCGTCCAGGCTGGTCTCCAGCAGGGAGCGCGACAACGACAGGCCGGCGTTGTTGACCACCAGGTCCACGCCGCCGAAGGCGAGCACGGCGGCCCGTACGGCGGCCACGACCTGCTCCTCGGACGTGACGTCCACCCCCACGGCCACGGCCGCGTCGGACGCCCGGTACGACCCGGCGCCGATCTCGGCGGCGACCTTCTCCGCGGCGGCCAGGTCGCGGTCGGCGAGCACCACGCACGCCCCTTCGGCCGCCAGCCGCCGCGCGGTCGCCGCGCCGATGCCCGAGCCCGCGCCGGTGATCAGCGCCACCCGCCCGGCCAGCGGCTTCGGCTTCGGCATCCGGCGCAGCTTGGCCTCCTCCAGCTCCCAGTACTCGATCCGGAACTTCTCCGACTCCGGGATGGGCGCGTAGGCGGAGACGGACTCGGCGCCGCGCATGACGTTGATCGCGTTGACGTAGAACTCGCCGGCCACGCGGGCGGTCTGCTTGTCCTTGCCGAAGGAGAACATGCCGACGCCGGGCACCAGCACGATCGCCGGGTCCGCGCCGCGCATCGGCGGCGAGTCCGGGCCGGCGTGGCGCTCGTAGTAGGCGGTGTAGTCGGCGCGGTAGGCGGCGTGCAGCTCGCGCAGCCGCTCGACGGCCCGCTCCAGGGGCGCGTCCGGCGGCAGGTCCAGGAGCAGCGGGGCGACCTTGGTGCGCAGGAAGTGGTCGGGGCAGGACGTGCCGAGCGCGGCCAGGCGCGGATGTTCGGCGCGGGAGAGGAAGTCCAGCACCTCCGGGGTGTCGGTGTAGTGGCCGACCTGCCGCAGGTCGGAGGAGGCCAGCCCCCGCACGACCGGGAACAGCGCGGCGGCCCGCGCGTGCCGTTCGGCCTCCGGCAGCGGCTCGTGCAGCACGGGCCCGAACGGATCGGGGCGGCCGTTGGCGGCCAGGTACTCCTCGGCGGTGCGGATGATCTCCAGCGAGCGGGCCTCGCACTCCTGCGAGGTGGCGCCCCAGGCGGTGATGCCGTGGCCGCCGAGCACGCACCCGACGGCCTGCGGGTTGGCCTCCTTGACGGCGGCGATGTCCAGGCCGAGCTGGAAGCCGGGCCGCCGCCAGGGCACCCACACCACGCGGTCGCCGAAGACGCGCCGGGTCAGCTCCTCGCCGTCGCGGGCGGTGGCCAGGGCGATCCCGGCGTCGGGGTGCAGGTGGTCGACGTGGGCGGCCTCGACCAGGCCGTGCATGGCGGTGTCGATCGAGGGGGCGGCGCCGCCCCGGCCGTGCAGGCAGTAGTCGAAGGCGGCGACCATCTCGTCCTCGCGCTCGACGCCGGGGTAGACGCCGGCGAGCGCGCGCAGGCGGTCCAGGCGCAGGACGGCCAGGCCGTCCTCCTTGAGCGTGCCGAGGTCGCCGCCCGAGCCCTTGACGTAGAGCAGCTCGACGTCCTGGCCGGTCACCGGGTCGGGGGCGTGGCCCTTGGCGGAGGTGTTGCCGCCGGCGAAGTTGGTGTTGCGCGGGTCGGCGCCCAGTCGGTGCGAGCGGCCCAGCAGTTCGTTGATGACGTGCATGGTGGTCAGGCCCCCCAGCCGGCCTGCGTGCCGCCGATCCGCTCGGCGGCGATTTTCTCGAAGTATCCGGACTTGGCGTACGCGGCCATCGGGTCGGGCGCGAGGCCCGTCTCCTCACGCAGCTCGGCGAGCAGCGGCCGCACGTCGGTGTTGTAGGCGTCCATGAGCACGGCGTTCGCGCCCAGCACGTCTCCCCCGGCCTGGGCGGCGGCCAGCGCGTCCCGGTCGACCAGCAGCGCCTTGGCGGTGGCCTCCTGGACGTTCATGACCGAGCGGATCTGGCCGGGGATCTTGGGCTCGATGTTGTGGCACTGGTCGAGCATGAACGCCACGCCCGCCTCCAGGCCGCCGCCGCGCGCGACCTCGTACATGATGCGGAAGAGCTGGAACGGGTCGGCCGCGCCCACCATGAGGTCGTCGTCGGCGTAGAAGCGGGAGTTGAAGTCGAAGCCGCCGAGCTTCCCCTCGCGCAGCAGGAACGCCACGATGAACTCGATGTTGACGCCCGGCGCGTGGTGACCGGTGTCCACGACGACCTGCGCCTTGGGGCCGAGCCTCAGGCAGTGGGCGTAGGCGGTGCCCCAGTCGGGCACGTCGGTGGTGTAGAAGGCGGGCTCGAACAGCTTGTACTCCAGCAGGAAGCGCTGGTCCCCGCCGAGCCGGGCGTACACCGCGGCCAGGGCCTCGGCCAGGCGGTCCTGGCGGGCGCGGATGTCGTCCTGGCCGGGGTAGTTGGTGCCGTCGGAGAACCACAGCTTGAGCGTGGCCGAGCCGGTGGCGTCCATGATGTCGACGCACTCCAGCAGGTGCGCCAGCGCCTTGCGGCGGACCGCGGGGTCGGGGTTGGTGACGCTGCCGAGCATGTAGGCGTCGTCCTGGAAGACGTTGGAGTTGATCGCCCCGATGCCGACGCCCAGCTCGCGGGCGTGGGCGGCCAGGTGGCCGTAGTCGGCCACCTTGTCCCAGGGGATGTGCAGGGCGACGGTGGGGGCGACGCCGGTGTGGGCGTGCACCTGGGCGGCGTCGGCCAGTTTCTCGTACGGGTCGCGCGGCACGCCCCGCTGCGCGAACACCTTGAACCGGGTGCCGCTGTTGCCGTACGCCCACGACGGGGTCTCGATGTGCAGCGCGCGCAGGGCGGCCTTGATGTCAGTGGTCATGACTTCCCGATCAGTCCAGGTGGAACACTTCGTCCAGCGGCCGCATGCCCTCGTCGGGCCGGCCGTCGAGGTCTTCGAAGAAGGGCGCCATCTCGGCCTGCCAGCGGGCGTTGACCTCGGTGGCGGCCATCGCCTCCTTCGCGGCCTCGAAGTCGGCGGTCTCCAGGTAGCCCACGAGCAGGCCGTCGTCCCGCAGGAAGAGCGAGTAGTTGTGCCAGCCGGCGCGGCGCAGCGCGTCGAGCATGTCCGGCCAGACGGCCCGGTGGCGTTCGCGGTACTCCGCCAGCCGCTCGGGACGGACCTTGAGCAGGAAGCAGGCGCGTCGCACGGTCACCCCTCTTCAAAACGTTTTAATGCGTCGCCGGAAAACTACGATCTCTCGCGGACCGCTGTCAATGCGTCCCCCCTGCCACGTGGGCAGCACTGGCCAACATCACGTTGGTACGTTTTAATAGGGCGCCATGGCCATGGTCAGCATCAAGGACGTCGCCGCCCACGCCGGCGTCTCCCCCGGCACGGTCTCCAACGTGCTGAACAGACCGGCGAAGGTCGCCACGGCGACCCGCGAACGGGTGGAGGCCGCGATCCGGGAGCTGGGGTTCGTCCGGCACGGCTCGGCCTCGACCCTGCGCGCCGGCCACAGCAGGACGATCGGCCTGAGCGTCATCGACATCGGCAACCCGTTCTTCACCGAGGTCGCCGCCGGGGTCGAGGACGTCGCCAGCGAGCTGGGCTACGCGGTGATCCTCGGCAACTCGGCGGGCTCGCCCGGCAAGGAGGAGCGCAACCTGGGCGTGCTGGCCGAGCAGCGGGTGCGCGGCGTGCTGATCACGCCTTCGGGCGAGGACCCGGCCCGGCTGGACCGGCTGCGCGAGCGCGGCATCAGCGTGGTGCTCGTCGACCATCCGGCCCACCGCCCCGACCAGTGCGCGGTCGCGGTGGACGACGTGGCGGGCGGCCGGGCCGCGGTGGCGCACCTGCTGGCCAGAGGCGGGCACGCGAGCGGTCACAGCGTGGCGTACGTGACCGGGCCGCTGACCATCCGCCAGTGCGCCGAGCGGCGGCGGGGCGCGGCGGAGGCGCTGGCGGCGGCCGGGCTGGACCCGGGCTCGCTGCGGGTGGCCGAGGCGGCCGCGATGACCGCCCGCGCGGGCGAGAAGGCCGCCGCCGACCTGATGGCGGACGGCCTGCCCGAGGCCGTGTTCTGCGCCAACGACCTGCTCGCGCTGGGCGTGCTGCGGGCCCTGCTGCGCGCCGGGGTGCGGGTGCCCGACGACGTGGCCCTGATGGGCTACGACGACATCGACTTCGCCGCCGCCTCCGCCGTGTCGCTCAGCTCGATGCGGCAGCCGACGTACCAGCTCGGCCGCATCGCCACCGAACTGCTGCTGGACGAGTGCGACAACCCGGACGAGCACGCCCACCAGCACATCATGTTCCAGCCCGAACTGGTCGAGAGGGAGTCCACCCAATGAGCCGATTCGCCGCCGTGGACCTGGGCGCCTCCAGCGGCCGGGTGATGGTCGCCGACCTGTCGGACGGGCTCGCCACGTCCGAGGTCCACCGCTTCCCCAACGGCCCGGTCCGCCTGGCCGGCCGCCTCCACTGGGACGTCCTGGGCCTCTACCGCGAGATCCTCACCGGCCTGCGGGCGGCCGGCCCGGTCGGCTCGATCGGGGTCGACTCGTGGGCCGTCGACTACGGCCTGCTCGACGAGTCCGGCGCGCTGCTCGGCAACCCGGTCCACTACCGCGACGACCGTACGCGGGGGGTGGCCGGGCAGGTGGCCGAGACGGTCGGCGCCGAGGCGCTGTACGCGGTGTCCGGGCTCCAGGTGCTCCCGTTCAACACCGTCTACCAGCTCCTGGCCGACGACCGCCTGGACCAGGCCGCGACGATGCTGCTGGTGCCCGACCTGATCGGCTACTGGCTGACCGGCGAGCTGGGCGCCGAGGTGACCAACGCCTCGACCACGGGCCTGCTCGACGTGCGCACCCGGTCCTGGGCGGCGCCGCTGATCGACCGGCTGGGCCTGCCCGGGGGCATCTTCCCGCGGCTGCGGCAGCCCGGCGAGCCGGTCGGCGGGCTGCGCCGCGACGTCGCGGCCGAGATCGGCTTCTCCGCGCCGGTGCGGGCGGTGGCCTCGCACGACACCGCCTCGGCGGTGGCGGCCGTGCCGGCCGGCGGGCCCGCCTTCGCCTACATCTCGTGCGGCACCTGGTCGCTGGCCGGGGTGGAGCTGACCGGCCCCGTGCTCACCGAGGCGGGCCGGGCGGCCAACTTCACCAACGAGGCCGGGATCGACGGCACCGTCCGCTATCTGCGCAACGTCATGGGGCTGTGGCTGCTGCAGGAGTGCCTGCGGGCCTGGCCCGGCTCCTCGCTGGAGGACCTGCTGGCGGCGGCGGCCCGGGAGCGTCCCTTCGCCGCCGTGGTCGACCCGGACCTGCCCGCGTTCCTGCCGCCGGGCGACATGCCCGCGCGGATCGCCGCCGAGTGCCGCCGCACCGGGCAGCGGCCGCCCTCCACGCCCGCGGGTTTCGTGCGCTGCGTGCTGGAGAGCCTGGCGCTGGGGCACCGGCACGCGATCCGGCAGGCGATGGAGCTGTCGGGCCGCGACGTCGAGGTGGTGCATCTGGTGGGCGGCGGGTCGCGCAACGAGCTGCTGTGCCGGTTCACGGCCGACGCCTGCGGCCTGCCGGTCGTGGCCGGGCCCGCCGAGGCGACCGCGCTCGGCAACGTCCTGGTGCAGGCGCGGGCGGCCGGGCTGGTCTCCGACCTGGCCGGGATGCGCGCCCTGGTGGCCTCCACGCAGGAGCTGCGCCGGTACGAGCCCTCCGGCGACGCGAGCGCCTGGGACGAGGCCGCCGCCCGCCTGACCTGACCCGGCCCGTCCCCGCAAGTACGCCTTTGACCTGGCACTTCGGTTTCCTCCTGGCGGCGAGGGGGAGGACGAAGTCCAGAGGCACGGGCGCCGGGGGGAACGCGATGCCGAGCAAGGAGCGGGTGCTGCGGCTGCTGTCGCAGGGGCTGGACTACGCCGAGATCGCCAGGTTGCTGGGGGTGCCCGCGGGACGGGCGTACCTGATCGCGACGGGCGTGCCGGCCGACGGGAGCGACGCCGTGGCGCGCCGCCGGGGACGGCCGGGCCTGCTGACCGGCCGTACCCAGCAGTTGGTCAACCCGCGCGAGGTCGGGCCGGTCGAACGTGGCGACGTGCACGCCTGGATGCGCGAGCGGGCCTGGAGCGACCGGCGCATGCGCCAGGCGGGGGCATGAGCGGCATGGGGTTCTCCTGGCCGCTGCTGCGGCAGCTCACCGGCAAGGACAGGCTCGGCCGGGCGGCGGCGGTGAAGTCGCCGCGCACGGGCGAGCACCCGGCCCGGACGGCCGCCGCCGACCGCGTGGTCAAGTCGGTGTGCCCGTACTGCGCGGTGGGCTGCGCCCAGAACGTCTACGTCAGCGACGAGAAGGTCGTGCACATCGAGGGCGATCCCGACTCGCCCATCAGCAGGGGCCGGCTGTGCCCGAAGGGCGCCTCCAGCCTCCAGCTCACCACCGGCTCGGGCCGGCTGAACAAGGTGCTCCACCGTCCGCCGGGCGCCGCCGACTGGCGGGAGATCGACCTGGAGACCGCCATGGACATGGTGGCCGACCGGATCATCGCCACCCGCCGGGCGACCTGGGAGTGGGAGAACAAGGGCCGCCGGGTGGCCCGCACGATGGGCATCGCCAGCCTGGGCGGCGCGACGCTGGACAACGAGGAGAACTACCTCATCAAGAAGCTGCTCACCGCGCTCGGCGTGGTGCAGATCGAGAACCAGGCGCGGGTGTGCCACAGCTCGACCGTGGTGGGGCTGGGCACGTCGTTCGGGCGCGGCGGGGCCACGACGTTCCTGCAGGATCTCCAGCACTCCGACTGCGTGCTGATCCAGGGGTCGAACTTCGCCGAGGCGCATCCGGTCGGGTTCCAGTGGGTGATGGAGGCCAAGGCGCGCGGCGCGGTGGTCATCCACGTGGATCCGCGCTTCACCCGTACCAGTGCGCTGGCCGACCTGCACGTGCCGATCAGGGCGGGCTCGGACGTGGCCTTCCTCGGCGCGATCGTCAACCACGTGCTGGAGAACGAGCTGTTCTTCCGCGACTACGTCCTGCACTACACCAACGCGTCGACCATCCTGCGGGAGGACTATCGCGACGCCGAGGACCTCGACGGCCTGTTCTCCGGCTTCGACGCGGAGAACCGCTGCTACGAGGACGACACCTGGCAGTACGAGGGCATGCACACCGTCGCGGCCTCCGGCGAGCGGGACGAGGACTACGACCGCCCGGCGGGCAGCATGCCGGCCGGCCGCCCCGAGGTGCAGGGAGGCACCGGCGTCCCGCTCAGCGGCGAGCCGCGGCGGGACGAGACGATGCGGCACCCGCGCTGCGTGCTGCAGGTCCTGCGCCGCCACTTCGCCCGCTACACGCCGGAGATGGTGCAGCGGGTGTGCGGGGTGCCGCCGGAGCTGTTCGCCCAGGTCTGCCGGCACCTGACGGAGAACTCCGGGCCGGAGCGGACCGCCGAGTTCGTCTACGCCGTGGGCTGGACGCAGCACAGCGACGGCGCGCAGTTCATCCGCACGGCCAGCATCCTGCAACTCCTGCTCGGCAACATCGGCCGCCCCGGCGGCGGCATCCAGGCGCTGCGCGGGCACGCCAGCATCCAGGGCTCCAGCGACATCCCGACGCTGTTCAACCTGCTGCCCGGCTACATCCCGATGCCGCACGCCCACGAGCATGAGAAGATGCGCGACTTCCTGCGCGCCGACGCCTCCTGCCGCGGCTTCTGGGCGAACATGCCCGCCTACCTGGTGAGCCTGCTCAAGGCGTGGTGGGGGCCGGCCGCGACGCGCGAGAACGACTTCCGCTTCGACTACCTGCCGCGCCTGACGGGCTCGCACAGCACGTACGACACCGTGCTGGCGCAGCTCGACGGCACCTGCAAGGGCTACCTGCTGCTCGGCGAGAACCCGGCCGTGGGCTCGGCCAACTCCCGGATGCAGCGCCTCGGCATGGCGCGGCTCGACTGGCTGGTGGTGCGCGACCTCAACCTGATCGAGAGCGCCACCTGGTGGAAGGACGGCCCGGAGATCGAGACCGGCGAGCTGGTCACCTCCGAGATCGGCACCGAGGTGTTCTTCTTCCCCGCCGCGGCCCACACCGAGAAGAGCGGCAGCTTCACCAACACCAACCGCTGGCTGCAGTGGCACCACCGGGCCGTCGAGCCGGACGGCGACGCGCGCAGCGACCTGTGGTTCATGTACCACCTCGGGCGCATCATCCGGCGCAAACTGGCCGGTTCCGCCGACCCGATGGACCGTCCCCTGCTCGACCTGACCTGGGACTACCCGGTCGAGGGCGAGACGGCCGAGCCGGTCGCCGAGGCGGTGCTCGCCGAGATCAACGGCTGGGACGCCGAGGGCCGCCCGCTCGACGCCTACACCCAGCTGAAGGACGACGGCTCGACGGTGTGCGGCTGCTGGATCTACTGCGGCGTGTACGCCGGCGGCGTCAACCGGGCCGCCCTGCGTCAACCGGCCGCCGAACAGGACTGGGTCGCCGCCGGGTGGGCGTGGGCGTGGCCGGCCAACCGGCGGGTGCTCTACAACCGGGCCTCGGCCGCGCCCGACGGCCGTCCGTGGAGCGAGCGCAAGAAGCTCGTCTGGTGGGACGAGGAGGCCGGCCGCTGGACCGGGCTCGACGTGCCGGACTTCGAGGAGGGCAAACCGCCGTCCTACCGGCCCGAGCCGGGGGCGCAGGGCCCGGCGGCCTTGTCGGGCATCGACCCGTTCATCATGCAGGCCGACGGCAAGGGCTGGCTGTTCGCCCCCTCGGGCGTGGTGGACGGCCCGCTGCCCAGCCACTTCGAGCCCCAGGACTCTCCGGTCGCCAACCCGCTCTACGGGCGGCAGCGCAACCCGGCCCGCAAGCTCTACCGGCACGAGGACAACCGTTACCAGCCGAGCGGGGAGGAGCCGGGCGCGTCGGTCTACCCGTACGTGGTGACCACGTACCGGCTGACCGAGCACTTCACGGCGGGCGGCATGAGCCGGCACACGCCGTACCTGGCCGAGCTGCAGCCGGAGATGTTCTGCGAGGTCTCGCCCGAGCTGGCCGCCGAGCGCGGGCTCGTGCACGGCGAGTGGGCCACGGTCATCACCGCGCGCGGCGCCATCGAGGCGCGCGTGCTGGTCACCGACCGGATCGCGCCGCTGCACCTGAACGGCAAGGTCATCCACCAGATCGGGCTGCCGTTCCACTTCGGTCCCAACGGTCTGGCCAGGGGCGACGCGGCCAACGAGCTGGTCTCGATCACGCTCGACCCCAACTCCCACATCCAGGAGGTCAAGGCCCTGTCGGCCGACATCCGCCCGGGACGCAGGCCACGCGGCCCGGCCCTGCCGGAGCTGGTGCTGGCCTACCGGCGGCGGGCGGGCGTGACCGAGGACACCGGAACGGAGGTGTGAGCCGTGGCCTTCGACCTCGACCGGGCGCCGCTCGACGCCGGATACGACGACCCGCCGAAGCGCATGGGCTTCTTCACCGACACCAGCATCTGCATCGGGTGCAAGGCGTGCGAGGTGGCCTGCAAGGAGTGGAACGCGGTGCCCGAGGACGGCCTGCTCTTCACCGGCATGTCCTACGACAACTCCGTCGGGCTCGGCGCCGACACCTGGCGGCACGTCGCGTTCGTCGAGCAGCGCAAGCCGCTCGGCCACCAGGAGACCGGCGCCCGTGACATGGACTTCCGCTGGCTGATGGCCTCCGACGTGTGCAAGCACTGCACGCACGCGGCCTGCCTCGACGTCTGCCCGACCGGGTCGCTGTTCCGCACCGAGTACGGCACGGTCGTCGTCCAGGAGGACGTCTGCAACGGCTGCGGCTACTGCGTGCCCGCCTGCCCGTTCGGGGTGATCGGCCGGCGCGAGACGAGCGGCACGGCCGCCAAGTGCACGATGTGCTACGACCGGCTGGAGGTCGGCCAGGAGCCGGCCTGCGCCAAGACGTGCCCGACGGACTCCATCCAGTTCGGCGAGCTGGACGAGCTGCGTGAACGCGCCGACCGCCGCCTGGAGCAGGTGCGCGCGGCGGGCGCGTCCTCGGCCCGCCTGTACGGCCACGACCCCGCCGACGGCGTGGGCGGCACCGGCGCCTTCTTCCTGCTGCTGGACGAGCCGCAGGTGTACGGCCTGCCGCCGGACCCGGTGGTGACCACCGCGGATCTGCCGTCGATGTGGCGGCACGCCGGCGCGGCGGCGCTGGTGCTGCTGGCCGGGATGGCCGTGGCGGCCTGGAGGAGGGGCAGATGAGCAACCAGACCGACGTGCGCCTGGACGACGCGCCCGGCCTGCGCACCGAGCGCGAGGCCACGCCCGGCTCGGCGGGCCGCGGCGGGCGTTCCCTGCGTCCGCCCGAGCCGGAGGCCGAGTCGTACTACGGCCTGCCGGTCCTGAACGGCACGCCCTGGAGCGACCACGACATCGCCGGCTACCTGTTCCTCGGCGGCCTGGCCGGGGCCTCCTCCACGCTGGCGGCCGCCGCCGAGCTGACCGGACGTCCGGCGCTGGCCCGCGCCGCCAAGGTCGCCGCCGTGGGCGCGGTCGGCGGCTCGCTGTACGCGCTGATCCACGACCTGGGCAAGCCGTCGCGCTTCCTCAACATGTTGCGGGTGTTCAAGGTGACCTCGCCGATGAGCGTCGGCACCTGGATCCTGAGCGCGTACGGGCCGCAGGCCGGGCTCGCCGCGGCCACCGAGCTGACCGGGCGGTTCCCCCGGCTGGGCCGGGCGGCCACGGTGGGCGCGGGGCTGGCCGGGCCTGCGCTGGCGACCTACACCGCCGCGCTGATCTGCGACACGGCGGTCCCGGCCTGGCACGACGGGTTCAGGGAGATGCCGTTCCTGTTCGCGGGCTCGGCCGCGGCGTCGGCGGGCGGGCTCGGCATGCTGGCCGCGCCGCTCGCGCAGGCGGCCCCGGCCCGGCGGGTGGCGCTGCTGGGCGCGGCTCTGGAGTGCGCGGCGGCCGTCCGCATGGAACGCCGGATGGGCCTGACCGCCGAGCCGCTGCGGCGCAGCCGGCTGCTCAAGGCGGGTCAGGCGCTGTCGGTCGCGGGCGCGCTGCTCGGGCAGGGCCTCGGCCGCCGCAGCAGGGTCGCGGCGATGGCCGCCGGGGCTGCCCTGCTGGCCGGGTCGGTGTGCACCCGGTTCGGCGTCTTCCACGCCGGGACGGCCTCGGCGCGCGACCCCCGGTACACCGTCGAGCCGCAACGACAGCGGCTCGCCAAGTCGAGAGCGGAGCGTGATCTCACATGAGAAGAGTCGCCGAGTACCTGCCGTTCATGGGCATCGTGCTGGTCGTCTGCACGGCGTCCTGGATCGCGGGCAGGAGCAGGCCGGCCAGGCGCGCCTGAGCCCGTGCGGGCGGGCCCGGCCGGATCCGGCCGGGTCTGGCCGGGTCCGTGCGCGGATCGGTCGGTGGGGCTTACGCTGTCAGCGGCGGCGCGGGGCATACGATCGGCAGATGACCGAAAAGACCGAAACCGCGCCTGGATGGCTGGCCCCCGAAGAGCTCGAATCGGTGCGCGGCCAGTTGCCGATCCTCTACATCGACGCCGTGCCGGTGCGGGTGGACGAGACCGGCGTGGTGACCCGGGTGGGCCTGCTGCTGCGGATCGCGGCGGACGGGACGGTCAGCCGGGCGCTGGTGTCGGGGCGGGTGCTGCTCCACGAGCGCGTCCGCGACGCGCTGCTGCGTCACCTGGAGAAGGACCTCGGGCCTGTGGCCCTTCCCCGCATCCCCGTCTCCCCGCAGCCCTTCACCGTCGCGGAGTACTTCCCGACGCCGGGCGTCACGCCGTACCACGATCCGCGCCAGCACGCGGTGTCCCTGGCCTACATCGTGCCCGTGGCCGGTGACTGCCGGCCCCGGCAGGACGCCCTGGACCTGGTCTGGTTCACCCCCGAGGAGGCGGCCTCGCCGGCCGTGCAGCAGGAGATGACCGGCGGCCAGGGAGTGCTGCTCAAGCAGGCTCTGGCCCACGTGAGCCGCCTGGTCTAAGGGCGTTCGGCGCCTCCTCGCACCCAGTGGTAGAGGGGGTCGCCGGGGCAGTCGGTGTCGTAGCCGTCCCGGTGGCCCTTGACCTCGTTGCCCGCGTCGCCGTGCTCGCGCAGGTACTCGATGGCGTCGACGAGCGCGTTGAGCAGGTCGTCGTTCGGTTCGGTGAACCCGGTGTTGCCGACCAGGGCGAGCACGGCGTAGTGCCCGGAGTTGAGCCCCGGGCCGTTGGCGGCGGGCAGGACGTGCGGGCCACGGCCCATGAAGGTGCGCCGGTGCGGGCAGCACACCATGTTGTAGCCGAGGTCGATGTAGGTCTCGCCGCGCCCGCCGGACATGTGCATGCGCTGGATGTCCCTCACCAGGTCGACGCATGTGTCGTGGTTGTCGGCGTCCGGCAGGTCGGAGGGCACCTTCCCGCCGGTGTAGTGGATCTTGACGCCTTTGGTGGAGGCCAGCCGGGTGTAGCTGGTGCTGGGCTTCTTCGCGTGCCAGTCGGCACGGGTGATCAGTTGCATGTGGTGTCTTTCCTGGTAGACGATGCCTCGCCACCAGAATGTCAACTTAAAGTAGTTGTGTCATCACTTTTTGTCACTAGATTCACGTGCCGCAAAAGAAAGCCTTCCGTGCTGGTCAGGCCGCCCTGCGCCGGTTCAGCCCCGCTTGTACACCGTGCGCTCGTGCACGACGGCGTAGGTGTTGCGCAGGGCCGCCATCGACTCGTCGTAGCTGGCCGCGGCGACGCCGGTGAACAGGCAGTCGACGACCATGAGCTGGGCGATGCGGCTGCCCAGGGCGCCCGAGCGGAACTGCGTCTCGCGGGCGGCGGTCGTCAGCGTCACGTCGGCGGCGGCGGCCAGCGGCGAGTCGCGGAAGTTGGTGATCGCCACCGTGGCCGCGCCCGACCGGCGGGCGATGGACAGGAACTCGACCGTGTCCACGGTCGCGCCGGTGTGCGAGACCGCGACGGTCACGCAGGTGGCGTCGAGCGTGGCCGCCGACGTCCAGGCCGAGTGGGCGTCGTGCCAGTTGATCGCGGTACGCCCGATACGTGAGAGCTTCTGCTGCAGGTCCAGGCCGACCAGCGCGCTCGCGCCCACGCCGAAGGTGTCGATCCGGCGCGCGGCCAGCAGCAGCGACACCGCCCTGGCCAGAGCGTCCATGTCGAGGGAGCGGGCCGTGTCGGCGATCGACAGCGTCTCGTTGGTGGCGACCTTGGAGACGATGCCCTCCAGGCTGTCGTGACGGTCGATGTCGCCCGACACCTCCGGCAGGCTCGACCTGGTCAGCTCCTCCCGGGCGGCGGCCCTGGTCAGGTCGATCCGGAAGTCCTTGAAGTGCGCGTACCCCATGCGCTGGTAGAAGCGCACGACCGAGGTGGTCGAGGTGGCGCAGCGGGCGGCCAGCTCGGCGATGGACAGGTTCGCGGCGGCGGCCGGATCGCCGGTGAACGTCTCGGCGATCCGCCGCTCCGACGGCCGTAACGCCGGCATGGCGGCCCGGATACGGATCAGCAGGCTTCCGTCGTCCTCGACCATTCGTCATCCACCCCTTGAGGAAATTTAGTACACCAGTGGTAGGGTCTGCGTAATTTTATGACCTACTGCTCTTGAGGAGACCACATGCCCCGTGGCGCGCTCTCCGCGATCGGCGCCGCCGCAGTGCTGTCCATCGCCCTGACCTCCTGTTCATCATCTTCCGGGCCCGTGACCAGCACCGGCGCAACGGGCAAGTCCGGCGGCGCCCTGGTCGTCGGCGTGACCTCCGACCCCGACACGCTCTTCCCCTGGAAGGCCACCCAGTTCACCGCCGTGAACGTGTTGCAGAACATCTACGGCACCCTCACCGAGTTCGACAAGGACCTGAACGTCGTGCCGGGCCTGGCCGAGTCGTGGCAGACGTCCGAGGACGGCAAGAAGCTGACCCTCACCCTGCGCAAGGGCGTGACGTTCGGCGACGGCAGCGCGTTCGACTCCAAGGACGTCAAGGCGTCCCTGGAGAAGATCATGGACGAGAAGACGGCCGCCGTGGCGCGGGCGTCGCTGGCGTCGGTGAAGTCCGTCGAGGCCCCCGACGAGAGCACGGTGGTGCTGGAGCTGACCGGCCCCGACGCCGCGCTCCCGGCGAACCTGGCCACCGTCAACATGGCGATGCTCTCCTCCGACGACACCGAGGAGAAGCTCAACGCCACCCCCAACGGCACCGGCCCGTTCACGCTGGGCAAGCGCGTCCCGAGCCAGTCGCTGACGCTGGCCAGGAACGACAAGTACTGGGGCGCCGAGAAGCCCAAGGTGGGCAGCGTCGAGTTCCGCGTGATCCCCGACGAGTCGTCCATCGTCTCGGCCATGCAGTCGGGCAACGTGCAGCTCGCGGTCTTCAACGACCCGCTGGTCGCCCAGACCGCGCAGGGCGGCGGCACGATCACCGTCACCAAGACGCCGCAGCTCAGCTACCACGCCCTCCAGCTCAACGCGCAGCACGGCGACCTCAAGGACGTCAACGTGCGCCTGGCGATCCAGTGCGCGATCGACCGCAAGCAGGTGCTCGACACCGCCGCGCTCGGCGAGGGCGAGGTGACCGGGCCGATCACCGCCCCGGCCTTCAAGTCCGACCCGGCCCAGCGGCCCTGCCCGAGCCGCGACCTGGCCAAGGCCGCCGAGTACCTCGGCAAGGCGGGCAAGTCCGGCGGCGTGACGGTCAAGGCCATCGTCTCCCAGGGCGAGTACGCCACCTCCGTCAACGAGGCCCAGAACCTCAAGGCGCAGCTCGCCGAGGCGAAGATCACCCTGGACCTGGAGGTGCTGGAGTCCGGCGCGTTCGTGGACCGCTGGGTGGCGGCCGACTTCGACGCGGCCGTCGCGCTGAACGGCGGGCGTCCCGACCCCGACGGCTCCTACGCCCGCTACTTCACCAGCAAGGGCAATCTGAACAAGGTCGCCGGGTACAGCTCGCCGGAGCTGGACAAGCTGTTCGCCGAGGGCAAGGCCACGACCGACCCGGCCGCCCGCAAGGCGATCTACGAGAAGGTGTCGGCCGAGCTGGAGGCCAACGCGCCCTGGATCTGGCTGTTCACCAGCTACACCTACACCGGCACCACCTCCAACGTGTCCGGGTTCGTGCCGATGGTCAGCGGGTCGCTGCAGTACCTGCGTACGACGTCCGTCGCCTGATGCGCCGGATCCTCGCCAACCGGGCCGTCCGGCGCGTGGCCTCGACGATCGGCACCCTGTTCGGGGTGGCCGTGTTCGTCTTCGTCATGCTCCGGGCGATCCCCGGCGACCAGATCACCGCGGGGCTCGGCACGGAGGCGGCCGCGCTCACCCCGGCGCAGCGCGTGGCCCTGGAGCAGTACTACGGGCTGGACCAGTCGCCGGTCACGCAGTTCTTCTCCTGGCTGGGCAACATGCTCACCGGCAACTTCGGCTACTCGGCCCGCTCTCAGCAGGGCGTGCTGGAGATGACGCTGCACTCGCTGCCGGTGACGTTCGAGCTGGCGGTGTTCTCGATCGTGCTGGCGCTGCTGCTGGGCGTGCCGCTCGGCATGTTGTCGGCGTCCAGGACGAACTCGCCGCGTGACGCCTTCGGCCAGGTCGTGAGCCTGGCGGGGCTGTCGGTCCCGGCGTTCCTGCTGGCCACGACGCTGCTGTCGATCTTCGCGGCGTCGTTCGGGTTCAACCCCAACGGCCAGGGCTTCGCCACGCTCGCCGAGGATCCGCTGCTCAACCTCCAGCAGATGTTCCTGCCCGCGCTCGTTCTCGGCTTCGGCATCGCCGCGCCGATCCTGCGCACCACCCGTACCGCGGTGCTGGAGGTGCGCTCGGAGGACTTCGTGCGCACCGCCCGCGCCAAGGGCGTGCCGCCACGCCGGCTCCAGGTCAGGCACGTGCTCGGCAACGCGCTGGTGCCGATCGTGACGATGACCGGGCTGCAGTTCGGCTACCTGCTCGGCGGCGCGGTCGTGGTCGAGCAGATCTTCTCCGTGCCCGGCGTGGGCCGGCAGGTGCTGCTCGGCATCCAGCAGAAGGAGTACGCGGTCGTGCAGAGCACGGTCCTGGTCATCGCGCTGGCGTTCGTGCTGGTCAACCTGCTGACCGACATGCTGTACCGGATCATCGACCCGCGGGTGAGGGCGTCGTGACCGCGCTGCGCAGGAGCCCCGCCATGCTGGCGGGCACGATCGTGCTGCTGGTGCTGGCCGTGGTGGCGGCGCTGTCGTTCGCCGGGCTGCTCCCCTACGACCCGATCGCCCAGAATCCGCCCGACCGGTTCCTGGCGCCGTCCGGGGCGCACCTGTTCGGCACCGACCAGTTCGGCCGGGACGTCTTCTCCCGGGTGGCGTCCGGCGTCGGCAACTCGGCGCTCATCGCGGTGGTCGCGGTGGCCTTCGCCACCGTGGTCGGCACGCTGGGCGGGCTGGTGTCCGGCTTCTACCGCGGCTTCGCCGACGGCGCCATCGGCGGCGTGACGAACGTGCTGTTCGCGTTCCCGCCGCTGCTGCTCGCGCTCTCGCTGGCCTCGGTGCTGGACCGCAACTGGTTCACGGTCGCCGTCGCCATCGCGATCGTGTACGTCCCCATCTTCATCCGTGTCACGCGCGGCCCCGTGCTCTCCCTCAGGGAGATCGAGTACGTCAAGGCCGCGGTCTCCACCGGCCAGAGCCGCTGGCAGATCATGCTCAGGCACGTGCTGCCCAACATCACCTCGATCATCGTCATCCAGGTGGCGCTGTCGCTGTCGTGGGCGGTGCTGACCGAGGCGTCGCTGAGCTTCCTCGGCCTGGGCACGCCGCCGCCCGCCCCCTCGCTGGGCTCGATGATCTTCGAGGCGCGCAGCCTGGTGTTCATCGCCCCCTGGACGCTGATCGCGCCGGGCGCGGTCGTCGTCCTGCTGGTGGTGGGCCTGAACCTGCTCGGCGACGGCCTGCGTGACACTCTCGACCCCAGAACCCGAGGCAAGCGGTGAACCTCTCAGAACTGACCACGGAATCGGCAGACCCGCGTTTCGCGGGCATCGACACCATGAGCGTGGCCGAGCTCGCGGAGACCATGAACGCGGCCGACGCCACCGTCCCCGGCGCGGTCGCCGCGGCGCTGCCGCAGATCACCGGGGCCATCGAGGCCGCCGCCGAGCTGGTACGCGCGGGCGGCCGGCTGGTCTACGTGGGCGCGGGCACGCCGGGCAGGCTCGGCGTGCTGGACGCCTCCGAGTGCCCGCCCACCTTCAGCACCCCGCCCGAGCAGGTGTTCGCCGTCATCGCCGGCGGCGAGCGGGCGATCGTGCACCCGTGCGAGGGCGCCGAGGACGACGCGCAGGCAGGCGCGACGGCGATCGACGCGGCCGGCATCGGGCCGCTGGACACGGTGGTCGGCATCGCCTCCAGCGGGCGCACGCCGTACGTGCTGGGCGCGGTGCGGCGGGCCCGCGAGCGCGGCGCGCTGACCGTGGGCCTGTCCTGCAACCCCGGCACCCCGCTCAGCGCGGCCGCCGAGCACGCGATCGAGGTGCTGGTCGGCCCCGAGGTGGTCAGCGGCTCGACCCGGCTCAAGGCGGGCACGGCGCAGAAGCTCGTGCTCAACATGTTCTCGACCATCGTCATGGTCCGGCTCGGCAAGACGTACGGGAACCTGATGGTCGACGTCAAGGCCAGCAACGGCAAGCTCAGGGAACGGGCGATCGGGATCGTGCGGACGATCGCCGGTGTGGACCGCGAGGAGGCGGAACGAGTGCTCGACCAGCACGGTTTCAACGTCAAGCAGGCGGTGCTCGGAGCCCGGCTCGGGCTCGGCCCGCAGGAGGCCGCGGCGCTGCTGGCACGCAGCGAAGGGCAGCTGCGGGTGGCGCTGGGGGAGCCGGCATGAAGATCCTCGGCATGATCTCCGGCACCTCGCACGACGGCATCGACGTGGCCCTGGTCGACTTCGCCCTGGACGGCGACGTGCTGACCGGCCGCGTGCTGCACACCGCGAGCACCCCGTACCCCGCCGAGCTGCGCGCCCGGCTGGTGGCCGCGCTGCCGCCCGCCCCGGTCACGCTGGCCGAGGTGTGCGTGCTCGACACGCTCATCGGCCAGTGCTTCGCCGAGGCCGCCGAGGCCGCGGCCGAGCAGGCCGGTCCGGCCGACCTGATCGTCTCCCACGGCCAGACGGTCTTCCACTGGGTGGAGGGCGCGCACGCGCGCGGCACCCTGCAGATCGGCCAGCCCGCGTGGGTCGCCGAGCGCACCGGCTCACCCGTGCTCTCGGACGTGCGCATCCGCGACATCACCGCGGGCGGGCACGGCGCCCCCCTGGTCTCCGTGCTCGACGACCTGCTGCTGGGCGGCCTGCTGCGGGACGGCCACGAGCGCGGCGCGGCGGCGCTCAACCTGGGCGGCATCTCCAACATGACCGTCGTGCGCGACGGCGGCCTGAGCGCCTACGACATCGGCCCGGCCAACGCCCTCATCGACGCCGTCGTCGCCGGCCGGGGCCTGAACCCGCGCGGCTTCGACGAGGACGGCCGGATCGCGGCCTCGGGGCAGGTGGACGAGCACCTGCTCGCCGTGCTGCTCGACGAGCCGTACTACCGGCTGGCCGCGCCGAAGAGCACCGGCAAGGAGCTGTTCCACCTCGCTTACGTCGAGGCGGCGACGGCGAAGGCGGGCCGCGAGCCGTCCGGACCCGACCTGGTGGCGACGCTGACCGAGCTGACGGTCCGCACGGTGGCCGCCGACGTCGCCGCGGCGGGCGTGGACGTGCTCGTCGTCTCCGGCGGCGGCTGCCGCAACCCGGTCATCATGGACGGCCTGCGTGCCGCGCTGCCCGGCGTGCGGGTGTCCCTGTCGGACGAGCTCGGCGCCCCGGCCGACGACAAGGAGGCCATCGCCTTCGCGCTCATCGGCTGGCTGACCGCCCACGGCCTGCCGGGCACGGTCCCCGGCGGCACGGGCGCGAAGGCCGCCCGCGTGCTGGGCACGCTGACGCCGGGCGCGGACCCGCTCGTCCTGCCCGCCCCGCTGCCCACGCCCCCGCGCTCCCTGGTGCTGCGCCGATGAGCCCTGCCCCCGACGCCGCCGTCCCTGCCCCCGCCCCCGCCCCTGCCGCGCCCGCGGGCGTGGTGCGGGCGGCGCGCACGCCGTGGTTCGACCTGACCGAGTGCGCCGGCCACCGCACCGTGCGCCGCACGGACGACGGCACGGACGGCGGCGCGCTCGCCGGTGACGCGCCCATGACCCTCGGCACGTACCACGACCTGGCCTCGGTCACGAAGGTCGTCGCCACCACGACGGCCCTCATCCGCCTGGTCTCCGACCGGCTGGTGGACCTGGACGAGCGGGCGGGGGCGTACCTGCCGGCGGGCTGCCCGGAACAGGTCAGCGTGCGGGACCTGCTGTTGCACCGGGCGGGACTGTGGGAGTGGTGGCCGATGTACCTCGACCCGCGGGTGCCCGCCCCGCGCTACCCGCCCGGCCGCGAACGGCACTACTCCGACCTGGGCTTCATCCTGCTCGGCCGGGTGGTCGAGACCGTCACCGGCACGTCCCTGGACCGGGCGGTGGCCGAGCTGGTCACCGGCCCGCTCGGGCTGGACGACACCACGTACGCGCGGCCGGCGGGCCCCGAGGTGGCCATGAGCGCCCTGGACGACCGGGTCGAGATGCGCATGCTCGACACCTCCGAGCCGTACCCGGTGCCCTTCCGCGCCGCGGACTTCGCCGGCTGGCGGCGCGGGCCCGTGCTCGGCCAGGTCGCCGACGGCAACGCCTACCACGCCTTCGGCGGGGTGTCGGGCCACGCCGGGCTGTTCTCCACCGTCCCCGACCTGCTGCGCTACGCCACCGCGCTGTCCCGCTACGAGGAGCACGACCGGTTGTGGCGGCCCGAGGTGGCCCGCGAGTTCTTCCGCCCCGGCCCCGACCCCGGCCAGGCGCTCGGCTTCCGCACCTACGAGCTCGTCCTGCGCGACGAGACCGTCACCGTGCTCGGCCACCCCGGCTACGTCGGCTGCGTCGTCGGGTTCGTCCCCGGCCGGGACGTCGCGATCGCGCTGGCGAGCAACCGCCTGCTGACGCCCGGCGTGCCGACGCCCACCGACGCCCTCTGGACCGGCCTGCTGCAGGCCATCACCCACCGATCGAGGACCGCATGACCCCGCTCCTGGAGATCCGCGACCTCTCCGTCGCCTTCCGCACCCGCAAGCAGGACGTCACCGTCGTCAGGAACGTCTCGATGGAGATCCTGCCGGGGCAGACCGTGGCCGTGGTCGGCGAGTCGGGCTCGGGCAAGTCCACCACGGCCGCCGCGGTCAACCGGCTGCTGCCCGCGGGCGGGCGCATCACGACCGGCCAGGTGCTGTTCGACGGCCGTGACCTGGCCGGGGTGAGCGAGCGCGAGATGACCGCGGTCCGGGGCGCGGGCATCGGCCTGGTGCCCCAGGACCCGATGTCCAACCTCAACCCGCTCATGCGCATCGGCGACCAGATCGGCGAGGCGCTGGAGGTGCACGGCCTGGCCGCGGGCAGGGCCGCGCGCGCCCGCGTGACCGAGCTGCTGGACATGGTCGGCATCCCCGATCCGGAGCGGCGGGCCGGGCAGTACCCGCACGAGTTCTCCGGCGGCATGCGGCAGCGGGCGCTCATCGCCATGGGCCTGGCCTGCCGGCCGAAGCTGCTCATCGCCGACGAGCCGACCTCCGCCCTGGACGTGACCGTCCAGCGCCGCATCCTCGACCAGCTCGGGCAGCTCACCGCCGAGATGGGCACGGCCGTCTTCCTCATCACGCACGACCTGGCGCTGGCCGCCGAGCGGGCCGACGTGGTGGCCGTCATGTACAAGGGCGAGATCGTGGAGACCGGCCCGGCGGCCGAGCTGCTGGCCGACCCACGGCACGAGTACACCCGGCGGCTGCTGAAGGCCGTGCCGAGCCTGTCGTCGGTGCGGGTGGCCGAGCCCGGCCCGCAGGAGGCGGCCGGGGACCTGGTCGTGGTGGAGGACCTGCGCAAGGTGTTCCCGCTCAGAGGCGGTTCCGGCGCGTTCACGGCGGTGGACGGGGTCTCCTTCACGATCCCGCGCGGCCGTACCGTCTCGGTGGTGGGCGAGTCGGGCTCGGGCAAGTCGACCACCGCGAACCTGCTGCTCGGCCTGGACGGCATCACCTCCGGCCGGATCCTGTTCGACGGCACCGACCTGACCTCGCTCGGCCGCCGGGAGCTGTTCGCCTTCCGCCGCCGGGTGCAGCCGGTCTTCCAGAACCCGTATGCCTCGCTCGACCCCCGCTACACCGTGGAGAAGTCGATCGCCGAGCCGCTGCGCGTGCACCGCGTGGGCACCCCGGCCGAGCGCGCGAAGACCGTCGCCGAGCTGCTGGAGAAGGTGTCGCTGCCGGCGTCGGTGGCCGAGCGGCTGCCGCACGAGCTGTCCGGCGGCCAGCGGCAGCGGGTGGCCATCGCGCGGGCGCTGGCGCTCTCCCCCGAGCTGGTCGTGCTCGACGAGGCCGTCTCCGCGCTGGACGTGCTGGTCCAGGCCCAGATCCTGGAGCTGCTCGCCGACCTCCAGCGCGACCTCGGGCTCAGCTACCTGTTCATCAGCCACGACCTGGCCGTCGTACGGATGATCTCGCACCGGGTGCACGTGATGCAGGCGGGCCGGATCGTGGAGAGCGGCACGGCGGCCGAGATCTTCGACTCGCCGCGGGCCGACTACACCCGCGAGCTGCTCGCCGCCATCCCGGGTCAGGCCGCCTGATGGTAAGTTGGAAATCCGGACCTAGCTGAGCGGAGGGGCCTTGTCCCGCCCGAGACAGTGCTCGATCGCCAACGCGCTGGCCGTCGTGGGCGAGCGGTGGAGCCTGCTGGCGATGCGCGAGATCATGCTCGGGGTGCGCCGCTTCGACCAGATCGCCCGCAACACCGGCGCCAGCCGCGACATCCTCACCGCCCGGCTGCGCAAACTGGTCGAAGTGGGCCTGCTGGAGCGGGTGCCGTACGAGCGGCACCCGCCGCGCCACGAGTACGTCCTCACCGATGCGGGCCAGGCCCTGCACACGGTCCTGCTCGCCCTGATGGACTGGGGCGACCGGTACGTCACCGAGGGCGAGCCGCCCACCGTGTGGCGGCACTCGTGCGGCGAGCCCCTGGAGCCGCTCACGGTGTGCGCGAGCTGCCGGGAGCCGGTGCGCCCGCAGGAGCTGACCGTGATCCGGGTGGACCAGCCGCGGTAGCCTTTGTCCGGCGCGTGGTAGGGCTTACCCTACCGCGTACCGGCCCGCAGCCAGGATCGATCGGCGGGCGCCGGATCCGTAGCGTCATGGCCATGACATCCCTCCGGCACCGCGTCGCCGCCGACACCCGCTACGTCCTGCTTGGCCTGCCCATGGCCACCGCGTCCTTCACCCTCGCCGTGGCCGGCGTCTCGGCCGGTCTCGGCGCGGCGGTCGCGTTCGTGGGGCTGCCCGTCCTGGCCGCCACCGCCGCCTCGGCCCGCCACTTCGCCGACCTGGAGCGCGCCGCGCTGCCCGGCGTGCTCGGCCACCCGATCTCCCGCCCCCGCTACGCGCAGACCCCCGCGGGGGCGGGTCTGTTCCGCCGCATGATGAACCCGCTGGCCTCCGGCCAGGCGGCGCTGGACCTGCTGCACGCGATCATCACCTTCCCGGTCTCGCTGGCCGCCGCCGTCGTGAGCGCGGTGTGGTGGGCGGGCGCCGTGCTCGGGCTGACCTTCCCGGTCTACGGCTGGGCGATCGCCGCGATCCCCGGCGTGGACGGCGGCCTGCCCGCGCTGCTCGGCCTCGGCACCGGGACCGTGCCGTTCGTGGTGTTCAACACGGCGGTCGGCCTGCTGTTCGCGCTCACGCTGGTCCCGGTGCTGCGCTCGGCCGCCCTGGTGAAGGCGAGCGTCTCCCAGGCCTTCCTGACCCGCGCCCACGTCCCGTCCCTGGAGAGCCCGTCCCTGGAGACCGCGTCCGCGGCCTGGGTGACAGCCCGATAGGGACGGGCTACCCTCCCAAGTGCCGAAGTTTCCGATCTTGTGAGGGCAGGGAGCCGTGCCGTCGTGGGCAGAGCTGCCGATCGGCCGGGTGGTACGGCTGGACGCCGACCCCGACGCCGTGGCGCTGGCCCTCGATCCCCTGCCGGACGACGCTCCGGCGGTCGTCACCTACTTCGCCGCCGAGGAACGTTCCGTGGCCGACCTGGCCGCCTCTGTCCTGCGTGAGCTGGACAAGGCGGCCATCGCGCTGTTCCCGGCCTGGTTGCCGGGCGCCGAGGGCATCGAGGGCCCGTCCGGGGTGAACGTGGCCGCGGTCCAGGCGCTGGCCCGGGGCAGGGCCTCGGTCACCGGCCACTTCGGGCCGTTCCTCGCCGAGCTGGCCCGGCGGGCGCTGACGGGCGGTCCCAGCGGGCTGGCGCCGGAGGTCCGGGCGGCCGGGCTGGTCAGGGTGCTGGCCGACAGCTTCGGCCGGGCCCGGCTGGCGATCCTGGTACGGGTTCCGGACGAGCTCGGCACGGCGGCACGGGAAGTGCTGGTCGCCGGGTGCGAATGGCTGGCGCACCGGGGCAGGGCCGGCGTCTGGCTGGCGGGCGCGCCCCTGGACGACGACCGCGTGCGGACGGTCCCCGTCCCGCTCCCGGCAGCCTTCGACGGCGCCGGGGAAGCCGTCCCGGTTCCCGCGACGGCCGATCAGGCGCCCGCCGTCGCGTACCCGCCGGTGGCGGGCAGGCCGCATCCGGGCAGCGCGAGCGAGCGGGCGCTGGAGGCCGCCTTGTCCTCGCGGGCGTGGGCCGGGGGGCGGGCCTGGAACCAGACGTACCGGCCGGGCCCGCTGGCCGTCCCGATCCGGGTGGACCTGCTCTGGGCGCGGGAACGCTGCGTCGTGGAGATCGACGGTCCCGACCATCGGGCTCCGGCCAAGTTCGCCGCGGACCGGCAGCGGGACGTGCTGCTGCAACTCGATGGTTACGCCGTGCTGCGCTTCTCCGATGGTCAAGTATTGACTGACATGGACACCGTGGTCCGTCAGATCGGCCAGTTTCTGCGGAACCGCCGCAGAGCGGAAGGATGAGATATGCCAGACAAAGGGCTGTCGCTGCCCGAGTTCACTGCCCTGCTGGTGCTGGCCGTCGAAGCCCGCGAGATCTCCAACAGCGAGCTCAAGGAGCACTACAAGCTGACCATCGACGGTCAGAGGCGGCTGAGGCTCAACGACCTGAAGTTAGTCGAGAGCCGGCGGCCCACGCGCGGGCGCGCCTTCGTGCACGTGCTGACCGACTCCGGATGGGCGAGGCTCGCCGAGGATCTGCAGACCGGGACGATCCCGCCCCAGACCGGCTCGTCGGGGGCCGTCGCGCGGGCCCTGCTCGAATGGCTGCCCCGGTTCATGCGGCGGACCGACCAGCGGCTGTCGGAGATCTTCCAGCCCGAGCCGGACGCGCCCGCCGCCGGTCCGGAGTCCCGCATCCGCGCCGCGTACGCCGAACTGGCCGCCCAGCCGGGTGCGTGGGTGAGCCTGACGCGGCTCCGGCGGCTGCTGACCGGCATGCCGAAGGCGGCGGTGGACGAGGCACTCGTCCTGATGGAACGACTCCCTGACGTGAACCTCGTCCCGGAGTCGAACCAGAAGACGCTCACGCCCGAGGACCGCGAAGCGGCGGTGATCATAGGCGGGCAGGACAAGCATCTGCTGTGGATCGGCGAGCTGTGAGCGGCGTCGCGGATCTGGCCGCGCTGACGTTCAACTACACCGAGGGCGCCGACGACGTCTGGCGCCGCTCCCCCTTCCACGTCGAGGGCCTGCACGGCGCGTCGACGAAGGTCCTCCTCGACGGCCTGGCCGAGGCCGCCCACCGGCCTGAGGCCAGTCCCATCGGCGTCGTCGTGCAGGGCCAGCGCGGCACCGGCAAGACCCACCTGCTCGGCTGGCTGCGCGAACGCGCCCAGCGCGAGGGCGGCTACTTCGTCCTGGTCGGCCTGCTGGACGCCAAGGGCTTCTGGGAGAGCGTCGTGGTCTCCCTCCTGGACAGCCTCTCCCGGCCACGCCAGGACGGGCAGACGCAGCTCACCGTGCTCCTGGACCGCCTGGCCATCATGGCGGGGCTGTCCCGCATGGCACGCCGCTCGATCACCGGCAAGCGCGGCCTCACCAGGGACGAGCTGGACGCCTTCGTCACCGCGTTCCGTCGCGTCGGGGGCCAGGTCGGCCGCGACAGCCAGGACGCCGCGCGCGCTCTGGTCCTGCTGGCGGGCGAGGATCCGGGCCTGCAGGACCTGGGCGAGGCGTACCTGTCGTCGGCGCCGGAGGGCGAGCCGGGCGAGCGGGCCCGGTGGGGCATCCGCGGGCTCGACCGGACGCCGCAGGAGATCGTCAGGGACCTCTCGCGTCTGATGGCCCTCACCGGCCCGACGATCGTCGCCGTGGACCAGATCGACCCGCTCGTCGCCCAGTCGCGGGCCACGACCGAGGGTGGCGCCGAGCACGACCCGGCCGAGCAGCTCATGATCGAGCGCATCGCGGGCGGGCTGATGGCGTTGCGCGAGGTCACCCGCCGGACCCTGACGGTCGTGACGTGCATCCCCGCCACGTGGGCGCTCGTCGTACGGGTGGCGGTCGACACCGTGCGCGACCGCTTCCGCGAGGCGGTCCAGCTCATGACCATCCCCGACGCGGCCACCGCCCGCACCCTGGTCGCCACGCGCTTCGAGGTGCAGTACGGCGAGGCGGGCGTCAAGCCGCCGTACCCGACCTGGCCGGTCCGGCCGGAGGCGTTCGAGCAGGCGCCCGGGTTCACCCCGCGGGAGCTGCTCATCCGGATCGACCGGCATGTCCACGCCTGCCTGCTGGACGGCGAGGTCAGGGAGTTGACCGGGTTCACGACGGTGCCGGCGCCGCGTCCCCGGCCGCCCGCCCCCACGGCCGACCTCGGCGCGCTCGACGCCCGCTTCGCCGAACTGCTGGAGACCGCGCAGGCTCCGGTGATCGACCAGGGCGGCGAGGACACCGTGATGCCGGCGCTGCTGGCCGCCGGCCTGCACGCGTGGATCGCCGAGCAGGGGGAGGCCGGCCGGGCCTTCAGCGTGGACCCGCCGCCGAGCGCCAAGCCTCCGCTGCACGCCCGCCTGCGCCGCACGCTCGACGAGAGCAGGGAGGACGAGGTCCACTGGGCCTTCCGCGCGGTCAGCGCGACGCACGGGAACGCGGCGCTGAACCGCGTCCGCAAGGCGTGCGTGGCGGCCGGGCTGGACGCGGAGGTGCCCAAGCGGCGGCTGTTCCTGCTGCGCGACACCCCCTGGTCGCAAGGACCGGCCACGCGGGAGGCGATCGCGGCGTTCGAGCGGGCGGGCGGCCGGACGCTGCGGATGAGCCGGCAGGACCTGCTGGTCCTGGCCGCCCTCCGGGACCTGGTCTCGGCGAACCCGCCGGGCCTGGCCGCCTGGCTCGCCGCGCGGCGGCCGACGTCCGGGATCGGCTTCCTCACCGAGGCTCTGTCGGACGTGTGGAGCGTTCCCGCCGTACCGACCCCTGAGATGCCTGTGAAGGCGAGGCGCCAGGGCGACGACCAGGACCAGTCCCTGACGATCGGCCGGCGGATCTCGGACGGCGCGCCGGTGCGGATCGCGCTGGAGGCGCTGCGCAAGCACACGGCGATCTTCGCCGGTTCCGGATCGGGCAAGACCGTGCTGATCAGGCGGCTGGTCGAGGAGTGCGCGCTGCGAGGTGTCTCCTCCATCGTGCTGGACCCGAACAACGACCTGGCCAGGCTGGACGAGCCGTGGCCCGAGCCGCCGCGCACGTGGGAGGAGGGGGACGCGCGCCGCGCCGAGGAGTACCTGGCGGCCACCGACGTGACCGTCTGGACGCCGGGACGGACGGGCGGACGGCCGCTGAGCTTCCAGCCGCTGCCCGATCTGGCGAGCCTGGCCGGCGATCCGGACGAGTTCGCCGAGGCGGTCGAGGCGGCGGTCGCGTTCATCGTGCCGCGGGTCAGGCTGGACGCCAACACCGACAAGGCGCTGCGCGGGCAGGCCGTGCTCAGGCGGGCCCTGGCCGCCTACGGAGGCGGCGGCGCGACCAGCCTGAGGGGCCTGGCGGCGTACCTGGCCGACCTGCCGGACGGCGTCAGCGAGCTGTCCAGCGCCCGGCGCGTCGCGGCCGACCTGTCCCAGTCGCTGACCGCGGCCATGGACAACGACCCGCTGTTCGGCGGGGCCGGCGAGCCGGTCGACCCCGGCTTGCTGGTGACACCGCCACCGGGCAGGCGGGCCCGCGTCTCGGTGATCAGCCTGGCCGGGCTGCCGAGCCTGGAGCAGCGGCAGAGCTTCGTCAGCCGGCTGGAGATGGAGCTGTTCGTCTGGTTCAAGCGGCATCCCGCCCAGGACCGTCCGCTGGGCGCGCTGTTCGTCATGGACGAGGCCCAGACGTTCGCTCCCGCGGTGGGCGGCGCGTCGGTCTCCACCCGCAGCACGGTGATGCTCGCCTCCCAGGCCCGCAAGTACGGTCTGGGCCTCGTCTTCGCCACGCAGGCGCCCAAGGGGCTGCACAACCAGATCCCCGGCAACTGCGCCACCCAGTTCTTCGGCCTGCTGAACGCCCCGATCCAGATCAGCGCCGCCAGGGAGATGGCCCAGTTCAAGGGCGGCGGCGACGTGCCGGACATCTCCCGGCTGGGCTCGGGCGAGTTCTACGTGGCCGGCGAGGGCGGCGGGTTCGCCAAGGCGCGCGTGCCGATGTGCCTGACGCACCACCCGAAGGCGCCGCTCACCACGGAGGAGGTCGTCGCCAGAAGCCGCGGCCGCACCTGATCGTCACGGTCCCGGCCGCGCCGGCCGGGACCGCCGCGGTCCCCACCGGTCGGCTCAGACGGCCGGGCGGCGGGTCGAGGTGAGGAGGCGGTGGGCCAGTACGGCCAGGTAGAGCACCCAGCCGGCGCCGATCACGGCCAGGGCGGCGACCGGCTGCCAGCCCGGCAGCTCCTCGACGGCCCGGCGGCACACGGCGACCGTCACCGGGATCGTGTAGAGCGCGAAGAAGGCCAGCCCGAGCACCCGCCCCACGACGAGGAACCAGGCGTAGACCCGTACGCCGCGCGGCGCCGTACGGGTGCGGCGCGCCCGCAGGTACGCCTGGGCGTCGGCCATGAGGTTCTTGTTGCCGCCGGCGTTCGCGATGGCGTAGTAGACGTCGGTGCGCATGAAGAACAGGAACTGCCAGGCGATCTGCGACAGGCAGATGACCACGACGAGCCGCACCACCGGCACGTCGGCGACGTACAGGAGGCAGGTCCCGGCGCAGACGAGGAACCAGTCCACCCGCATGCCCGCCAGGTGGGCGCGGTAGCGGGCGCGCCTGGGCACGCCCCAGATGCCGGTGATCCTGGTCTGCACGACGAGGAACTGCAGGCGGGTGCCGAGCGACAACTCGGCCCGCACGCCCAGCGACCGGGCGGCGGCGATGTGGCCCAGCTCGTGGACCAGGACGAGCAGCCACGAGCCCGCCGCGAAGGCGACGGTGAAGGTGAGGCTGTCCGACCAGACCAGCGAGGAGAAGGACGGCAGCACGCCGGGCCTGGCGACCGCCGCGGCCAGGGCGCACAGCGTCAGCGCGGCCAGCACGGCGTGCGCGGGGCGGGAGAACAGCCAGGCCACGTGGCCGGGGCGGATGCGGTCCCACAGGTTGGGCGGGCGCCGGGGCCGGCCGAGCAGCCCGGCCGCGCCGAGCCCGGTCACGAACTCGGCCACGTCCACGTCCAGGCCGTGTTCGGTCAGGACCAGGGCGCGGGCCTCGGCGGCCGTCCTGGTGCCGTCGAGCGCCTCGACGACGGCCGCCGCCACGCCCGGCACGTTGACGAACGTCTCGCCGTTGCCGATCACGTAGTCGTCCGGGCCGTCGGCCACCACGCTGAGGAACGACAGGTCGGTCAGCGGCTCGGTCTTCACCCGCACACCTCGCAGCCGTCCAGGCGGGCGAACTCGTAGGCCGTGGTGGTCAGCGTCAGCAGGTCCAGCCAGAGGCTGCGGCCCTCGACGGCCGGGGCGCCGGTGCCGGTCAGGAAGCGGATCACCTCGGCGGCGAGCATGCCCGACACGATCCCGCACAACGGCCCGAACGACGGGATGGCCCGTCCGGGGTTGTCGTTGACGGGCAGGACGGTCGAGCCGTACCGCTCGGCCAGGGCGGCCTCCTGGCAGGCCAGGCAGCCGGTCTTGCCGGGCACGACCAGCGGGCCGAGCAGGCCGACGTGCTGGTTGAACCCGCCGGTGAGGAACGGCGTGCCGGCCCGCACGCACGCCTCGTTGACCCAGCGGCGGATGTGCGGCTGCGGGGTGTCGACGGTGTTGACCACGAGGTCGGCGTCGGTGACCACGTCGGCGGGGCCGGTGATGCGCCGCTCGACGCGGGTGACGCGGAGGTCCGGGCAGTGCTCGCGCAGCCTGCGGGCGGCCGCGGCCGTCTTGGGCTCGCCGACGTCGCGGACGGTGTAGAGGTGCTGGCGGTGCAGGTTGCCGATCTCGACGCGGTCGTCGTCCAGGAGGGTCAGGCGGCCGACGCCCGAGGTGGCGAGATGGAGGGCGACCTGGCCGCCGATCGCACCGGCGCCGAGCACCGCCACGTGCCGGCCGGCGAGGTCGCCGAGTGCGCCCACGGCCCGGTCGGCCGGGTGGAACATCGCCATGAACAGGGCGAACCTGGATAATCTCGCGTCTGCGGCCAGCGTGCCGAGTTCGTCGTCGGTGACCAGGAAGCGGGCCGCGCGCAGCTGCTCGACGGCCGAGTCGATCTCGGCGGGGGTGAGCTCGTCGAGGAGGGCGTACAGGTCGGACTGCTCGACGGGGGCCTCGGCGCACAGGCGCAGCAGGCGGCGCAGGGGCGGCGGCGCGGGGTCGAGGATCTGGCCGGTCGGGGGGAAGTCGCCGAGCCGTACGCGTCCGCGGACGTCGTCGATGAACAGGGGGAAGACCGGATTCACCTGAATCCTGGGCATGAAGGCGGCTCCCGGACGAGTGAGGGCCTCCCGCGGGGTTGGGCCGCGTCGCGGGAGGCCCGAAACGGTCAGCAGCTGTTGCTGTTTCCGGTGGTCTCGACTTCTTCGACCTTCTTGATCTCGATCGTCATGAGCGGTCCTTCCGTCGATCTTGATGGGCCGCTGCGATCATAAAGTAAAGATCGCCCCTTTTGATAGACCCAAGTACGAAATATCCGGGAAACCGTCTTATATCCGTGCAATAAAGTCGCGTGATCGTTTCCACATAAGCGCGGCCGACTCCGCCGAGTATCCGGGAAGATCGGGATCGGCGAACAAGTGCACATTTCCCGGATAAATGAAGCACTCGAATATCGGCCCCAGCTCCGTACGAAGATTGCCGACGTCGTCGGCGTCCACCCACGGGTCGCCCTCCGCGTAGTGGAGCTGCACCGGCACCGAGACCGGCCACCCCTCCCCGCACACCTCGGGCACGGCCGCGCAGCCGTGGTAGAGCAGCAGCCCCCGGGCCAGGGGGTGCGTGGCGGCCAGGAGCTGGGCCGCGTACCCTCCCAGCGAGAACCCGGCGAACACGACCGGCCCGCGCGCCTGCCCGGCGATCTCCCGCCAGCGGCGTTCGAGCTCGCCGAAGCCGACCGCGTCCCGCTTGCGCAGCCCGGATTCGAGGTCGTCGAAGATCTCGCCGTCGTAGTAGTCGGGCGTGCGCACGACGTGCCCGCCCTCGCGAAGCGCCTCCGCGGCTCCCAGTACCCCCGGTCGCAGGCCCTGTGCGGAGTGCAACAGGATGATCTCTGCCATGTGCACTGTGTACCACCGCGCGAAGGCCCCACCAAGGGGCCCGTTCGGCCACGCTCCCGTCGCTCCCGTCGCTCCCGGCGCCCGCGCCGCACGGCCTCCGGCCGAGGCTCCCCGGCCGGGGGCGCTCGCGGCCGGATGGGCGGCGACCACCGCGTCACCTGGTGCCACGCGCAGGGCGGCCGGCCGCTGAACGGCCCCCGGGCGGAGGGCGGGACCCCGGGCGGTGGCCATGTCCGCCCGGGGGGCTCGCGGGGTCAGGCGCAGGTGTAGCCGGACGGCGTCGCGTTGTCGCCGCCCGGCCTGGCGACCTGGAACCCGAAGCTGGTGTTCGCGCCGGGCGCGAGCGTGCCGTTGTACCCGGCGTTCCTGGCGGTGACGTTCTGCCCGCTGACGGTGAGCGCGGCGTTCCAGGAGCCGGTCACGGTGTGCCCGGCGGGCAGGGTGAAGGTGACCGTCCAGCCGTTGATCGCCGAGGTGCCGGTGTTGGTGACGGTCACGGGCTGGATGACGTACCCGCCGTTCCACTGGGTCTGCACGGTGCCGGCGGCGGTGCAGCCGCCCGTGCCGCCCCCGGTGAGGGTGGTGAAGGTGACCGTCGGGGAGTCGCCGGACAGGTTGCCCGCGCCGTCGCGAGCCCGCACGTAGACCTGGTACTGGGTGCCGGCGGTCAGGCCGGTCAGGTTGATGGTGTTGCCGGTGGACTGGCCGAGCTGGGTGTCGGTGCTGCCCTGCTCGCGGTAGACGTTGTAGCCGGCCAGGCCGCTGCCGCCGCTGTCGGTGGAGGCGGTCCAGGTGAGGGTGGCCGCGTTCGCGGTGACGTTGCCCGCCGCCGGGGCGCCCGGCGTGGTGGGCGGGGTGGTGTCGGTCGTGGTGCCGCCCGCCAGCGCGTCGTGCACGGCGGTGTACGACGGCTTCTGCTGGTAACTCTCGTTGTAGATCAGCGCCGCGCCCTGGCCGGGGAAGGTGTCGGGCACCCAGGAGTACTTGTCGGTGAAGCCCCAGATCGTCACGCCCTGGCAGGCGGTCACGGCCAGGCAGGCGTTGACGACGTTGCGGTAGTAGGTGGCCTGGGTGGCGTCCTTGGTGGCGTCCCTGGGGGTCTGCATGCGCACGTCCAGCTCGGTGATCCGCACCTGGACGCCGAGGGCGGCGAAGCGCTGCAGGTTCTGCTGGAAGTCGCCGGGGAAGCCGTACTGGATGGCCAGGTGGGACTGGAAGCCGACGCAGTCGACGGGAACGCCCTGCTGGCGCAGTGAGGAGACCAGGTTGTAGATCGCCGTGCTCTTGGCGTTGATCCCCTCGGTGTTGTAGTCGTTGATGCACAGCTTGGCGTCGGGGTCTGCGGCGCGGGCGGCGCGGAAGGCGTCGGCGATGTAGCCCGAGCCGAGCGTGTTGTACCAGAACGACGTGCGCAGGTTGCCGTTGTCGTCGAAGACCTCGTTGACGACGTCCCAGGAGACCACGGCCGGGTTGTCGGCGAAGTGGCCGACCACGTTGGAGATGTGGTTCTGCATGGCCGCGCGCATCGCGGACGCGCTCAGGCCCTGCACCCAGCCCGGCGTCTGGTTGTGCCACACGAGGGTGTGGCCGTGCACCTGCTGGTCGTTCTGGGCGGCGAAGGCGACGATCGCGTCCGCGCCGGAGTAGTTGAACTGGCCCTGGCTGGGCTCGGTGGCGTCCCACTTCATCGCGTTCTCGGGGGTGACCTGGCTGAACTCGGTCGCCGCGATGTTCTTGTAGGAGGTCTCACCGGCCAGCGGACCGGTGGCGAGCGCCGTGCCGATGAACTTGCCCTTGGCGGCCGCGTGCGTCCGCAGGGGCGCCGAGGCGTCGGCCGACGTGGCGGGGAGGAGGAACGCTGCGAGAATCCCCAGCAGGGCGAGGACTCTGACGAACAGGGACGAGAGCACGGGCATCTACCTCCGGAGGCAGGCACTCGATTGCGAAAACTTTCGATCCTCGGCGGATCGCATCGCAGACGGTATTGACATGCGCGAGGACGGTCAATGGCAGTCGCCAACCGCTGCCAAACCGGCAGCTCGGAGGCTGAAAATATCGCCACATTCATGAAACTTTCACAGGAGACCTGGCGAGGCCTCCGGGCGTCGGTTTCCGCTGCTCTAGCGCGACGTACCTACCGGTCGGTACTGTGAATGGACCGGAATAATCCTCTGATGCGGGAGTTCTGCGCATGTCCCTTTCGCACGCCCAGGTCCAAGCCCAGCTCACCGGCCCCGGCCAGCTTTTCGAGACCGAGGAGATCGGCGACGCCGGGGTACGCACATGGAAGCACGCGCCGGGACACTTCCGAGCCCTGCTGGAGATCAGCAGGTTCCACGGCGAGCAGGTCTTCCTGGCCTACGAGGACGAGCACATCACGTTCGAGGAGCACTTCCGCCGCGTCGCCACCCTGGCCAACCGCCTGGTCGACGAGTACGGCGTGACCAAGGGCGACCGCGTCGCCATCGCCATGCGCAACTACCCGGAATGGGTCGTCTCGTTCTCGGCCGCGCTGGCCGCCGGAGCCATCGCCGTACCGCTGAACGCCTGGTGGACGGAGGCCGAGCTGGCCTACGGCGTGAGCGACTCGGGGGCCAAGGTCCTGATCGCCGACGGCGAGCGGGCGGTCCGGCTGGCCTCCACGGGCGTGCCGATGATCGTGACCAGGGGCGAGGTCCCCGAGGGCGCGCGCCCGTTCGGGGACGTGCTGGGCGAGGTCACCGCCGACGTGCGGCTGCCCGACGTGGAGCTCTCCCCCGAGGACCCGGCGACGATCTTCTACACCTCCGGCACCACCGGCCGCCCCAAGGGCGCGCTCGGCAGCCACCGCAACCTCGGCCAGTCCCCCATGACCGTGGCCTACGGCCTCATGCGCTCGCTCACCATGGCCGGCAAGGACGCGGGCGCGGCGGCGGGCGTGCGCCGGGTGACGCTGCTGACCGTGCCGCTGTTCCACGTCACCGGCTGCTTCTCCGGCATGACCACCTCGATGTTCACCGGCGGCGGCGTGGTGCTCATGTACAAGTGGGACCCCGAGCAGGCGCTGCGGCTGATCGAGCGGGAGCGCGTCACCACGATGATCGGCGTGCCGACCAACGCCTGGCAGCTCATGTCGCACCCGGACTTCGGCAAGTACGACCTGTCGTCCCTGACCACCCTCGGCTACGGCGGCGCCCCCGCCCCGCCCAAGCTGCTGGAGCGCATCACCACGAACCTGCCCGACCGCGCCCCCTCCAACGGCTACGGCATGACCGAGACGACCGCCCTGGCCATCGGCAACGGCGGCGCCGAGTACCACGCCAGGCCCGACAGCATCGGCATGCCGTCGGCCGTGGTGGACGTGCGCGTGGTGGACCCCATGGGCGCCGAACTGCCCGCCGGCGAGGTGGGCGAGCTGTGCGTACGCGGCCCGAACGTGATCATGGGCTACTGGAACCAGCCCGAGGCCACGGCCCAGACGTTCGTGGACGGCTGGCTGCACACCGGCGACCTGGCCAGGATCGACGAGGAGGGCTTCGTCTACATCGTGGACCGCGCCAAGGACATGGTGATCAGGGGCGGCGAGAACGTCTACTGCGCCGAGGTCGAGGCGGCCCTGTTCGAGCACCCGGCCGTGGACGACGCGGCGGTGATCGGCGTCCCGCACGACGAGCTGGGCGAGGAGGTCGGCGCGGTGATCCGGCAGGCCCCGGGCCGGTCGGTCACGGCGGAGGAGCTGCGCTCGTTCCTGGCCGACCGGATCGCCAAGTTCAAGATCCCGGTGCACGTGTGGTTCCGCGAGGGCGAACTGCCCCGCAACCCGGGCGGCAAGATCCTCAAGACCCACCTGCGCCGGGAGATCCTCGGCTCCTGACCCTCCCCTGAACCCCTCTTGGGGCGCCTCCGCAAGGGGGCGCCCCCTTCTTTTTCTCCCGAAGAACCCGCAGGTCGGCGGCCGGTTCGCAGCCCTCATTACCTGGCGCGTAATCGCGGCCCCTACGCCCCGGCTGACATCTTTCAAGTGTCGCAACGAGCACTTGAAGGAGCCGAGATGACCGCCCTCACCGTCACCGCCGACCGGACCAAGTTCCTGCGCCTCGCGCTGGTCGCCGACGCCGTCGTCACCGGCGTCAACGGGCTGGCCTACCTGGCGCTGGCCGCCCCCGCGAGCGACCTGCTCGGCCCGGGCGCGGGCCTGCTGCGCGAGATCGGGATCTTCCTGCTCGTGTACGGCGCCGCCGTCGGCCTGGTGGCCGCGCGCCCCACGATCAACCAGACCGCCGTCAAGGCCTTCATCGCCCTGAACATCGTCTGGACCCTCGGCAGCGTCGCCGCCGTCGTGACCGGCGCGCTCGGGTTCAGCACGATCGGCGCCGTCTGGGCCATCGCCCAGGCCCTGGTCGTGGGGGTGTTCGCCGAGCTCCAGATCACCGGCCTGCGCCGGGCCCGCAACTGACTCCCTGTGAAGACCCCAGACCGCAACACCTTGAGGAAAGAGAGATCATCATGACCGCCGAACTCGTCGAACGCTACCTGGCCGTCTGGAACGAGACCGACGCCGACGCCCGCGCCAAGGCCGTGGCCGAGCTGTGGACCGAGGACGCGACCTACACCGACCCGATGGCCGACGTGGCCGGGCACGCCGGGATCGCCGCCGTGATCGAGGGCGCGCAGGGCATGTTCCCCGGCCTGGTGTTCACCCCCGGCGAGGTGTTCGACGCCCACCACGACATCGCCCGCTTCACCTGGCACCTCGGCCCGGCCGGCGAGGAGCCCCTGGCCGTCGGCTTCGACGTGGTCGAGCTGGCCGAGGACGGCAGGATCCGCAAGGTCCTCGGCTTCCTCGACAAGGTCCCCGGCGCCTGACGCCCCCCTCCTGCGAAGGCCCCCGGTTCCCCCCGGGGGCCTTCGCCGTTCCAAAATGATTTGCCCTGGCCACGCACGTCATCGCAGAATCAGACTTCGTGCCCGCACGACTCACCCGCCTGCTCCGTCACCTCTCCCCTGACCTGACCCCGCTGCGCGACTCCCGTGACTACCGCCTGCTGTTCGGCGCCGGGGTCATCACCATGTTCGGCACGATGATCACCATGGTGGCGCTGCCGTTCCAGATGAAGGAGCTGACCGGCTCCTACGTCGCGGTCGGGATGATGAGCCTGGCGGAGTTCGTGCCGATGGTGGTGTGCGGCCTGTGGGGCGGCGCGATCGCCGACGCGCTCGACCGCCGCCGGATCATCGTGCTGAGCGAGCTGGGCCTGCTGGTGACCACTGCCGCCCTCATGGTCAACGCGATGCTCCCCCACCCGCAGGTCTGGGTCCTGTACGTGATGGGCGCCCTGTCCACCGGCATCGCCTGCCTGCAGCGTCCGAGCCTGGAGGCCGTGATGCAGCAGGTCGTCAGGCACGACCAGCAGGCCGCGGCGGCGGTGCTGAACAGCCTGCGCTGGAACTTCGGCGCGATCCTGGCCCCGGCGCTGGGCGGCCTGCTGCTGGTCCAGATGGGCACGCACGTCGCCTACGCCATCGACGCGATCACCTTCGCCCTCTCCTTGGCGCTGCTGTGGCGCATCAGGTCGCTGCCGCCCGTCGAGGACGCCGCCCCGGCCTCCCTGAGGTCCCTGGTCGAGGGCGTGCGGTACGCCACCGGCCGCCGCGACCTCATGGGCACGTACCTGGTGGACATCGCGGCCATGGTGTTCGCCATGGCCAACGCGCTGTTCCCGTTCCTGGCCGACGAGCTGGGCTCGCCCGAGTCACTGGGCCTGCTGTACTCGGCGGCCGCCGTGGGCGCCCTGGCCGCCTCGGTGACCGGCCGCTGGACGGCCCGCGTGCAGCGGCAGGGCCTCGGCGTGATCGTCGCGGCGGCGCTGTGGGGCGTGGCGATGACGCTGACCGCGCTGGCCCCCAGCGTGTGGCTGGTCTTCCTCTGCATCGCGCTCGCCGGCGCGGCCGACATGATCAGCGGCATCTTCCGCACGACGATGTGGAACCAGACCATCCCGCAGGAGCTGCGCGGACGGCTGGCGGGCATCGAGCTGCTCTCCTACGCCAGCGGCCCGATGCTGGGCAACGCCCGCGCGAGCCTGATGGCCAACTTCGGCGGCACCCGCTTCTCGCTGGGCGCGGGCGGCCTGCTGTGCGTGGGCGCCGTCCTGGGCCTGGCCGCCGCGCTCCCCGGATTCCGCCGCTACGACTCCAGGACCGACGAGCACGCGATCGCGGAACGCACCCGCCGCGCCGCCCAGTCCACCGAACCCACCCCCGCCTGACCGCCCCACCCCGGGCCCCACCCGACCGGCACCAGCGACAGACGGCGGTCAACGTCCGGCGGGAGGCGGGCGGGAGGCGGGCGGGCGGCAGGCAATGGGCGATGGGTGGCAGGCGAGGGCCTACTCCGCCTCCCGCCACCCTTCGTACCGCTCCACCAGCTCGTCCACCTTCGCCAGCGAGCCTTCGTCGAGCCCTTCCAGGACGACGAGCCACTGGGCGTCCTCGGCGTCGTCCTCGCCGGCGAGCGTCTCCCGTACCACCCTCGGCACCCCGAGCCCTGGGAACCACTCGCCCAGCACCTCGGCGACCTCCTCGGCATCCTCCCGCTCGCCGAACACCAGCAACTGCCTCATGCCCCATATTCTCCCGCGCCTTGAACACGTGTACGTTCGTTCACGAGGCGTAAGCGGAATACATTGGTTAGCGTTGGACCATGACTGCCGAAGCGGTGATCCTCAAGATGGAGTCCTCTTCCTCACTCCCCGACTGGGCCTTCCCGCCGCCGCAGGGCTACGTCGCCGAAGACCTCGATCACATTCCGGATTTGCCTGCGCACACAGAGTTGATTGATGGAAGCTTGGTCTTCGTGAGCCCCCAGCAACGCTTCCACCAGAACGTGATCTTCGGCCTGCACCGAGCGCTCGCCGACGCCGCGTCTGACCCCCTCCAGGTCTGTCAGGAGATGACCGTCAAGCTGGGGCCCAAGCAACGGCCCGAACCCGACCTGATCGTCCTGGGTCCGGAGGCGCCCTCCGACGAGGGCGTCACCTGCTACCAGGCCAAGGATGTCATCCTCGCCGTCGAAGTGGTCTCCCCTGACTCTGAGGTGCGCGACAGGAAGCGTAAGCCCACCCTCTATGCCGAGGCGGGCATCCCGCACTTCTGGCGCATCGAGAAGGCCGGCGCCCTCCCGGTGGTCTACGTCTACGAGATCGACCCCGCCACCGGCGTCTACGTCGGTACTGGCGTGCACCACGACCGGCTCAAACTGACTGTGCCGTTCGACCTCGACATCGATCTCACCACCCTCGGCGGGCGCCGCAAGTAAAAGGGCCGGTACGGCGATCCGTACCGGCCCGATCCCGTGACGTCAGACGCCGCGCAGTTGCGCTCCCACGCGGTCGGCCGCCATCGCCACCGCCGCGTCCCTGGCCGCCGTCGTCTCCTCGACCGTCAACGTACGGTCGGCCGCCCGGAACCGCATCGTGTAGGCGAGCGACTTGTTCCCCTCGCCCACCTGCTCACCCGCGTAGACGTCGAACAGCCGCACCGACTCCAGCAGCTCCCCGGCCCCGTCGCGCAGCGCCGCCTCCACGTCGGCCACCGGCGTGAAGTCGGGCACGATCAGCGCCACGTCCTGTGTCGCCACCGGGTACGGGGACACCGGCGGCGCCTGCACCGGCCCCGGCATGCCCGACTCCAGCCGCGACAGCTCCAGCTCCATGGCGGCGGTACGCGGCGGCAGCCCGTACGCCTCGATGACCCGCGGATGCAGCTCACCGGCGTGCCCCACCAGCGTGTCGCCCACGTAGAGGGCGGCGCACCGGCCCGGGTGCCAGGGCTCGTGCTGGTCGGCGCTGATGGACAGCTCGATCCGCGACTCGGCGGCGACCAGCCGGGCGGCCTGCACAGCGTCGGCCCACGAGGCCTCGCGGCCGGAGCCCCACCAGCCGGACCGCTCGAACTCCCCGGCCAGCACGACCGCGACCCGCAGCGGCTGGTCGGGCAGCGCCGCCTCGATCGAGGCCAGCTCCTCCTCGGTGGGACGGCGCGCGACGCCGAGCACCGGAGCGGCCGCGGGGGCGTTCTCCCTGGGCCGGTAGACCGCGCCCGTCTCGAACAGCGCCACGTCGCCGAAGCCGCGCCCGACGTTGCGGACCAGCGTCTTGAGCAGGCCGGGCAGCAGCGTCGTGCGCATCAGCGGCTCGTCCTCCGACAGCGGGTTGGCCAGGCGCATGGCCCGGCGCCGCGCGTCGTCGGCGGGCAGCTGGAGGCGGTCGAAGTCGTCGGCACCGATGAACGGGTAGCTGAGCACTTCGACGTAGCCGCCCTCGGCCAGCGCCCGGCCGACCCGCCGGCGCAGCCGCTGCCCCTCGGTCAGCCCGGCGCCCGCCGGCGCGCTGGGCAGCACCGACGGCAGCCGGTCGTAGCCTTCGAGCCGGATGACCTCTTCGGCCAGGTCGTTGGGGTCGGTGAGGTCGGGCCGCCAGGACGGCGGGGTCACCGTGATCATGTCCGGCCCGGTGACGGCCAGCCTGGCCGCCAGCTCGCCGCCGGTCACGACGCCGGTCGGGTCGACGCCGCCCTGGCGCACGGCCGGGTCGTCGCCGTCGGTCACGACGCAGCCCACCTGCTCCAGGCGGCCGACGACGACCTCCTTGGCGTACGGGAGGCCCGCCACGGCCGACGGATGACCGGCCGGGATCGCGATGCGCGCCGGCGTGACGTCGACCTCGGCGTGCGTCACCCCGGGCTGCACGGTCGCGCCGCCCAGCTCGGCCAGCAGCTGCACCGCCCGCCAGGAGGCGACCAGCGGCAGCTCGCGGTCGACGCCGCGCTCGAACCGCTTGGACGCCTCCGACACCAGCCCGTGCCGGCGCGACTCGCGCGAGATGCCGGTGGCCGAGAAATGGGCGGCCTCGATGACGATGTCGGTCGAGCCGTCGGAGATCTCGGTCTCCAGCCCGCCCATCGTGCCCGCCATGGAGATCGGGCCCGACTCGTCGGTGATGAGGATGTCGTCGGGGTCGAGCTCGCGCACGACGTGATCGAGCGTCTCCAGCCGCTCGCCCTCCCGGGCCCGCCGTACGACGATCTCGCCGGTCAGCTTCGACCGGTCGAAGGCGTGCAGCGGCTGGCCGAGCTCCAGCATCAGGTAGTTGGTGACGTCGACGGCCAGCGACACCGGGCGCATGCCGGACCGGCTCAGCCGCACCCGCATCCACAGCGGGCTCTGGGCGGCCGGGTCGAAGCCGCGCACCTCGCGCAGCACGAACCGGTCGCAGGCCGTCGGGTCGCCGATGGAGGCCGGCCAGGACGGCTCGGCCTCGGCGGGCACCTCGACGTCGGCCGGGTCGCGGAAGGCCACGCCGAACGCGGTGGCCACCTCGCGGGCCACGCCGCGCACGGACAGCGCGTAGCCGATGTCGGGCGTGATCTCCAGCTCGATCACGTCGTCGCGCAGGCCGAGCAGCTCGACCACGTCGGTGCCGATGGGCGTGTCGGCGGGCAGCACCATGATGCCGTTGTGGTCGTCGCCGAGGCCCAGCTCGCGCTCGGAGCAGATCATGCCCTCGGACATGCGCCCGTACGTCTTGCGCGCCCCCACCTCGAACCCGCCCGGCAGCACGCCGCCGGGCAGCACGACCGGCACGCGGTCGCCGGCGACGAAGTTCGTGGCGCCGCAGACGATCTCGCGCGGCGTCGCCTCGCCCACCTCGACCTTGCAGTGCCTGATCGGCTTCTTGAAACCGGACAGCTCCTCGATCTCCAGCACCTCGCCGACGACGACGTTCTTGACGTCGTGGCCGTAGGAGGTGATGGCCTCGAGCTTGAGCCCGGCCATGGTGAGCCTGTCGGCCACCTCGTGCGCGGTGGCCGCCGGGAGATCGACGTACTCCCGCAGCCAGGAAAGCGGGACCTTCATCAGATCTCCATTCCGAACGGGAGCGTGAAGCGCACGTCCCCCTCGATCATGTCTCGCATGTCTTCGGCGTTGTGGCGGAACATCAGCGTGCGCTCGATCCCCATGCCGAACGCGAACCCGGAGTAGCGCGAGGGGTCGACGCCGCAGGCGATGAGCACCCGCGGGTTGACCATGCCGCAGCCGCCCCACTCGATCCAGCCCTCGGACTTGCAGGTGCGGCACGGCGGGTTGCCGGGGATCGCCGAGGCGCCGCGGCAGACGAAGCACTTCAGGTCCATCTCGGCGGACGGCTCGGTGAAGGGGAAGTAGTTCGGCCGGAACCGGGTGGTGATGCCCTTGCCGAACATGACCTCGGCGAACCTGTCGAGCGTGCCCTTGAGGTGGGCCATGGTCAGGCCCTCGTCGACGGCCAGCCCCTCGGTCTGGTGGAAGACCGGGGTGTGGGTGGCGTCGAGCTCGTCGGTGCGGAACGTCTTGCCCGGCGAGATCACGTAGACCGGCAGCTCGCGCTGCAGCAACGCGCGGATCTGCACCGGCGAGGTCTGGGTGCGCAGCACCATGCCCGACTCGGTGGAGTCCACGAAGAACGTGTCGTGCTCGGAGCGGGCCGGGTGGTCGGTGGCGATGTTGAGCGCGTCGAAGTTGAACCACTCGCCCTCGAGCTCGGGGCCCTCGGCGACCTCGTAGCCCATGGCGACGAACGCGTCGGCGATGCGCTCCTGCAGCGTGGTCAGCGGGTGGCGGGCGCCGCGCGGCCGGCGGTCCCACGGCAGGGTGACGTCGACGGTCTCCTCGACGAGCACCCGGGCGTCGCGCTCGGCCTCCAGCTCGGCCTGGCGGGCGGCCAGCGCCTCGCCGATCGCTCTGCGGGCGCCGCCGACGCGCTTGCCGGCCTCGGCTCGGGCGGCCGGCGGCAGGGCGCCGATCTCGCGGTTGGCCAGGGCGATGGGCGAGCGGTCGCCCGCGTGCGCCAGCCTGGCCTGCTTGAGTGCGTCGAGGCTGTCGGCCGCCTTGATCGCCGTGAGGGCGTCGGCCTCCATGCGGGACAGCTCGTCGGCGTGCAACGGCGTCACCTCGACGGGGTCGTAGTCAGACAAGAGTGAGCTCCGTATCCAGGGCTTGAGCGGAAACGAGTCTAGTGGGGCCCGCCCACCGGACCGACTTCGACGGGCTCAGGCGGCAAGCCGCTCGGGGCTTCAGACCGTGGCGAAGTCGGGTGTGCCGGTGGGCACGGTAAATCGGAACTCCGCGCCGCCCTCGGGCGCGCGCTGCACGGTGATCGTGCCGCCGTGTGCCTCGACCAGGCCCTTCACGATGAACAGGCCGAGCCCGGTGCCGCCGCGGCGGCGGCTGTTGCCGCCCCGCCAGAACTGCCGGAAGACGCGCGGAGCCAGCTCGGGCTCGATGCCCTCGCCCTCGTCGCGCACCGACACGGCCACTCCCCATCCGACGGACTCGATCTCGATCGTCACGGTGCCACGCCCGTGGCGCACCGCGTTCTCCACCAGATTACCCAGAATCTGGTCGATCTTGTCCTGGTCGAGCCACATCTCGGGCAGGCGGTCGCCGACGATCAGGCGGTAGCGGTCTTCGGAGTCGCCCGCCGCGACCCGGCCGGCGACGAGCCGGCGCGCCCTGGCCGGCAGGTCGACGACCTGGCGGCGCACCTCCAGCCGCCCGGACTCGATGCGCGAGACGTCGAGCAGCTCGGTGATGAGACGGGTGACGCGGTCGGCGTCGTTGTTGACGGTCTCCAGCATGACGCGCTTCTGCTCGTCGGTGAAGCGCGTCCACTTGGCCAGCAGGGTGGCGGTGAAGCCCTTGACGCTGGTCAGCGGCGAGCGCAGCTCGTGGGCCACGGTGGAGACCAGGTCGGCGCGGCTGCGCTCCAGCCGGGCGCGGGCGCCGCCGTCGCGCAGCGTGATCGTCACGCGTTCGACCTCGCCGCCGCGCTCGGGCTCGCGCACCAGCCGGGCCGCGACGTAGAGCTCCTGCCCGCCCGGCAGGTGCAGCGGCCGCTCGGGGACCCTGGTGCGGGTACGCAGCCCGCCCTCGGGGTCGAGGCCCTTCCACCACTCGCGTCCGTCGTGGTCGCGGAAGGGGAAGACCTCGTTCATCTCCCGGCCCACCGCGCGCTCCATGGCGACCCGCGTGAGCCGGACGGCGGCCCGGTTGACGGCCAGCACGCACCCATATCGGTCGGTCACGATAAGGCCGTCGGGGAGGTCGTCGATGGAGATCGTGCACGCGGCGGCCACGACTCGCCCGTCGGTTTCTGCGCCGTGCACGACCTCGCCTCCTCCGCCTACAACGCCGACAATAGCGGGTTTCCGGCCGCCTAGGGCACTCGCTGAGCCCTGGCGGAGGAGTAAAGGCACACCGCCGCGGCGGTGGCCAGGTTCAGACTTTCAGCCTGTCCGTAGATAGGCACTCTGACCACATCGTCCGCCTCGGCGCGTATCTCCTCCGGCAGTCCCCAGGCCTCGTTCCCGAAGATCCACACGGTCGGTCCGGAAAGATCCACGTCGTCGAGCGTGTGCTTGCCCGCGCCGTCGGCCGCCAGCACGCGCATGCCCCGCTCCCTGAGTTGACGCACGGCGGGGGCGACCGGTGCACCGATGACGACCGGCAAATGGAACAGGCTGCCCGCGCTGGCGCGTACGCACTTGCCGTTGTAGGGATCGACGGAGGCGTCGGTGAAGATCACGGCGTCCGCCCCGGCGGCGTCGGCCGCCCGCATGACGGTGCCGGCGTTGCCCGGGTCGCGTACGTGCGCCAGCATCGCGACCAGCTTCGGCTCCCCGTCGAGCGCCTCCTCCAGCGGCACGTGCACGAACCGGCACACCGCCAGCAGCCCCTGCGGGGTCACGGTCTGGGACAGCTCCGACATGACCTCGCCGCTGGCCCGGTGGACGGGCACCCCCTGCAGCATGGCCTGGGTGACGAGCTCGGCGTGCCGCAGCTCGGCCTCGGCCGTGGCGAACAGCTCCAGGACTACCCCGTCGAGCTTGAGCGCCTCACGCACCGCCTGCGGTCCCTCGGCCAGAAACCTGCGGTCCTGCTCCCTGAAGGCGCGCTTGGTGAGCCTGCGTGCGGCCTTCACCCTCGGCGACTTCACGTTGGTCAGCTCGGACCCGGCCATGCTCTCCCCCTGGTCATGCGTGGATACAGCAAAAGGGCCCACCGTGACGGTGGGCCCTCATGTGTCTGAAGGCGACCTCAGCTCGCGGTGGCCGGAGCGTTCACGTTCGCCGGGAGCGCCTTCTTGGCGGCCTCGACGAGCGTGGCGAAGGTCGGGGCGTCGTTGACCGCGAGGTCAGCGAGGATCTTGCGGTCGACCTCGATGCCGGCCAGGCGCAGGCCCTGGATCAGGCGGTTGTAGGTCATGCCGTTGGCGCGGGCAGCGGCGTTGATCCGCTGGATCCACAGACGGCGGAACGCACCCTTACGGTCCTTGCGGTCCCGGTAGGCGTACGTCATCGAGTGGAGCATCTGCTCCTTGGCCTTGCGGTACAGCCTCGACCGCTGGCCACGATAACCACTCGCCCTGTCGAGGACGACCTTGCGCTTCTTCTTGGCGTTGAGCGCCCGCTTCACGCGTGCCATGTTCTTCTCCCCGGGGGTTCGCGCTACTTGGCGAGCAGCTTCTTGATCTTCTTGGTGTCTGCCGGCGAAACGACGACTTCACCCTTGAGACGACGCGTCAGCGTGGAGGACTTCCACTCGTTGTAGTGCGCGCGGCTGGCGCGGCGGCGCTTGAGCTTGCCGGTGCCGGTGAGCCGGAACCGCTTCTTCGCACCGCTGTGCGTCTTCATCTTCGGCATGTCGCCGTCTCTCCTCAATTCGGTCGTGCCGGTGGCCGGGCCGGTGCTGGCCGACCCGGTCGCGGCTTGTTCGTCTGCCGGTGGCGGCTGCTGGGGCGCGTGTTGTAAGGCTAACCCCAGCCGCAGGTCACGCTTCCTGTACGGAAGGTTCCGCTTCCGGTACGGAAGCCTCCTCTTCCAGCTCGGAAGGCTCCTCGCCACGCTGCGCCTTGGCGGCGGCCTTCTCGGCCTTGGCCTCGGCCTTCTTCTTGTGCGGACCGATCACCATGATCATGTTACGGCCGTCCTGCTTGGGCTGGGACTCCACGAACCCGAGCTCCTGGACGTCCTCCGCGAGCCGCTGCAGCAGCCGGAAGCCGAGCTCCGGCCGGGACTGCTCACGCCCACGGAACATGATCGTGACTTTGACCTTGTCCCCCGCCTTGAGGAACCGCACCACGTGACCCTTCTTGGTCTCGTAGTCGTGCGGGTCGATCTTCGGCCGGAGCTTGATCTCCTTGATGATCGTGTGCGCCTGATTCTTGCGCGCCTCGCGCGCCTTCATCGCGGACTCGTACTTGAACTTGCCGTAGTCCATGAGCTTGCACACGGGCGGTCGAGCCGTGGCCGCGACCTCGACGAGGTCAAGGTCGGCCTCCTGGGCGAGCTTCAGCGCGTCGTGAATGCTGACGATGCCGACCTGCTCGCCGTTCGGGCCCACGAGGCGAACCTCGGGAACTCGGATACGCTCGTTGATGCGGGGCTCAGTGCTGATGGGGCCTCCTAGGTTTGCGATCCCTACGTGCTCGTCGTGGCGGGGGCCTTCCGCGCCGAAGACGCGAAAAGCCCCGCACGTCGCGCATGCGGGGCCACTGAGCTCTGTGGCTTCGTGGCCTCGAGCTCCCCGGAGAGTCCGGCGTGATCCTGGACCCGGCCGCCTTGCGGTGACTCGGGTGGGAGGGAGACCTCCGCTTGCGCGTCCAGCAAGGCATGCCGGACCGATCAGAGAGCTACATTACCACAACCACGCAGGCGCCTCGAATCATCCCGCAGGCGCGGGTAATCGTCCGGGAGATCAGCCCTGCGGGGCCGTGGACCGCCGGGCGATCTCGGCCTCGCCCGCCGCGCGCATGGCCTCGACCGGCACGTCCGTGCGGCCGGTCATCAGCTCCACCTGGCGCACGGCCTGGTGCAGGAGCATCGGGAAGCCGCCGACCACCGTGCCGCCCGCCTCGCGGACCGCCGTGGCCGCCCTGGTCGGCCAGGGGGCGTAGACCACGTCGAACAGCGCCGGCACCCGGGCCAGCCGCCCCGCCCACGCGTCGGCCGCCCCCGCGGGCAGCGTGGAGACCACCAGGTCCACCCCGATGGACGCGTCGAGCTTGTCGAACGTCTCCACCGCCAGCGTCACGCCCAGCCGGTCGGCCACCTCGGCCGTCTCCCCCGCCCTGGCCGGGTCGCGTACCAGCAGCGTGGCCGCGAACAGCCCCAGGTTGCGCAGGGCCGCCAGCGCGGAGGCGGCCGTGGCGCCGCCGCCCAGGACGGTCGCCGAGCGCGGCGCGGGCACGCCCGCCTCGGCCAGCGCCCGCTCGATGCCGTGGACGTCGGTGTTGTGCCCGTGGCGCAGGCCGTCGGCGAAGACCACGGTGTTGGCCCCGCCCACCTCGACGGCCAGGTCGGAGACGGTGTCGAGGAGCGGCAGCACGGCCCGCTTGAGCGGCATCGTCAGCGACAGGCCCGCCCAGGCCCGCTCACCGCCGCCCTGTCCGCGTACGGGGGTCAGCCCGGCGAGCAGGCCGGGCAGCCGCGCCTCGTCGCACTCGAACGCCTCGTAGCTCCACTCGTCGAGCCCCATCGCCGCGTAGGCGGCCCTGTGCAGGTGGGGCGAGAGCGAATGCCCGATCGGCGAGCCCATGACCGCAGCCCGCATCGACACTCCTTCCGGAAACACGGTCCCTACTCCTACCACGCCGCGTGGGCGGGCCGCCGGTCGTCCTGCGGCCCGCCTGCGGGGGTCAGCCGCCGTTCCGCTTGTACTCGGCCAGCAGTGCCTGGCGTTCGGCCTCGGTGGTGGCGAACTTGGTGACGCTGCTCTTGGGGTCGGTGGCGACGAAGTAGAGCCAGTCGCCCTTGGCCGGGTTGAGCGCCGCCTCGATGGCGTGCTGGCCCGGGTTCGAGATCGGGCCCGGCGGCAGGCCGAGGTACATGTAGGTGTTGTACCGGCTCTTCGTCTTCGTCTCGGCGAAGGTGGCTGCGGTGCGGTACTTGTTGAGGGCGTACATGACCGTGCTGTCCATCTCCAGCTTCATCTCCGGGTCGCGGTCGAGCCGGTTGTAGATGACGCGGGCGATCTTGGGCATGTCCTCGAACCGGCCGGCCTCGGCCTGGATGATGCTGGCGATGATCACGATGTCCTGGGGCTTGTGCCCGAGCGCCTTGGCGCCGCCTTCGAGGTCGACCTCCTCGGCGGTCTGGTTGAACCGCTTGACCATCGCGCCCAGGATCTGGGCCGGGGTGGCGTTGGGCGGGAACTGGTAGGTGGCCGGGAAGGCGTACCCTTCGAGCTTGCCCTTGGCGTACGACGGCAGGTCGAGGTCGCCGGTGTCCTTGGCCGCGGCCGCGAACGCCTTGACCGGCTTGTCCGTCGCCTTGGCCAGCGTGGTCAGCGTGTCGGACAGGCGCAGGCCCTCCTTGACCGGCACCTTGGCCAGCAGCTTGTTCTCGGGGCTCAGCATCGCCACCGCGTCGGCCGCCGACATCTTCTTGCGCATCTTGTACTGGCCGGGCTGGAGCGACCCGCTCTTGCCGGCGTTGCCGATGGCGGTGCTGAACGCCCTGGCGCTGGCCACGACGCCCAGGCGCACGAGTTCCTCGGCCACCTCCGACGCGCTCTGGCCGTCCTTGATCTCGACGATCACCTCGCCGGTGCCCTGGCCGGTGTAGTCGTCGGGCACGAGGGCGTCGCTGACCCACAGGTAGCCGTAGTAGCCGCCGCCACCGATGATGCCCGCCAGCACCACGAAGGCGAGCAGCGGCGCGACGAAGCCGCCACGGTTGCGCCGTCTGCGCCGCCGGCGGTTGCCGCCGCGCTTTCCGGAGCCACGGGAACGGCGCCGGGACCGACCCTCGTCGTCCTCGGTGCCGAGCAGGGAGTTCAGATCGAGATCGCTCATAGGTGCGCTGGCCAATCTCCCGGTACGGCCCGTTCGGCGTCAAGCGGTTGTGCCGAACCGGCTGGGGTCACCGGGCGGAACGGGGGGATCCGCCGGGCATGCTCCCACGACCAGCGGAGATCACTCTGGGTAGCCATGCTAGGGGATGGGAAGAGGGCGCATGACCCGGGATGGGGCTTTTGCGCGGGGACGAGGGGGGTCCCGCCGAACATCAGCCTGTCCCGAGGTTCTTGTTCAACTCTTCCCGGTATCTCACGAACTCGCTCTCTTTGTTGGTGAATTTGGTGATTCTATGCGCCGGATCCGTCGTCACAAACCAGTGCCAATCACCTGCGGCTGGGTTCAGCGCCGCCAGCAGCGCCTTCTCCCCCGGATTGGCTATGGGCGCCGGCGGCAGCCCGCGACGGCGGTAGGTGTTGTAGGGCGAGTTCACCTTGGTGTCGCTCTCCGTGACCTTCAGTGACCGGCGGTTCTGCGCGTACAGGACCGTGGTGTCCAGCTCCAGAGGCGTGTTGCTCTTGAGCCTGTTGTAGATCACTCTGGCGATCTTGGGGTAATCGGCGTCGGTGCCGCCCTCCGCCTGGACGAGGCTGGCGACCGTGAGGGCCTCCAGCGGGGTCAGGCCGAGCCGCCGGGCCCCGTCCGCCAGATGGATCTGCCGGGCGGCCACGCCCCACCGCTCCACCATGGCGGCCAGCACGTCCACGGGCTTGTCGCCGGGCTCGACGTCGTAGGTGGCGGGGAACAGGAAGCCCTCGATCCCGGGCGCGTACGTGGGCAGCCCGATGAGGCTCTTGTCGACGGCCTGCAGCTCCTTCAGCGGCAGCGCGGCCAGCTGGGCGACGCGCCGCAGCACCTCGTTCGCGCGCAGCCCCTCGGGCACCGCCACCCGCCTGACGAGCCGGGACGCCGGCGCGAGCAGCAGATCGAGCGCCGCGCCCGCGGCCATGCCTTTGCGCAGCCGGTAGTGGCCGGGACGCAGCCGGTTGGCCACGGCCCGCTCCTGGGCCGCGTTCACGAACGAACGCGAACTGGCCACCACCCCCGCGTCGGCCAGCGCGGTGCCGATCTCCTCGGCGTTCGCGCCCGGCGGGATCCGGACGGTGACCGTCCCGCTGCCCACGCCCTCGAAGTCGTCGGGGCTCAGGTACGGCCTGACCACCGTGAGCGCGGCCGCCCCCGCCGCCACCAGGGCGGCCACCAGCGCGGCGGAGATCAGCCCAGCCTTGCCCAGGGCCCGGCCCCGACGCCGCGGCGGGCCGTCGCCGTTGCCCGGAGGCTCCCCGGCCGCCGGCTCCGGCGGCGACTCCTGCTCGGAGTCGGCCCGCTGGAACGGGACCACTTCGCCGCCGTCGTCGTCAGGGGTGGCGTTCACGTGACCACCTCGCCGGGCAGGCGCCGGACTGGCGGCGTCGGAGCGGGCGCACAGGTCATGGCCTCGTCGCGGGCCTCGCGGTGCCGCCCGGTCATGAGGCAGGTCCGTCGGCCGCCGCGGGGGGCGGTTCGACGGGCCTGCCTGGTGGTCTGTCGGTGGCGCGTTCGGAGTCGAGGGCGTCCTGCAGCAGCACGACGGCGGCCGCCTGGTCGACGACCCCGCGCTGCTTCTTGGCGCGTACGCCGCTGGCCCGTAGCCCGTGCTGGGCGGCGACCGTGGTGAGCCGCTCGTCGAACAGCCGCACCGGCGTGGGCGCCAGCCGCCCGGCCAGCTCGGTGGCGAACGCGCGGGCCAGCCCGGCCGCCTGCCCCTCACGCCCGGACAGCGAGGTGGGCAACCCCACGATCACCTCGATCGCCTCGTGCTCGGCGACGATCTCGGCGATGCGGTCGAGGTCGCCCTTGCCGCGCCGCACGGTCTCGACCGGCGTGGCCAGCGTCCCACTGGGGTCGCTGCGGGCCACGCCGATGCGTACGGATCCGACGTCGACGCCGATCCGCGAACCGAACCTCATGTCATCCGATCTGCTCGCCGATGGCCTGTTCGACCAGGCCGAGCGCGTCGCCGATCGCCTCGGGCCGCGTACCGCCGCCCTGCGCGACATCGTCCTTGCCGCCACCGCCACCCCCAAGAGCCTTGGCGGCGACGCCGACCAGCCTTCCGGCCTTGAGCCCCCGCTCGCGCCCCGCCTCGTTGACCGCGGCGACCACCACGGGCCGGTCGGAGGGGGCGCCGGCGATCACCACGACCGCCGGCCGGTCGGCCGGGAATCTGCCACGCACATCAAGCGCGAGCTTACGCAGGTCGTCGGCGCCGGTGCCATCAGGCGCGCGGTGAGTCACCACGGAGACTCCGTGCAGGTCACGGGCCTGGGACGCCAGCTCGCCAGCCACCTGGAGCACCTGCGCCGAGCGCACCTTCTCCAGCTCCTTCTCGGCGGTGCGCAGGCGGGTGACGATGCCCTCGATGCGCTCGGGCAGCTCCTCGCGGCGCGCCTTGAGCTGCTCGGACAGCTGGGCCACCAGCACGCTCTCGCGGGCCAGGAAGCGGAAGGCGTCGATGCCGACCAGCGCCTCGACCCGGCGCACGCCCGCGCCGACCGACTGCTCGCCCAGCACCTTGACCAGGCCGAGCTGCCCGGAGCTGTGGACGTGGGTGCCGCCGCACAGCTCGCGCGAGTAGTCGCCGATCTCGACCACGCGGACCTCGTCGCCGTACTTCTCGCCGAACATCGCCAGCGCGCCCATCGCCCTGGCCTCGGCCTGGGAGGTGTAGAACGCGTTGACCTTGAGGTCGTTGATCAGCACCGCGTTGACCTCGTCCTCGACGTCGCGCAGCACGCTGGCCGGGACCGCGCCGGCCGCGGTGAAGTCGAAGCGGAAGCGGCCCGGGGAGTTCTCCGAGCCCGCCTGCGCGGCCGTCTCGCCCAGCGCGTTCTTGAAGCCGCGGTGGACCAGGTGGGTGGCGCTGTGGCTGCGCGAGATCGCCCGGCGGCGCTCGACGTCGATCTCGGCCTGGGCCTCGTCGCCGGCCTTCAGCTCACCGCTGCGGATCTTGCCGCGATGGACGATCAGGCCCTTGAGCGGCGACTGCACGTCGAGGATCTCGACCTCGGCGCCCGCCGTGCGGATGACGCCCTGGTCGGCGAGCTGGCCGCCGCCCTCGGCGTAGAACGGGGTGCGGCCGAGCACGATCTCGACGGTCGTGCCCGCACCGGCCGCCGGCACGCTGACGCCGTCGACCAGGATGCCGACGACGGACGTCTCGGCCTCGGTCTCGTCGTAGCCGAGGAAGTCGATCTTGCCGGCCTTCTCCAGCAGGTGGCCGAAGACGGAGATGTCGGCGTTGCCGGTCTTCTTGGCCGCCGCGTCGGCCTTGGCGTTCTGCCGCTGCTCTTTCATGAGGCGGCGGAAGCCCTCTTCGTCGACCTTGAGCCCCTGCTCGGCCGCCATCTCCAGGGTGAGGTCGATCGGGAAGCCGTAGGTGTCGTGCAGCTTGAACGCCTGGTCGCCCGAGAGCGTCGTGCCCGACTTGCGCTTGGTCTCCTCGACGGCCACGTCGAAGATCGCGGTGCCGGTGCGGAGCGTGCCCAGGAAGGACGCCTCCTCCGCGTCGATGATCCCATGGATCTGCGGCGCGTCGGCCTTGAGCTCGGGGTACTGCTCGCCCATCACGTTGATCGCGACGTCGGTCAGCTCGTGCATGTAGCGCTCGTCGCCGGAGCCGAGCAGGCGCAGGTTGCGCACCGAGCGGCGCAGGATGCGGCGCAGCACGTAGCCGCGGCCCTCGTTGCCGGGCATGACGCCGTCGGCGACCAGCATGGTGCCGGTGCGCACGTGGTCGGCGATCACGCGCAGGCTCACGTCGGCGCGGTGGTCGCGGCCGTAGCGGGTCTTGGTGAGCTCGGCCGCCTTGTCGAGGATCTTGTAGGTGGTGTCGATCTCGTAGAGGTTGTCGACGCCCTGCAGGATCGTCGCCATGCGCTCAAGGCCCATGCCGGTGTCGATGTTCTTGGCCGGCAGCTCGCCGGAGATGTCGAAGTCGACCTTGGTGCGGACCTGGCTGAGCTGGTACTGCATGAAGACGAGGTTCCAGACCTCGAGGTAGCGGTCCTCGTCGGCGACGGGGCCGCCCTCCTTGCCGTACTCGGGGCCGCGGTCGTAGTAGATCTCCGAGCAGGGGCCGCCGGGGCCTGGCACGCCCATGTGCCAGTAGTTGTCCTCCAGGCCGCGGCGCTGGATGCGGCTCTCGGGCACGCCGACCTTGTTGCGCCAGATGTCGTAGGCCTCGTCGTCCTCGAGGTAGACGGTCGCCCAGAGCCGGTCTTCGGGGAAGCCGAAGCCGCCGTCGGACTCGGAGCGGGTGAGCAGCTCCCACGCGAACGGGATCACTTCGGACTTGAAGTAGTCGCCGAAGGAGAAGTTGCCGAGCATCTGGAAGAAGGTGGCGTGCCGGGTGGTCTTGCCGACCTCTTCGATGTCGGGCGTGCGCACGCACTTCTGCGCGGTTGCCAGCCGTGACGCCGGAGGCTTGCGCTGCCCCAGGAAGTACGGCTTGAACGGCACCATACCGGCAGGAACCAGGAGTAGCGTGGGGTCCTCAGCGATCAGGCTGGCCGAGGGCACGACCTTGTGCCCACGCTCCTCGAAGAAGCGCAGGAAGCGGCGGGCTATCTCTGCCGACTCCATTGTGGCCATCCTTTGCTGGTAGTCAGTTGTTGTCTTCAGCGTTGTCGAGCCCGAAGCGGGCCCGCAACTGGGTTTCGCGCTCGGCGGCCTCGCCGAGCGCGTCAGAGGTAAAGTCTCTCACCCGCGCGAGCATGCCCGCCGCGCCGTCGGCCGTGCGCCGGACGACGTGGGTCGGGTGCAGCGCCTGCAGCCTGCGCATCACCCAGAAGGCGAGGAACGCGCCGAGCGAGAGGTAGAACAGCCGTCTGATCACCGGGACCGCCTCGGCGGCCTGCGGGCCTCGATGGCGCGCCGCACGCCGTAGCCGAGCGACGACACCTTGATCAACGGGCCCGTGAAGATGGTCTGCGTCACCGCGCTGAGCTTGGCGGCGTGGGCGCTGACCTGCTTGACGTCCTGGGCGATGGCCTCGACCGCGACCAGTTGCCTGTTGGTCTCGTTGACCGTGACGCTCACGTCGTCGAGCAGCGGAACCAGGCGGTTGTTCAGGTCGGAGACCGCCTTGGTGGTCTCGGTGAGCAGCCTGGCGAGCTTGACGAGCACCATGGCGAGAACGCAGACCAGGACAATCCAGCCCGTGGCCGCGATCAGCCCGGCGACCTCTCCAGCGGTAAGCATCCGCTCATCTCCCTCGTACGCTGGGCCGGAACGGCAAGAACCTTATCGCGTCCCGGCGACAACGTTCGTGAGGAAACCGGGTCCGATCCGGCGGCCAGGTCGCCTGCGGACGCTTCCGTGACCGATCGCATGCCGCCCTGACCAGGCGTTCCGCCGCCCGGCCGCCTCCTGTCACGCCGTCTGTCACGCCTCGGGGACGCGGGCGAAGGCGCGTACGGGAACCCGCCCGACGCCCTCCAGCAGCGGCGGCGCGGCCGTGAACAGGGCGCCGGTCGGCGGCAGCCGGTCGAGCCCGGTCAGCCGCTCCACGACCGGCACACCGGCGGCGAGCAGCACGTCGAGCGCCGGGCTGTCCACACGCCCGTCGTCCCCCTCAGGCGTGGTGCCGTCGAGGGTGTCGGCGTCGGTGCCGACCAGGGACACGCCGCCCGCGGCCAGCCACGCGGCGGCCTCCGGGGTGAGCCGCCCGCCCTCGCCCGCGCCGGTGTGCAGCAGCACGGCCCTGCCGCGCACGTCGAAGGCGGCCAGCGTGCCCACGCCGACCTCCCGCCCCCCGGCCCCTTCCAGCCGCACCACCACGGTGGGCAGCTCGGCCGCGCGCGACAGGGGCAGGCCCGGCAGGTCGCCGCCGGGCGCCACCAGGCAGGTGCCGCCCTCGGCGGGCGGACGGGCGAGCTCGACCAGCGCTCCCCCCGCCGCCGGGGCGGCCGTGGCCGCGCGGTCGGACGGCCCTCCCCTGGTGCCCTTGTGCGGCTCGGCGAAGATCTCGACGTTGGTCAGCTCGACGCCGTCGGTCATCAGCAGGCCGAGCGAGGCCACGAACAGGGCGGCGATCTCGCCTTCGGAGACGTCGGGGCCGGGCAGGTCGACGCGGAAGCCGTGGACGGCGAGGTCGCCGCCGTTGCCGAAGGTGATGCGGGCGTCGAAGCTCGCGCGGTGGTCGTTCGAGGTGACGGTCATGGTGGCGATCAATCTGGCGTGCGGGCGGGACGGTCAGGAGCCGCGCAGGAAGTCGCGGATCCTGGCCCAGCGGTCGGCCACGGGAGCCTCTGCGCCGTGGCGGGTGGGCTCGTAGTAACGGCGGTCGCGCACCTGCTCGGGCGCGTAGTCCTGGCGCACCAGGCCGTGGTCGAAGTCGTGCGGGTACTTGTAGCCGTCGCCGTGGCCGAGCTTGGCGGCGCCGGGGTAGTGGGCGTCGCGCAGGTGGCCGGGGACCTGGCCGATCAGCCCCTTGCGGACGTCGCCGACCGCCGCGCCGATGGCCTTGACGACCGCGTTGGACTTGGGCGCCATCGCGCAGTGGATGACGGCCTGGGCCAGGTTGATCTGCCCCTCGGGCAGCCCGATGAGCTGCACGGCCTGGGCCACGGCCACCGCCGTCTGCAGGCAGGTGGGGTCGGCCATGCCGACGTCCTCGGAGGCGAAGATGACGATGCGGCGGGCGATGAAGCGCGGGTCCTCGCCGGCCTCGATCATGCGGGCCAGGTAGTGGAGCGCCGCGTCGGCGTCGGAGCCGCGCATCGACTTGATGAACGCGCTGATCACGTCGTAGTGCTGGTCGCCCTGGCGGTCGTAGCGCACGGCCGCCTTGTCGGCGGCCTTCTCCACCACCTCGACGGTGATGTCGTCGGCCAGCAGGGCGGCGGCCTCCAGGTAGGTCAGCGACCTGCGGGCGTCGCCGCCGGCCAGGCGCACCAGGTGGTCGAGGGCCTCGGGCGCGAGCCGGGGCCGCCCGTCCAGGCCGCGCGGCTCGGCCACCGCGCGCTCCAGGACCGCGCGCACGTCGTCGTCGGACAGCGACTCCAGCGTGAGCAGCAGCGAGCGCGACAGCAGCGGCGAGATGACCGAGAAGGACGGGTTCTCGGTGGTGGCGCCGATGAAGGTGACCCAGCGGTTCTCCACCGCCGGCAGCAGGGCGTCCTGCTGGGCCTTGTTGAAGCGGTGGACCTCGTCGACGAACAGCACGGTCTGCCGGCCGCTCATGCCCAGCTCGCGGCGGGCGTTGTCGATGGCGGCGCGGACGTCCTTGACGCCCGCCGAGACGGCGGAGATCTCGACGAAGCGGCGCTTGGTGACGTTGGAGACGACGTAGGCCAGGGTCGTCTTGCCGGTGCCGGGCGGGCCCCACAGGAACAGCGACATGGGGGCCTCACTCTCGACCAGCCGCCGCAGCGGGGTGCCGGGGCCCAGCAGGTGTCGCTGGCCGATCACCTCGTCGAGGGTGCGCGGGCGCATCCGCACCGCGAGGGGTTGCGGGGTGGCCTCCTCAGCCGCCGAATCGAACAGGCTATCCACAACGCGAGATTACACGCCGGTCAGACCCGCCGCGGCCCACACGGCCCTGGCCCCGGAGTCGCCCGCGCGGAAGCAGAACCACCCCGCCACGGCCGCCAGGACGACCGTCAGCGCCGACAGGACGAACGTGACGGGCCTGCCGAACCGGTCGGAGGTGACCGAGCGGCGCGCGGGGGTGGTGGCGTACACGAGGGCCAGGGAGGCGGCGGCCAGGCCGGCCACCGACAGCAGCAGCGGGTTCGCGAAGCTCTCGTGGTCGGCGACGCGCGCCCCGAGCGGGCCGTCCACGTCGGCGAAGCGGGCCCGTTTCAGGCTCTCCCCGCTCTCCTTGGCCACCAGGACCGCCACGGGGGCGGCCACGGCGAGCAGCACCACCGCCCACGCCGTCAGGGTCCTTACGCGTGGCAGCAGCGCGTACGCCCCCGCCAGGAGGACGAGCAGCGGCGTCAGCACCACGGCGAAATGGACGATGAGCGGATGGGCCGGCAGGCCGAGGATCTGCTCGAACACGATCACTCCTTGGTAGGGGCCTCACCTGGACTACGAATTCTCATACCGAAAGGTTCTATCTCCCACTTGCCCCAGTCAGTGGCTTCCGCCACTTACGCCCGGCACATATCGGAGGCCGGTAGCATTCGCGGAGTTGTTTGGTCATGTGTCGGCAAAGATGAAGGAGACAACCGGTGAGCGGCGACGACCGCCAGAGCGAGCTGGCCCGGGAGCACAAGGAGCGGCAGGCGCGGCGCGCGGCCGAACAGACCGCCAAAGGCAGGCGGAACACCTTCATCGGCGCGGGCGTGGCCGTCGTCGTGGTGGCGGGCGGCATCTTCGCCGCGACCACCCTGATGGGCGACGACAAGAAGACGGCCGCGGCGGCGAGCACGCCCACGCCCTCCGCCAGCACCAGTTCTCCCGCGCCGACGGAGCTGCCGAGCACCGCGCCGCCGAAGAAGGCGGGCGAGGTGTCGTGCACGTACAAGCGTGACGACTCCGCGCCCAACAAGTTCGTCGGCCTGCCGGGCAAGCGGCCCAACCTGAAGCTCAAGACGATGACCGTGACCACCAACCACGGCAACATCGTCATCGACGTCGACGCGAACGCGACCCCGTGCTCGGTCAACTCGATGGCGTTCCTGGCCAGGAAGGGCTTCTACAACAACACCAAGTGCCACCGGCTGGCGACGCCGGAGACGGCCGGCCTGTTCCTGCTGCAGTGCGGCGACCCGCAGGCCAAGGCCGACGGCAGGAACCCGACCGACGGACAGGGCACGGCCGGCTACGTGTTCGGCGACGAGGCCGCCGGCACCATGTCCTACACCAAGGGCGTGGTGTTCCTGACCCAGCCCGACGGCGCCGCCGGGCAGAACAGCAGCCAGTTCGCCATCTCGCTGTCGGACGAGAACGGCCAGCTGGAGCCGCAGTACTCGGTGCTCGGCATGGTGCGCTCCGGCCTGGAGATCATCGAGAAGGTCGCCAAGGACGGCGTCATCGTCAACGGCGACGACATCGTGGGCGACGGCGGCTCGACCGCGCCGAAGAACCCCATCATCATCAAGCGCGTCACGCTGAGGTAGCTCGGCACACGAGAACGGCGGGCGTCCCCTGCGGAAAGGGGGACGCCCGCCGTCGTCGTGTCAGGCCTCGGACTTGGGCTGGGCGTCGACGCCCGCCTCCTTGCGCTGCTCGGCCGTGATCGGCGTCGGCGCGGCGGTCAGCGGGTCGAAGCCGGAGGCGGTCTTCGGGAACGCGATCACATCGCGGATCGAGTCGCCGCCGGACAGCAGCATGCAGATCCGGTCCCAGCCGTAGGCGATGCCGCCGTGCGGGGGCGGGCCGTACTTGAACGCCTCCAGCAGGAAGCCGAACTTGCTCTCGGCCTCCTCCTTGGAGATGCCGAGCACGTCGAAGACGCGCTGCTGCATCTCGGCCCGGTGGATACGGATCGAGCCGCCGCCGATCTCCATGCCGTTGCAGACCATGTCGTAGGCGTAGGCCAGGGCCTCGCCCGGGTGGTCCTGGAAGTTGTCGGCCCACTCCGGCTTGGGGCCGGTGAACGGGTGGTGCACGGCCGTCCAGCCGCCCTCGCCGTCCTCCTCGAACATGGGGGCGTCGACCACCCACAGGAACGACCACTGCGACTCGTCGATCAGGCCGCAGCGCCGGCCGATCTCCAGCCGGGCCGCGCCCAGCAGGTCGCGGGAGGCCGAGCGGGCGCCGGCGGCGAAGAAGACCGCGTCGCCGGGGTTGGCGCCGACCTTGGCGGCCAGGCCGGACAGCTCCTGCTCCGACAGGTTCTTGGCGACCGGGCCGCCGAGCGTGCCGTCCTCCTGGACCAGCACGTACGCCAGGCCCTTGGCGCCGCGGCTGCGCGCCCACTCCTGCCAGCCGTCGAGCTCCTTGCGGGTCTGCGAGCCGCCGCCCGGCATGACCACCGCGCCGACGTAGTCGGCCTGGAAGACGCGGAAGGAGGTGTCGGCGAAGTAGTCGGTCATCTCGACGAGCTCCTGGCCGAAGCGCAGGTCGGGCTTGTCGGAGCCGTAGCGGGCCATGGCGTCGGCGTAGGTCATGCGCGGCAGCGGCATGGGGATCTCGTAGCCGAGGATCTCCCGCCACAGCCGGCCGACCAGCTTCTCGCCGACCTCGATGACGTCCTCCTGGTCGACGAAGGACATCTCGACGTCGATCTGGGTGAACTCGGGCTGGCGGTCGGCCCGCAGGTCCTCGTCGCGGTAGCACTTGGCGAGCTGGTAGTAGCGCTCCAGGCCGGCGACCTGGAGGAGCTGCTTGAACAGCTGCGGCGACTGCGGCAGGGCGTACCAGTTGCCGGGCTGCAGGCGGACCGGCACCAGGAAGTCGCGCGCGCCCTCGGGGGTCGAGCGGGTCAGCGTCGGGGTCTCGACGTAGACGAAGCCGAGCTCGTGCATCACCTCGTTGGCCAGGTAGGTGGCCTTGGAGCGGGTGCGCATGGCGCCGGCGACCTGCTGGCGGCGGATGTCGAGGTAGCGGTACTTGAGCCGGGCCTCCTCCGACACGCCCACGTTGCCCTCGATGGGGAACGGCAGCGGCGCGGACTCGCTCAGCACCTCGACCCGCTCGGCCACGACCTCGATCGCGCCGGTGGGCAGCTCGGGGTTGGCGTTGCCCTCCGGGCGCACCCTGACCTGGCCGACCACCTGCACGCAGTACTCGGCGCGCAGGTCGTGGGCGTGGTCCTCCTCGCGGAAGACCACCTGCGCCGAGCCGGAGGCGTCGCGCAGGTCGATGAAGACAACGCCGCCGTGGTCACGGCGGCGGGCCACCCATCCTGCGAGCGTCACCTGCTGCCCGGCATGCTCCTCACGGAGCGACCCGGCCGTATGCGTGCGGATCACTGCACTTTCCCTTTCAAAACGTCGGCGACCTGGGCCAGCGGCACCTCGGTCTGTTCAGCGGTGGTCAGGTCCTTCAGTTGCACGGCCTCGGCCGCGAGGTCACGCTCGCCCAGGATCAGCGCGAACCGGGCGCCGGATCGGTCCGCGCCCTTCATCGCGCCCTTGAGCCCCTTGCCGCCGAAGGCCATGTCGGCGCTGATGCCCGCCTCGCGCAGCTCGGAGAGGAGCAGGAACATGCGGCGGCGGGCGTCGTCACCCAGCGGGACACCGTACACCTGGACGCGGCCCGGCGCGGCCTCGCCGAGCAGCCCCTCGGCCTCCATCGCCAGGTACGTGCGGTCGACGCCGAGCGCCCAGCCGACGCTGGGCAGCGGCGGGCCCCCCAGCACCTCGCTGAGCCCGTCGTAGCGGCCGCCGCCGCCGACGGCCGACTGCGAGCCGAGCCCGCCGTGCACGAACTCGAACGTGGTGCGCGTGTAGTAGTCGAGCCCGCGCACGAGCCGCGGGTCGTCCTCGAAGGCCACGCCCGAGGCGGTCAGCAGCGAGCGGACCTCCTCGTGGTAGCTCTTGCACGCCGCGCACAGGTGGTCGACCACCAGCGGCGCGCCGGTGAGCTGCGCCTGCACCTCGGGCCGCTTGTCGTCGAGCACCCGCAGCGGGTTGATCTCGATGCGGGCCCTGGTGTCGGCGTCGAGGTCGAGCCCGCGCAGGAACTCCTGCAGCGCGGCCCGGTAGGCGGGCCGGCAGTTCTTGTCGCCGAGCGAGTTGACCAGCAGCTTGACCTGCCGGAGCCCGAGCGAGGCGAAGCCCCGCGCGCCGAGCACGATCAGCTCGGCGTCGAGCGCCGGGTCCTCGGAGCCCAGGGCCTCGGCCCCGACCTGCCAGAAGTGGCGGTAGCGGCCCTTCTGGGCACGCTCGTAGCGGAACTGGCTGCCGGAGTACCACAACTTGACCGGGAGCTGGCCGGTGTGCAGGTTGTGCTGGAGCACGGCGCGCACGACCGAGGCGGTGCCCTCGGGGCGCAGGGTCAGCGACCTGCCCGCCTTGTCGGGGAAGGTGTACATCTCCTTCGACACCACGTCGGTTGACTCGCCCACGCCTCGCTTGAACAGCTCGGTGTCCTCGAAGACGGGAGTCTCGACGTAGCCGTAGCCCGCCCGCCTCAGGGGCGCGGCCAGCGCCTCGCGCACGGCCAGGATGGCCTCGGAGCTGGGCGGCAGCCAGTCGAAGGTGCCTTTGGGTGCTTGGAAGCTCATTAGATCCCTCGTGTGGGACCGGCCTGCGGCGCCGCTTCCTTCAGGTAAGGGTTGGTGGCGCGCTCGCGGCCGATCGTGGTCTGTGGTCCGTGGCCCGGCAGGACGACCGTATCGTCAGGCAGCGGCAGGCACTTGGTGGCCAGGCTGCGCAGGATGGTCGCGTAGTCGCCGCCGGGAAGGTCGCTACGGCCGATGGAGCCGGCGAACAGCAGGTCGCCCGAGAACATGATCTCGTCGCCGGGCAGCCGGAAGCTCACCGACCCCCTGGTATGGCCCGGGGTGTGGTCGACCACGAGATCGAGGCCCGCCAGGCTGAGCTCCGCGCCGTCGGACAGCTCGCGCACGTCGTCGGGCTCGCTCAGCCTGATGTCGCCGAACAGCGAGACGCCGCCGCCCCAGCCGGCCGAGGGGTCGCTCAGCAGGTGGCGGTCGTCGGGGTGGATCCACGCGGGGACGTCGCGCGCGCCGCAGACGGGGGCGACCGACCACACGTGGTCGAGGTGGCCGTGCGTGAGCAGCACCGCGACCGGCTTGAGCCGGTGCTCGCGCAGCAGCTCGTCGACGCCTTCGGCGGCGTCCTGGCCCGGATCGACGATCACGCACTCCTCGCCGGCCGCGGGCGCGACGACGTAACAATTGGTCTGGAGGGCCCCTGCGGGGAAGCCTGCGATGAGCATCTGCCTCAGGTGATCTCGTCGAAAAGCCAATGGGAATGTAACCGAAGGGTACCGGTGCGGGTCGCCGGGCTGCGAATCATTACCCATTGGCCGATACGATTCGCCCACCTCAGTTGATTGACTATGGGAGGCAAAGCGGTGGCCACGGGCAAGGACCGGCAGAAGCAGCTGGCACGTGAGCACTACGAGCGGCAGATGCAGCGCCGCATCGAGCGCGAGCAGAAGGCCAAGCGCACCGCGATCATCGGCTCCACGGTCGGCGTCGTGGTCGTGGTGGGCGGCATCGTGGCCGCGGTCGCGCTCCTCGGCGGCGGCGACTCGAAGACCGAGGCGGCCGCCTCGCCTTCGGCCTCGGCCCCGCAGGACACCGCGTCGGCCGCGGCCGACAAGGGGCCCAAGCCGTACGACGCGGCGGCCGGCACCTGCGACTATGTCAAGGAGGCGGCCGGCGGCCAGGTCAAGGACGTCGGCATGCCGCCGGCCAAGGTCAAGACCGAACCGGCCAAGAGGACGATGACGCTCGACACCAACCTGGGCGCCATCGTGGTCGAGCTCGACAACGCCAAGGCGCCCTGCACGACCAACTCGCTGGCCTTCCTGGCATCCAAGAAGTTCTACGACGGCAGCAAGTGCCACCGGCTCGGCAGCGACAAGTTCCCGATGCTGCAGTGCGGCGACCCGACGGCCAAGGCCGACGGCAAGAGCCAGGACGGCGCGGGCGGCCCCGGCTACGTGATGGCCGAGGAGAACCTGCAGGGGGCGGCGTACAAGCGCGGCACGGTGGCGATGGCGAAGACGTCGGCGCCGGGCAGCACGGGGAGCCAGTTCTTCCTCGTTTACGGCGATCTCGGACTCACCCCGGATTACACGCCGGTGGGTACGATCACCAAGGGGCTCGACATCCTGGACAAGGTGAACAAAGCGGGCATCATCGCTGACATGGGAGATGGGACCGGAGCACCGAAGCAAACCCTCGAAATCAAAGACGTGACAATCGCCGGCAAGAGCTGACGTAATACAAACTAGGGACGAAGTAGTCCCGAAGGGTCTGATGGATAGTGCGGGAGGACACGGTGAGCACCGACCCGTGGGGCCGGGTAGACGACGACGGCACCGTCTACGTGCGTACGGCTGAGGGAGAGCGGGCCGTCGGCTCCTGGCAGGCCGGTGAACCCGAAGAGGCACTGGCCTACTTCCATCGCAAGTACGACGAGCTGTCGGGCCAGGTACAGCTCCTCGAACAGCGGGTCAAGGGCACCGACCTGGCGCCCGCGCAGGCCGAGGCGAGCATCGCCAAGCTGCGCGAGGCCGTCGCCGACGCCCACGCCGTGGGTGACCTGGCGGCGCTGACGGCCCGCCTCGACGGCCTGACCGAGCTGGTCGGCCATCGCCGCGAGGAGGTCAAGGCCGCCCGCGACCAGGCGCGCGCCGAGGCCAGGACGGTCAAGGAACGCATCGTCGCCGAGGCCGAGCGCATCGCCGACGAGACCACCCACTGGAAGTCGGGCGGCGAACGGCTGCGCCAGCTCGTGGAGGAGTGGAAGGCCGCCGACCGGATCGACCGGGTCACCGAGGCGGCGCTGTGGAAGCGCCTGTCGGCCGCCCGTACGGCCTTCGCCAAGCGCCGCAAGCAGTACTTCGCGGGTCTCGACGAGCAGCGCGAGGGCGTGCGCTCGGCCAAGGAGCGCATCGTCGCCGAGGCCGAGGCCATCGCGGGCTCCACCGACTGGGGCACGACCGCGGCGATCTACCGCGAGCTGATGCAGCAGTGGAAGACCGCAGGCCGCGCCTCACGCGAGGTCGAGGACGAGCTGTGGGGCCGCTTCAAGGCCGCCCAGGACCAGTTCTTCCAGGCCCGTTCGGCGGTCTTCGCCGAGCGTGACGCCTCGCTGGCGGCCAACGCCGAGATCAAGGAGGAACTGCTGGCCGAGGCCGAGAAGATCCTCCCGGTCACCGACGTGCGCACGGCCAGGGCGGCGCTGCGGCACATCCTGGAGCGCTGGGAGGCCGCCGGACCGGTGCCGCGCGAGCAGCGCGACCGGCTCGAAGGCGGGCTGCGCAAGGTCGACGAGGCCGTGCGCAAGGCCGAGGACGCCGAGTGGAAGCGGTCCAACCCCGAGGCCAGGGCGCGCGCCCAGAGCACGGTCGACCAGCTCCGCGCCTCCATCGAGCAGCTGGAGAAGCGGCTGTCCAAGGCGCAGGCCGCCGGCCGGGCCAAGGACGTCAAGGAGGCCGAGGAGGCGCTGGTCGCCCGCCGTTCGTGGCTGGAGGAGGCCGAGCGCACGCTGACCGAGTTCAGCTGATCCGATCTTCGGAGGGCGGCCGGGGTCCTACGCTGACGGCATGGACCCCGTCAGCGTCGCGCGCGCCCTCGTCGACGAGCTGTTCCCCGGCGCCCTGTACGCCTTCGTCGGCGGCAGCGTGCTCACCGAGCGCCGCACCCGCACCTCCGACCTCGACGTCGTGGTGGTGCTCGACGGGCTGGCCGTGCCCTATCGCGAGTCCCTGCGCTGGCACGGCTGGCCCGTCGAGCTGTACGTCCACAGCGAGACCAGCCTCGACGCCTACGTCGACCGCGACCTGGCCCGGCGCAAGCCGGGCATGGCCCGCATGTGCGCCGACGGCGCGGTGCTGGTCGACCGCACCGGCGGCCGGGCCAGCGACCTGCAGACGGTGCTCGGCGAACGGCTGGCCGCCGGTCCCGGCGACCTGGCCGCGCCCCGCGCCGAACAGGCCCGTTACGGCCTGTCCGACCTGCTCGACGACCTGGCGGGCGCGACCGACCCCGGCGAGCAGCTGTTCATCCGCTGGCAGGTGGTCCAGGAGACCGCCAGGCTCGCGCTCGACGTGGGCGGCAGGTGGCGGGGCAACGGCAAATGGCTGCTGCGCGAGCTGCGCGAGCACGACCCGGCTCTGGCCGACGAGCTGCTGGCGGCCCACTCCGACCCGGCGCTCCTGACCACGGTGGCCTCAGGCGTCCTGGAACGGGCCGGAGGGCGCCTGTGGGAGGGCTACCGGGCCGAGGGCGACCCCTTCCACCTCCCGCTGCGTCACATCGCCGCTGAGGCGCTGTCGGGCGACACGGCGCAGAGCTCCGGGATGCGCCGGCTGGCCGCGATCAGCGGCGCCACGGCCGGTTCGTCGGCCCTGTGGATGGGCCAGACGCACGTCGCGCCCGCCACCCGCTCCTCCGACCACCACCACGGCGCCTCCGAGACCGCCATCTACGTCGTCAGCGGCACCCCGCGCTTCGTCTTCCTCCAGGACGGCCGCGAACGGCGGATCGAGGCGGCCCCCGGCGACTACGTCTACGTGCCGCCCTACACCCCGCACCGCGAGGAGAACCCCGACCCCGAGCGGGAGGCGGTCGTGGTGATCGCGCGCAGCACCCAGGAGGCGATCGTGGTCAACCTGCCGGACCTGAAGGGCTGAGCCGCCGGCGGCCCCTCAGCTGCCGGCGCCGCTCACCCGGTAGACGTCGAAGACGCCCTGGATGCTGCGGACGGCCTTGAGCACGTGGCCCAGGTGCTTCGGGTCGCCCATCTCGAAGGTGAACTTGCTGATCGCCACCCGGTCGCGCGAGGTCGTGACGGAGGCGCTGAGGATGTTGACGTGCTGGTCGGACAGGGTGCGCGTGACGTCGGACAGCAGCCGCGGCCGGTCGAGCGCCTCCACCTGGATGGCCACCAGGAACACGCTGTCGTCGCCCGGCGACCAGCTCACCTCGACCAGCCGGTCGGGCTGCTCCCTGAGCTGCTGGACGTTGGTGCAGTCGGCGCGGTGCACGGACACGCCGTGGCCGCGGGTGACGAAGCCCACGATCTCGTCGCCGGGCACCGGCGTGCAGCACTTGGACAGGCGCACCCACACGTCGGCGTCGCCCGCCACGACCACGCCCGCGCCGCCGCCGCGCGGACGGCCGCGCAGCCGGGTCGGCAGGGACGTCTCGGCGATGTCCTCCTCGGCGCTCTCCACGCCGCCGATCGAGGCCACGAGCTTCTGCACGACCGCCTGCGCGGCGATGTGCCCCTCCCCCACGGCCGCGTAGAGCGCCGACACGTCGGGGTAGCGCAGGTCGCGGGCGAGCGCCAGCAGCGCCTCGCCGGACATCAGGCGCTGCAGCGGCAGGCCCTGCTTGCGCATGGCGCGGCCGATGGCCTCCTTGCCCGCCTCGATCGCGGTCTCGCGGCGCTCCTTGGAGAACCACTGCCGGATCTTGTTGCGGGCCCGGCCGGACTTGACGAACTTCAGCCAGTCGCGCGACGGCCCGGCGTCGGGCGACTTGGAGGTGAAGATCTCGACCGTGTCGCCGTTGCCGAGCCGCGACTCCAGCGGCACCAGCCGCCCGTTGACGCGAGCGCCGATGCAGCGATGGCCGACCTCGGTGTGCACGGCGTAGGCGAAGTCGACCGGCGTGCCGCCCTCGGGCAGCGCGATGACCTGGCCCTTCGGGGTGAACACGTAGACCTCGGAGACCGACAGGTCGAACCGCAGCGACTCCAGGAACTCGCCCGGGTCGGAGGTCTCCTTCTGCCAGTCGAGGAGCTGGCGCAGCCAGGCCATGTCGCTGCCCGGCTTGACCTTGCCGGTCGGCCCCGGCGCGCCGACCTCCTCCTTGTACTTCCAGTGGGCGGCCACGCCGTACTCGGCCCTGTGGTGCATCGCGTGCGTGCGGATCTGCAGCTCGACCGGCTTGCCCTCCGGACCGATCACCGTGGTGTGCAGCGACTGGTACATGTTGAACTTGGGCATCGCGATGTAGTCCTTGAACCGGCCGGGGACCGGGTTCCAGCGCGCGTGGATCGTGCCCAGCGCCGCGTAGCAGTCGCGCACGCTGTCGACCAGGACCCGGATGCCCACCAGGTCGTAGATGTCGTCGAAGGCGACGTCGCGGGCGATCATCTTCTGGTAGACGGAGTAGTAGTGCTTGGGCCGGCCCTTGACCACCGCGCGGATCTTGGCCTCGCGCAGGTCGCCGGAGACCTTCTCGATGACCTCCTGGAGGAACAGGTCGCGCCGCGGCGCGCGCTCGGACACCATGCGCGCGATCTCGTCGTAGCGCTTGGGGTAGAGCATCGCGAACGCGAGGTCCTCCAGCTCCCACTTGATCGTGTTCATGCCCAGCCGGTGGGCCAGCGGCGCGAAGATCTCCAGCGTCTCGCGGGACTTCTGGTGACGCTTGTGCTCGGGCAGGTAGCGCATGGTGCGCATGTTGTGCAGCCGGTCGGCGAGCTTGATGATGAGCACGCGGATGTCGCGCGACATCGCCACGACCATCTTGCGCACGGTCTCGGCCTGCGCCGCGTCGCCGAACTTGACCTTGTCGAGCTTGGTGACGCCGTCGACCAGCGAGCCGATCGTGTCGCCGAAGTCGCCGCGCAGCTCGTCGAGGCTGTAGGCGGTGTCCTCGACGGTGTCGTGCAGCAGCGCGGCGCACAGCGTCTCGTCGTCGGTGCCCAGCTCGGCCAGGATCGTCGCCACGGCGAGCGGGTGGGTGATGTAGGGGTCGCCGGACTTCCGCTTCTGGTCGCGGTGGTGGTAGGCGGCCATGTCGTAGGCGCGCTCGATCAGGCGCAGATCGGCCTTGGGGTGGGTGGCCCGGACCGTGCGGAACAGCGGCTCCAGCACCGGATTCATGGCCCCACCCCCAAACCGCCGTCGACGCACCGCAGGAACGCCGGGCGCGTCGGCATTACCAGCGTCGGTTACGTCGGGCGCGACCACATCACGGGGCACTCAGACTCCTCACGTTCGAGTCCAGATCCCCCAGTGTATCCAGGCTGGGAACCCGGACTCGCTCGGGCCGTCTCAGACGATCACCAGGGAGTGCAGGTCGACGGCCGGGAGACGCTCGCGCCCCTTGAGAAAAGCCAGCTCCATCAGCACCGCGATGCCGACGACGTGCGCGCCCGCCCGTTCGACGAGCTCGATGGTGGCCTTGGCGGTGCCGCCGGTGGCCAGCACGTCGTCGACGATGAGCACCCGGTCGCCGGGCTCGAACGCGTCGCGGTGCACCTCGATGGTGGCCGAGCCGTACTCCAGGTCGTAGGACTCCTCCAGCGTCGCGGCCGGCAGCTTGCCCTTCTTGCGCACCGGGACGAACCCGGCCGCCGCCCGGTAGGCCACCGGGGCCGCCAGGATGAAGCCCCTGGCCTCGATCCCGACGATCTTGTCCACCTGGGTGAGGCCGGCCAGCTCCTCCACCACGGCCGCCATCGCGACCGGGTCGGCGAGCAGCGGGGTGATGTCCTTGAAGAGCACGCCGGGCTTGGGATAGTCGGGGACGTCCCTGATCCGGTCCAGGATCAACTGGGTGAGCTCACTCATCGTGCTTCCATCGCCTTCCTCACGGGTGCCGCGCTCCATGATGGCCTACTCCGGGCCCTCCTCGGACCGCCCGCCGTCCGGGACGCCCCTGAGATGCCCTCAGCCGTCCGCCGGAGCCGGAGCCCCGCCAGGGGTGCCCCGCACCCTCCTGGAACGCCGCAGAGCGCCCCTGAACGCGACGACGCCCCCACCCTGAACGGATGGGGGCGCCGGACGAAGCCCGGGAACGGGGCTCAGCCCTTCGCTACCGCTGCGCTTTTGGAACCCTTCGCCCCCTTGCCGGTGGTGGAGGCGAGCCGGCGCGCGATGGCCTGGTACTTCGGCTCCCGCTCCTTGAGCGTCACCAGCATCGGCGTGGCCACGCACAGGGACGAGTACGTGCCGACGAGCATGCCGACGAACAGCGCCAGCGACAGGTCCTTCAGCGTGCCCGCGCCGAGCAGCGTGGTGCCGATGAACAGGATGGCCGCCACCGGCAGGATCGCGACCAGCGAGGTGTTCAGCGACCGGATCAGCGTGTGGTTGAGCGCGTTGTTGGCCGCCATCGAGTACGTCATCTTGGAGGTCGTGCCCAGCTTGGCCGTGACCTCCTTGATCATGTCGAACACGACGACCGCGTCGTAGAGCGAGTAACCGAGGATGGTCAGGAAGCCCAGCAGCGTCGCCGGCGTGACCTCGAAGCCCGACCAGGCGTAGACGCCGGCCGTGATGACGAGGTCGTGGATGAGCGCGACGATCGCCGACAGGGCCATCTTCGGCTCGAACGCCATCGACAGGTACAGGATGATCGCGAGCATGAAGACGCCCAGGCCGATCCAGGCCTTCTGGGAGACCTCACCGCCCCAGGAGGCGCCGATCGACTGGACGCTGACGTCCTTGACCGGGACCTTGTAGTCCTTGGCGATCGTGGTCTGCATCTGGTTGAGCGTCGACTCCGACAGGGTCTCGGTGGTGACCCGCCAGTTGTCGCGGGCCCGCTGCACGATCACCTGGTGGGCGCCCTGCGTGCGGAAGTCCTCGCGGACCTCCTCGACGGTGCCGGTGCTCGCCGGGAACGTGAAGACCGTTCCGCCCTTGAACTCCACGCCCAGGTTGAGCCCGTTGAACAGGATGCCGGCGAGGGAGACGAGCAGCAGCAGGCCGGACAGGCTGTACCAGAGCCTCCACTTGCCGACGAAGTCGACATCGATCTCGCCGCGGTAGAGGCGACGCCCCAGTCCCATCTCAGGCCTCCTGCGGAGTGGTCGTGCGGGCCGGCTCGGCGCTCATGCGCTCGGCGTCGAGACCGGACAGCGGGTGCCCCTTGGCGAAGAACTTCAGCCTCGCCAGCAGGGCGATGAACGGCTTGGTGAACAGGAACACCACCACGATGTCGATCAGCGTGGTCAGGCCCATCGCGAAGGCGAACCCGGCCACACCGCCCACCGCCAGGAAGTACAGCACGATGGCGGCGATGAACATGACGGCGTCGGCGATCAGGATCGTGCGCCGGGCACGGACCCAGGCCACCTCGACGGCCGCGCGAAGCGTCCGCCGACCTTCCTTCATCTCATCACGTATGCGTTCGAAGTACACGATGAAGGAGTCGGCGGTGATGCCGATCGAGACCACCAGGCCGATGATGTGCGGCAGGGAGAGCCGGAAACCGGCGTTGTGGCCGAGCACGACCACCGCCGTGTACGTCAGGATCGAGGCCACGACGAGGCTCAGCACCGCGACGAGGCCGAGGCCGCGGTAGTACAGCAGCGAGTAGACGACCACCAGGCCGAGGCCGATGATGCCCGCGATCAGGCCGCCTTCGAGCTGGTCGGCGCCGAGCGTTGAGGACACGGTGTCGATCGAGCTGCGCTGGAACTTCAGCGGGAGGGCGCCGTACTTGAGCTGGTCGGCCAGGTTGGTGGCGCTGACCTGGTCGAAGCCGCCGGTGATCTCGGCGCGGCCGCCGGGGATCGGGCTGATGATGTTGGGGGCCGTGATGACCACGCCGTCGAGGACGACCGCCACCTTGTTGCGCGGCTCCTGGGCGTTGTAGGCGGTGGTGGTGAGCTTGCTCCACTCGCCCGCGCCCTTGCTCTTGAAGTCGAGCTGGACGACCCACTCCACGGTGCCCTGGCGCACGCCCGCCGAGGCGGTGTCGATGTCGGTGCCGACGACCTTGGCGACGTCGAGGACGTACTTGAAGCTGCCGTCGGTCTCGCAGGCCGCGTACTGCTTGTTCGGGTCGTCCTGGACGCCCTGGCCCCGGTTCTTGGGGTCGGTGCAGTCGAGCTTGTGGAACTGCTGCAGCACGGCCGGGTCGATGCCCTCGGTGTTGATGCCGGCGTTCGGGTCCTGCTTCGGCGGCGTGGTGGGCGGCGTGCTCGGCGCCGGCGTCGGCGTGGCGTTCCTGCCCTTGGTGTTCTGCTTCTGGCCCGTCTGGTTCTGGGCCGTCTGGTCACGGCCGGTGCCGGTCGTGGCCGAGGGCGTGGCGCCCGGCGTGGGGGCGGTCAGCGCGGACGACAGCGCCTTGCCCGTCGGGGACGCGCTCGGCGTGCCCACCGACTGCCGGCCCGACGGCCTGGCGGTCGAGGACGGCTTGGCGGTCGAGGACGGCTGCGCCGACGGCGAGGCGCCCGGCGTGGGCGCCTCGGTGGTCAGGTTCTGCGGGACCTGCGTGGCCTCCATGGCGAGCACCTGGCGGAAGCGCAGCTCCGCCGTGGTGGCGACCAGCTTGATGGCCTCGCTCTGTCCGACGCCCGGGATGGAGATGATGATGTTGTCGCCGGACTTGGCGACCTCCGCGTCGGAGATGCCGGTGCCGTTGACCCGGTCGCGGATGATGTTGACCGCGCGGTCGAGGATCTCTTCAGGCGGAGACTGACCGGACTGGGTCACGGGTGACAGCGTCACCGTCGTTCCGCCGGCGAGGTCGAGTCCAAGCTTGGGCGTGAACGCCTTCTGCAGGAACATCGTCCCGCCCAGGGCGAGGATGAGCGCCAGCAGCACCAAGAGCGTGCGCCCTGGTCGGCTGTGGCGGCTGGTCGGTCGGGCCACTGGTCGTCGATTCTCTCAGATAGGGGTTTGTCGCAGAGCTTAGTCAGGACTGCTTGGTGCTGGAGTCCTGATCGCCGTTACGCTCCACGGTCGCGTCGGACTCCTTGGTGTCACCGTCGGCGACATCGGTCTCGGCGACCGGCTCGTCGGTCACCACCGGGGCGTCACCGGGCTGGACCACACGGCCGATGGCGGCCTTGACCCAGCGCGTCTCGATGCCGGGCGCGACCTCGAGCACGACGTCCTCGTTGTCCACCGCGACCACCGTGGCGAACAGGCCCGTCGTGGTCATGACGCGGGCGCCCGGGGCCAAGGAGTTCTGCATCTGCTGCGCTTCCTGCTGGCGCTTGCGCTGCGGACGGATCAGCAGGAAGTAGAACACCACCACCAGAAGGATCAGCGGCAGGATGCTTCCGAGTTGTCCCATGTCCATAGGGGCGACCTTCCATAGTCGTTCAAGAATTTGACACCGGCCTCGCGCCGGAAATTCCGTTGCGTAGCTCTCGGGCCGCGCCGCTCAGCCCGTCAGCCTACACAGCCAGCCAAGCCACGGAGTGTAGGCGCTTGTTATGAAACGCGGCAACGAGGCAGCGATTCGGCGCGCGGGGAAGTTCCCGATTTGAAATGGTTGCAACCGTTTCGTGATCACGGTGAAACGGCGGCTCCGAACGCGTCCGGCGGTGGTGTCATACCCATATGTGTCCAGGCGGAAGCGGTCGCGACCCGGCCGCGCGGGGTCCTGGCCAGCAGCCCTTGGCGGACGAGGAAAGGCTCGGCGACCACTTCGACGGTCTCGGGCTCCTCGCCCACGGCCACGGCGAGCGTGGAGAGGCCGACGGGACCGCCGCCGAACTTGCGCAGCAGCACTCCGAGAACCGCCCGGTCGAGCCGGTCGAGCCCTTCGGCGTCGACTTCGTAAAGGTTGAGTGCGGCCGAGGCGATGTCCCGGTCGATCATCCCGTCCGCGCGCACGTCGGCGAAGTCGCGGACGCGGCGCAGCAGCCGGTTGGCGATGCGGGGCGTGCCGCGCGAGCGCCGGGCGATCTCGTGGGCGCCCTCCTCGGGCAGGACGACGCCGAGCAGCCGCGCCGACCGTTCGAGCACCTGCTCCAGCTCGCCGACGTCGTAGAAGTCCATGTGGGCGGTGAACCCGAACCGGTCGCGCAGCGGCGCCGGCAGCAGCCCGGCCCGCGTGGTGGCGCCGACCAGCGTGAACGGCGCGATGTCGAGCGGGATCGCGGTCGCGCCCGGCCCCTTGCCCACGACGATGTCGACCCGGAAGTCCTCCATGGCCAGGTAGAGCATCTCCTCGGCGGGCCTGGCCATGCGGTGGATCTCGTCGATGAACAGCACCTCGCCCTCCGTCAGCGTGGACAGGATGGCCGCGAGGTCGCCGGCCCGTTCGAGGGCCGGGCCGGAGGTGATGCGGAGCGGCATGTTGAGCTCGGCCGCGATGATCATGGCGAGCGTGGTCTTGCCGAGGCCCGGCGACCCGCTCATCAGCACGTGGTCGGGCGGGCGCTGCCGTCGCATCGCGCTCTCCAGCACCAGGGAGAGCTGCTCGCGCACCCGGCCCTGGCCGATGAACTCGCCCAGCCGCTTGGGCCGCAGCGCCGCCTCGATCTGCAGCTCGTCGCCGCCGGCGTCGGCGGAGACCAGCTCGCGCTCATAGTCCATGGCCACCGCTCCTCTCCGCGCGCCGGGACGTCGTCACGGACCTCATGATCATCTTACGCTGAGAGATCGTAGCGCCGCCTTCAGCAGCGCGGCGACCTGCGGCTGGCGCCCGGCCGCCAGGTCGGCCTCGGCCTCGGGCGCGACCCCGGCCACGGCCTCGTCGGCGTCTTTACCCGAGTAGCCGAGCCCCACCAGGCCGGAGTGCACCTGCTCGCGCCACAGGGCGGCGCGCCGGTCGCCGCCGATGGCCGCGTTGACGGCCTCCTCGGGGGTGCCGAGCCGGTCCTTCAGCTCCAGCACGATGCGCTGGGCGCCCTTCTGCCCGATGCCCGGCACCCGCGTGAGCGCCTTGAGGTCGGCGGCGGCCACGGCCATCCGCAGGGCGTTGGGCGTGTGCACGGCGAGCATCGACAGCGCCAGCTTGGGGCCGACGCCGCTGGCGGTCTGCAGCATCTCGAAGACGGCGCGCTCGTCGTCGCTGGCGAAGCCGTAGAGGGTCAGCGACTCCTCGCGCACCACCAGCGACGTGGCCAGCCTGGCCTGCTCGCCCACGCGCAGCGTGGCCAGAGTGCCGGGGGTGCAGTGGGTGAGCATGCCGACGCCCCCCACCTCGATCACGGCTCCGTCGGGTGCGACCGACGCCACCCTGCCCGCCACCGACGCGATCACGACTCGGTCTTCCTTTCCACGAAACGGCCGGCCCGCACGGGTCAGCGCCCCTTGCCGGCGCGGGCCATGGCCTCGGCCAGCCGATGCTGGGCGCCGCCGCGCCAGATGTGGCAGATGGCCAGGGCCAGGGCGTCGGCGGCGTCGGCCGGCTTGGGCATCTCGGCCAGCCGCAGCAGCCGGGTGATCATCGTGCCGACCTGCTTCTTGTCGGCCGTGCCGCTGCCGGTGACGGCGGCCTTGACCTCGGAGGGCGTGTGCAGCGCGACGGGCAGCCCCCGCCGGGCCGCGCACAGCACGGCGATGCCGGCCGCCTGCGCGGTGCCCATGACCGTGCGGACGTTGTGCTGGCTGAAGACGCGCTCCACGGCCACGGCGTCGGGACGGATCTCGTCGAGCCACCGCTCGATGCCGGCCTCGATGCCGACCAGCCGCGTGCCGAGCTCCTCGTCGGCGCCCGTGCGCACGACCCCGACGGCCACCAGCGACAGCGGCGCGCCCGGCCGCCCCTCGACCGCGCCCAGGCCGCACCGGGTCAGCCCCGGATCGACGCCCATCACCCGCACCGGCTTGCCTCCCGCGCCGCCGAACATCTGTTCGGCACGAGACTCTACCCCGGCTGAGCTGGCCGCGCACCGTGAATCGCCCGCCGCGAACGGCGGGCGGGCCCGTCAGAAGTAGTCGAGCATGTACGGCTTGGCGGCGAAGGCCGTGTCGAGCAGCTCGTCGTGGCGGTCGTCGCCGGACATGAGGCCGGTCCTGCGCAGCGTCGCGGTGGGGACGCCGGCGTACAGGGCGGAGAAGCCGCCCGCGCTCAGCGCCGCTCCCCCGCCGGCCGCCGGGGTGGCCGTTCCTGAGCCGCCGGAGAACTCCAGCCGGAAGGAGCCGCCGCCGCGCAGCGGGTCGTCCACGGAGACCACGGCTTCGCCGGTGACGGCGGCGGGGAAGCCCCGGCGTTCGACGGCGGCGGCCACGTCCAGCACCCTGAACATCCACCGCACCTGCGTGACGTGGTCGGTGGAGCGCTCGCCCAGGAGCCACAGCACCGGGTCGTCGGGGGCGACCGGCGCGGTGACCTTGCGGGCGATGGAGGACGAGCTGCCCACCATCGACCACAGCGCCCTGCTCGTCTCCTCCGACCCGGCGACGAGGTTCTCGACGTGCATGTCGTCGCCGTTCCAGCGGTAGACGAGGTAGCCGTCGTGGGCCAGGTAGAGGAAGTCGTCCTCGTTGGACAGCCAGATGCGCCAGGCGCGCTCGTCCCAGGCGACGGGGCCGCTGGAGCGGGCGGCGGCGTGCGTGCGGTGGAGCAGGGAGACGACCTCGGCGGCGTCGTCGGGGCCCATCCTGCGCAGCTTGACCTCGCCGGACGGCCTGATGCGGCGCAGCGACTCGGCGGGCAGCGTGATCATGTGCCGGGCGCCGGCGTGCTCGTAGCCGAGCGAGCGGTAGATCGGCGTGGTGGCGGGGTAGAGCGCCGAGACGGCGTCGCCGTGGGCGGCGGCGCGTTCGATGACGGCGCGCATGATGGCGGTGCCGACGCCGTGGCCGCGGTCCTCCGGGTTGACGGTGACCCCCGCGATGCCGGCCATGGGCTGCGGACGGCCGTACCACCATTGGGTGAAGCCGCGCAGCCGGGCCGAGGCGGCGAGCCTGCCGCCCTCGAACGCGCCCAGGTAGCGGCCCTCGCCGAGCGTGGACGTCACAGTGTGACGCCACCGCTCGACGTCCGCGGCGGAGATCGGGCCGAAGGAACGTTTACGCAGGTCGAGAACGTCGTCGAGGTCGTCGGGGGTGAGATCGCGAATTTCCACAACCCCCCAACCTACGGGGTGGTACGGGCAGGTCGCGAACCGTTGACGCTGATGGCGAGCCTGTCGAGATACAGGAGCTGGGCGGCCACGACGGCGGCCAGCGCGACCGCGACGACGACCGGCGGGGTGCTCGCGCCGACGTCGGGGGCGCCGTGGTAGCCGCCGAGCCGGGCCAGCTGGGCGACGGGCACGGTGAACAGCTCCGGGGTCTGGGCCACCAGCAGCGGCCACAGCGCGTCCTGGGCGTTGACCAGCGTGACCGCCCCGGCCAGCACGCCCGCCATGGGCAGGGACGGCAGCAGGACGCCGCCGAAGAAGTCCCTGTCGTTCCGCTCGGCCAGGCCCTTGCACAGCAGGGTCAGCACCAGCAGCGCCGGGACGCTGACCAACAGCGGGGGGAAGAGCGCGAAGAAGGTGTCCACGAGGCCCAGGTTGCGCATGTTCTGCCAGTCGGCGACGCCGAGCGGGCCCGTGCCGACGAACAGCCAGGGGGCGAACGCGAGCAGCAGCCACTCGCTGCGCGCGCCCAGGGGACGCAGGCCGCCGATGCCGAGGGCGGCCAGGTAGGCGACGCCGACCGACACCAGCGCGCCGGCCACGGCGGGGACCCAGGTGTTGGCCTGCGCGCGCAGACCGCCGACGTCGGCGCCGGCGTCGCCGCCCGCCAGGACGCCGGAGATCCACGGCCAGGCGCAGACGATCCCGGCGGCCACCACGAGCACCAGCGCGACGACGCCGGTGACCACGCCCGCCGTCCCCGGCCGGGCGGGGAACGCTCCATCCCGACCGGGCCCGGGCCGGGCGGCGGTCGCGGGCCTCGGCAGGACGGTGACCCGCAGCCGGGTGGCCGCGGCGACGACGACGGCGACGACGCCGAGCCCGCCGAGAAGCACCCCTGTCAGGGCCGCGACGGCCGCACCAGGGCCGAACTGGGCCATCCGGAAGGCGTAGTCGTACTGGAGGCCCGCGAGGGTCTGTGTGGCGCGCTCAGGGCCTCCACGGGTGAGCGTCATGCCGATCGAGAACGCCTGCGTCCCCACCGCGACGGTCGCCAGCGCCACCAGCACCGCCACGACGAGCGTGGCGGGTCCGGCGGTGCCGCCGCGCAGCGCGGGCAGGAACGCCGTCAGCGCCAGCGCGCACACCACCCCGAACGTGGCGGCCACGACGACGATCCGCAGCGTCCCGGGTGCCGTGGCGGGGTCGCGCAGGCCCTCGGCCAGCGAGGCGATGCCCGGGCCGTCGGGCAGCGTCCCGCGCAGCCAGGCCGCCGCCACGCCGACCGGGGAGAACGTCACGATCGCCAGCGACAGCACGACCAGGCCCGCCCGCCTGGCCAGGGAGCCGCCCCGGTCGAGCGCCAGCGCGAGCAGCGGCCCCACCACCACGGCCACCAGCAGCGGCCCGGCGGTCAGCGAGAGCGTGAAGCCCAGCGCCCGCCAGAAGTCCTCGCCGCCCAGCACCTTGCCGTAGTTGTCCAGGCCCACGAACCTGCTCTCCTGCAGCACGCCGCCGCTGTGCAGACTGAGCACGATCGTCTGGACCGTCGGAAGGACCAGCGTGATCAGGGCGCCGAGCAGCGCGGGGACGGCCAGCAGCCAGCCCAGGGCGCGGTAGGACGCCGGGGGCCGGACGGCCGGGGACGCCGGGACAGGGGTCGGTGGGATGGGGGAACTCACGTCGCCCGACCCTAGCCGCGCGGGGGCGCGGACGCACGCGTAAAGGGCGAGTGGGCCCTTGGTGTCGAACACCCCCGGCTCCGGCGAACACCACGCAAGCCGACCTTGGCCAGGTCTTGAGCAGGACACGGCCCGGAGAACGACCGAGGGCCCGGGGGGACGCCCCGGGCCCTCGGTCGTGCGCCGGTCAGTCGAGAGCGGCGAGGACGTCGTCGGAGACGTCGAAGTTGGCGTAGACGTTCTGGACGTCGTCGCTGTCCTCCAGCGCGTCGATCAGGCGGAACACCTTCTTGGCGCCCTCCTCGTCGAGCGGCACGCTCATCGTCGGCAGGAAGCTCGACTCGGCCGAGTCGTAGTCGATGCCGGACTCCTGCAGCGCCTTGCGGACCGGCACGAGGTCGCCGGCCTCGGAGACGACCTCGAAGGAGTCGCCCATGTCGTTGACCTCTTCGGCGCCCGCGTCGAGCACGGCCATCAGGACGGTGTCCTCGTCGAGCCCGTTCTTGGGCACGATCACGACGCCCTTGCGGTTGAACATGTACGACACCGAGCCCGGGTCGGCCAGCGAGCCGCCGTTGCGGGTCAGGGCGACCCGGACCTCGGAGGCGGCGCGGTTGCGGTTGTCGGTGAGGCACTCGATGAGCACCGCGACGCCACCGGGCGCGTAGCCCTCGTACATGATGGTCTGCCAGTCGGCGCCGCCGGCCTCCAGGCCGCCGCCACGCTTGCGCGCCCGCTCGATGTTGTCGTTGGGCACGGAGTTCTTCTTCGCCTTGAAGATGGCGTCGAAGAGGGTGGGGTTGGCGTCCGGGTCAGGGCCACCGGTCCGTGCCGCCACCTCGATGTTCTTGATGAGCTTCGCGAACAGCTTGCCGCGCTTGGCGTCGAGCGCGGCCTTCTTGTGCTTCGTCGTCGCCCATTTGGAGTGGCCGGACATTACCTAGAGCTCCCTCACCATGTCTACGAAGTAACGGTGCACGCGCGTGTCCCCGGTCAGCTCGGGGTGGAACGACGTCGCGAGCAACGGCCCTTGACGGACCGCGACGATCCTATCCCCAGGCTCGGCCGTGCCCAGCACCTGAACGTCGGCGCCGACCGATTCCACCCACGGAGCACGGATGAAGACAGCGTGTACGCGTTCGCCGGCGAAGTCCAGGTCCGACTCGAACGAGTCCACCTGGCGGCCGAAGGCGTTCCGCCTGACCACCATGTCGATGCCGCCGACGGTCTGCTGGCCCTCGATGCCGTCCTGGATGCGATCGGCCAGCATGATCATGCCGGCGCAGGAGCCGTAGGCGGGCAGGCCCTCCTTGATCCGCATCCGCAGCGGCTCCAGCATGTCGAAGGTGTCGGCCAGCTTCCACATGGTGGTCGACTCGCCGCCGGGGATCACCAGGCCGTCGACCGCGTCGAGCTCGGCCGGACGACGTACGGCGACGGCCGACGCGCCGGACTCCTGGAGCATGCGCGCATGCTCGCGCACGTCCCCTTGGAGAGCGAGTACACCGATCGTGGGCACAGCGATCCTTCCGTTAAGGTCCGGTTTCCGACAATTCAACACCAAGATGGCCCGGCATCTTCCTCTCAGAGCACTCTGGCGTAAAGCGGGCTCAGGCGGCGGCCTGGACGACGTCCACGCGGGCCAGGGCGCTCAGGTGGTGGCGCCGGGCGTACAGGAAGGCCATGCCGATCGCGCAGCAGGCGGCGCCGACGGCGTACGGGACGGCGATGCCGACCTCCTCGCCCAGCTTGGTCGCGATGAACGGCGCCAGCGCGCCGCCCATCCAGCGGACGAAGTTGTACCCGGCCGAGGCGACGGGCCTGGGGGCGTCGGAGACCTCCATGGCCGACTCGGTGAAGACGGTGTTGTTCAGCCCGATCGGGATGCCGGACAGGACGGTGAACACGATGATCCCGGCGTGCGCCCCGGCCGTCGCCGACACCGCGATGCCGGCCTGGAAGACCACGAGCAGGCCCAGGGCCAGGTGCAGCACGTTCACCGAGCCGATCGCCCGCTGCAGCGGCGGCGCGCCGAACACCGAGGCCAGCGCCACGCAGACGCCCCAGCCGAAGAACACCGCGCCGATGCCGTACGGCGACATGTTCAGGATGAACGGGGTGAAGGCGAGGATCGTGAAGAAGGCGAAGTTGTAGAACAGCGCGGTGAAGGCGGTCGTGGACAGGCCGCCGTGGGCCAGGGCCCTGATGGGGGCGCTGAGCTTGGTCTTGACCGCGGGCCTCGGCCCCGATCTGAGCAGGGTGGCGATCAGCACGAAGCCGACGGCCATCAGCGTGGCGGTGCCGAAGAAGGGCGCGCGCCAGTTCCAGTCGCCGAGCAGCGCCCCGGCCAGCGGTCCGGCGGAGATGCCGAGGCCGAGCGCGGCCTCGTACAGGATGATGGCCGACTCCGCGCCGCCGCTGGCCGCGCCGACGATGACGGCCAGCGCGGTGGCCACGAACAGAGCGTTGCCGAGGCCCCAACCGGCACGGAAGCCGACGAGCTCGGCGACGCTGCCGGAGGTGCCGGCCAGCGCGGCGAACAGCACGACCAGGGCCAGCCCGGCCAGCAGCGTGCGCTTGCCGCCGATGCGGCTGGAGACCCAGCCGGTGATCAGCATGGCCACGGCGGTGACCAGGAAGTAGCTGGTGAACAGCAGGGACACCTGGCTGGGCGTGGCGTGCAGCCCTTGGGCGATGGAGGGCAGGATGGGGTCGACGAGGCCGATGCCCATGAAGGCCACGACCGCGGCGAACGCGGTGGCCCAGACGGACGTCGGCTGGCGCAGGATTCCGCCGCCGGTTTGCATGTTGTCCCCTTACTGGGTGGTTCTGTCGATGCCGAGCTTGGCCAGGACGGGCAGGGCCGCGGCGAGCACGTCGCGCTCGTCGTCGCTGAGGGCGGCCAGGTCGTGGGCGAGGCGGGCGATCCTGGCCCGGCGCACGGCGTGCAGGCGGTCGCGGCCCTCGCCGGTGAGCTCGACGGTCCTGACACGGGCGTCGGCCGGGTCGGAGCCGCGCGCCACCAGGCCGGCGTACTCCAGCCGGTTGATCTGCACGGTCATGGTCGGGAGCTGGACGGCGTGCTCCTCGGCCAGCTCGGTCATCCGGCGCGGGCCGTGTTCCAGCGAGCCGAGCACGGCGTACTGCTGGGTGGTGACGGGCTGGCCGGCGCTGGAGCGCCGCAGCAGCAGGACCAGGTGGCGCAGCACCTTGGAGACCTGCTCGGCCATCTGGGTGGGATCGTCCCTCATGCTTAGCCCAACTAACTTAGCCTGGCTAATATTCCGGGCAAAGAAGAGGCGGCGCCCCCCCAACCGGGGGACGCCGCCTGCCCAGGGCTACGGGCGCTCGGTCTCCAGCCGGACGGTGTCCTCCACCGTCACCTGCTTCCTGGCCCCGATCGCCGGGTCGAGCGGCCGCAGGTACGTCTGCCGCACCCCCGGCACCCGGTCCTCCACCACGAACGTCGCCCGCGTGTACGCCTCTGCCCCAGGCTCGTGCACCTGCGGCACGACCTTGAAGTCAGCCGTGAGCAGGTCGCGCTCCATCTTCGTCAGCACGTAACCGCGCTGGTTGTTGTAGAACTTCAGGTGCGGGTTGATCTTCAGGTACGGATGCGTCGCGGGGTCGGAGTCCGCGCCGTCGCCGCCGGTGGTGATGGAGGTGGCCACGAGCTCGGAGCCCACGGTGGGCCCGGTCGGGTCGTCGTAGTCGAGCTTGAGGTCGCTGGCCCAGTGGGCGTGCACGTCGCCGGTCAGCACCACCGCGTTGCGGACCCGGGCGTCCACCCAGCCCTGGGTGATGCGCTGCCGGGAGGCGACGTAGCCGTCCCAGGCGTCCATCGAGGTGATCTTGGCGGGGCCGGCGTTGTTGTCGCGCTGGGCGAAGAACACCTGCTGGCCCAGGATGTCCCACTGGGCGCGCGAGCGGTGGAAGCCGTCGATCAGCCACTGTTCCTGCGCGGCGCCGGTGATCGAGCGCGCCGGGTCCACGGCGGCCGGGCAGTCGCGGTAGCCGTCGCCGCAGCCCTGGTCGTCGCGGTACTGGCGGGTGTCCATCATGTGGAACGTGGCCAGGCTGCCCCACCGGATCCGCCGGTAGAGCTGCATGTCGATGCCGCGCGGGATCGAGGTGCGGCGCAGCGGCATGTTCTCGTAGTAGGCGCGGAAGGCGGCGGCGCGCCTGGCCAGGAAGTCGGGCTGCGGCACCTCGGGCTTCTCGGGCACCTCGTCGGCCCAGTTGTTGTCCAGCTCGTGGTCGTCCCACACGACCAGCCAGGGCGCGGCGGCGTGCGCGGCCTGCAGGTCGGGGTCGGCCTTGTACTGGGCGTGGCGCTGGCGGTAGCCGGCCAGGGTCTCGGTCTCGGGGCCCTCGTGGTCGCGGATGTTGCCGCCGGGGATGGTGTAGGTGTCCTTGGTGTACTCGTACTGGTAGTCGCCCAGGTGCAGGACCAGGTCCGGGTGGTCCTCGGCCAGCCTGCGGTAGGAGGTGAACCAGCCGTGCTCGAACTGGGCGCAGGAGACGAAGGCCATCGACAGCGCGCCGCCGTAGGACAGGGGGTGCGGGGCCGTGCGCGCCCGCCCCATGGGCGAGACGTACGGGCCGACGCGGAAGCGGTACCAGTACTCCCGGTCCGAGCTCAGCCGGTCGACCTCGACGTGCACGCTGTGCCCCCACTCCGGCGCGGCGACACTCACCCCCGAGCGGACGACGCGCCGCCCGCGCTCGTCGGCGTAGACCTGCCACTGCACGGTGAACGGACGCTGCGGCATGCCGCCGAAGCCGTCCTCGGCCAGCGGGTTCTGCGCCAGCCTGGTCCACAGCACGAACCCCTCGTGGTCGGGGTCGCCGCAGGCCACGCCGAGGGTGAACGGGTCGGTGGACAGTCCGCGTGCGGCCAGTGCCTGTGCGTTCTCTGCGGCGGGCTCGGGCTCGGCGCTCGCCGCCGTGGCGGGGAGCGCGGCGGCGGCGCCCGCCGCCAGCCCGGTGACGAGGAAATGCCGGCGGTTCAGCTTGGACACAGTGCGCTCCTCGGGACGATCAAGGGTGAGGGACGCCCGTAGCCTGACTGAGGTTCATGACAGATCGGTGAACCAGGGACAACACGAAAGAGGCGACATTCTTCGCGAATGCCGCCCCTTACGAAGCTTTTCATCGTCACACGACGATCATGGACCCACGACGGGCCGCCGACCTGCGACGACGCGCCGGTTCACCAGCCGCGCTCGGCCAGACGGTGAGGCTGCGGGATCTCGTCGACGTTGATGCCGACCATGGCCTCGCCGAGACCGCGCGAGACCTTGGCGACGACGTCGGCGTCGTCGTAGAACGTGGTGGCCTTGACGATGGCCGCGGCGCGCTTGGCCGGGTCGCCCGACTTGAAGATGCCCGAGCCGACGAACACGCCCTCGGCGCCGAGCTGCATCATCATGGCGGCGTCGGCCGGGGTGGCGATGCCGCCCGCGGTGAACAGCACGACCGGCAGCTTGCCGCTCCGCGCGACCTCGGCGACCAGCTCGTAGGGGGCCTGCAGCTCCTTGGCGGCCACGTAGAGCTCGTCCTCGGGCAGCGTGGTGAGGCGCTTGATCTCGGCGCGGATCGTGCGCATGTGGGTGACGGCGTTGGAGACGTCGCCGGTGCCGGCCTCGCCCTTGGAGCGGATCATGGCCGCGCCCTCGGTGATGCGGCGCAGGGCCTCGCCCAGGTTGGTGGCGCCACAGACGAAGGGCACGGTGAACTGCCACTTGTCGATGTGGTTGGCGTAGTCGGCCGGGGTGAGCACCTCGGACTCGTCGACGTAGTCGACGCCGAGCGACTGCAGGACCTTCGCCTCGACGAAGTGGCCGATGCGGGCCTTGGCCATGACGGGGATCGACACCGCGGCGATGATGCCGTCGATCATGTCGGGGTCGCTCATCCGGGACACGCCGCCCTGCGCGCGGATGTCGGCGGGCACGCGCTCAAGGGCCATGACGGCGACGGCGCCGGCATCCTCAGCGATCTTGGCCTGCTCGGCGGTGACGACGTCCATGATGACGCCACCCTTGAGCATCTCGGCCATGCCGCGCTTGACGCGGGCCGTTCCGGTGACGGGGGTGCTTTCAGGCGTGCTGGACAACGGTCTTCCTCACGGGCTCTCAGGGCGGACGGTAAGTTATCAAACCCATCGTAGGTCCTGAAGGACCCCTCCCCCGACATGCCACGATGTCAGGATTTATCACTCAAGTTGTACAGAAAGGTCATCAAGGAGTGACGGGCTTGCGGCTGGCGAGCGCGATCCAGACCTGGCCGGGGGCGAAGTTCATCGGCTCACCGCTCTCAGTCGTGAACGTCGTGCCGGTCTCCTCCGATTCCCGCTCCCAGTTGGCCGTGAAAGCTTTACCGTCGCGCAGCACGACGGCCTTGCCCTTGCCGGTGGTGTGCACGAGCGGGGTGTAGCTCTGGTGGAAGTCGTGGAACTCCGAGCGCTCGGTCTTGGTGTACTGCACGACGATCGTGGGCGCGCCGAGCTGGCCTCCCTCGGCCGCCATGTCCTTCTTGCCGTCCTGCCAGATCAGCCACTGCTTCTTGGCCTCCGACCAGGCGAAGGTGAAGCGCGCCGCGGGCCACCTGACCGTGTACGACTTCTTGTCCACACCGCCCTCGGCGGGCGCGTCGCCGAAGGTGAAGCCGATGTCCTTGGCCTCGCTGGCCTTGGGCGCGCCGGACAGCAGCTTCTTGGTGTTGGCGAACAGGTTGTAGGGGGCGTAGCGGCCCGGCTGGCGGAAGTAGGCGCCGGGGTTGCGGGTGTCGCCCACGTCGTACAGCGGGGCCTTGGCGATGTACGGCAACATCTTGGTCTGCGCGCCGGAGTAGGCGAAGGCGGGCTTGCCGTACTGCGGGACGAGGTGCAGGTCGGAGATGCGGGCGCTGCGCACCGGGCCCACCTTGGCCGGGATCTTCGAGGAGAAGATCGCCATGAGCCGGGTCAGGCCGGCCTCGACCTGCTCGACGTAGACGACGTCGGCGCTCTTGAGCCCGAGCTGGGGCTTGCCCGCGGAGGTGTTCTCGATCTTCACCGCGAGCACCGGCTTGAGCTCCTCGTACGGCTGCCCGGTGAACGGATGCCCCTCGACCTTCTCGGTGGGCTCCTCGGAAGGGCTGGTCGTCGCCGCCGCCTCCGGCGCCTTGCCGGAAGCGGGCTCGTCGGACGAGCAGGCCGCGACGGGCCCCAGCACGGCCGCCCCTGCCAGAGTCACCGAGATCATCCGGGATAGCCGCACGTGCAACAACTCCTCGCCTTTGCCCAGAAATCGGGAGAAGCTTACCGGCCTCTCCACATTTGGTCATTCGGGCGACATGGTTGCCGGCGGATTGTCATCGATCTCGAAGAATTCGGGGAACTCGGTGTGGCCGGCCAGCCGCAGCGTCCTGGCCAGCCAGCGGCGCTGCGCCGTACGGGTGACGCCGACCGCGTTGTTGTAGAAGCGGCGCGAGTAGACGACCTTGGCCACCGCCGCGTCGAGCTCCTCCAGCAGGTCGCCGCCGCCGGGCGCCTCGGCCAGCTTCTCCCTGAACCGCTCCTGGTCCACCGCGGCCCGCAGCGCCCGCGACAGGTCGCTCTCGGCGTGCTCGCGCTCCTCGGGCCCGGCGATCCTGGCCTCGTGGGCGGCGGCGGCCAGCACCAGCGAGGTCGCGGGGTCGAGCAGCCGCGAGCCGGCCAGTTCGAGCACCACGGCCCGGCGCCGCATGAGCGCCGCGTCCAGTGCCTCGCGGGCCAGTTCGAGCCGGATGTGCAGGCGGTCGAGCCGGCCCGCGCGCCAGGAGATGTAGACGGCCGTGAGCACGACGACGATGCCCACGATCAGGACGATCATGGTGGATGTCACAGTAGGTCCCTAGAAGAGCTCTCGGGGGGCGGTCACAGGTCCTCCTCCACCCGGCCCGCGCCGCTGGTGGTCACCGTCTCGTAGACGCGCACCACGTCGCGGGCCACCGTGGACCAGTCGTACTTCCTGACCGCCACCAGCGCCTCGGCGGCCAGCTTGGCGCGCCGCTCGGGGGCGTCGAGCAGCGCGGCGGCCTCGCGGGCCAGCGAGGAGGCGTCGCCGTTGGCGAACAGCGCCCCGGCCTGTCCCTCGCCCAGCACCTTGCGGAAGGCCGGGATGTCGCTGGCCAGCACCGTCGCCCCCGAGGCCATGGCCTCGGCCAGCACGATGCCGAAGCTCTCGCCCCTGGTGTTGGGCGCGCAGAACACGTCGACCGAGTGGTAGGCGCGGATCTTGTCGGCCTCGCTCACCATGCCGAGCACGGTCACCCGCTCGTGGAAGGGCTTGGGCACCTTGTCGTAGACGTCCTTGGCGTCGCCGGGGCCGGCGATGAGCAGCTTCAGGCCGGGACGCTCGGCGGCCAGGGCGTTGAAGGCGTCGAGCAGGATCGGCAGGCCCTTGCGCTCTTCGTCCATGCGGCCGAGGAAGCCGATCGTGGCGCCGTCGGGGCCCCACCCGGGCAGCGGCTCGGCCTCGGTGTAGCGGGCCACGGTCACCCCGTTGGGGATCAGCACGGTGTCGCCGCCGAACTGCTCGACCAGGCTCTTGCGGGCCGCGTCGGAGACCGCGATGCGGCCGCTCAACTTCTCCAGCGCGCTGCGCAGCAGCGGCTCGGCCACCGCGATGGCCCGCGAGCGGCTGAAGGAGGCGTGGAAGGTGGCCACGATCGGCCCCCTGGCCGCCCAGCAGGCCAGCACGCCCAGGCTCGGGATCAGCGGCTCGTGGATGTGCAGCACGTCGAAGTCGCCCGTACGCACCCAGCGCCGCACCCGCGCGGCCGACAGGAACCCGAACGACATCCGCGCCACCGACCCGTTGTACGGCACCGGCACCGCCCGGCCGGCCCCCGTGACGTACGGGGGCAGCTCGTCGTCGTCGGCGGCGGGCGCGATCACCGATACCTCGTGCCCCTGCGCCATCAGCGCCTGGGCCAGGTCGTCGATGTGCTGCTTGACGCCGCCGGGCATGTCCCAGGAGTAGGGGCAGACGATGCCGACCTTCATCTCGGCAGGTCCTCCAGCCAGAGCCGCTGCAACATGTGCCAGTCCTCCGGGTGCTCGGCGATGCCCTTCTCGAAGACGTCCGTCATGGCCTGGGCGACGGCGGCCACCTTCTGCTGCCGGGTGCCCTCGGCGGGCACCGGGATCTCCTCGTGGATGTGGATGCCCCAGTCGTCGCCCACGAAGTAGACGGTGGCCGGCAGGAGCGCGGCGCCGGTCTGCACGGCCAGCAGCGGCGGCCCGGCGGGCACCTTGGTGGTGGCGCCGAAGAAGCGCACCTCGATGCCGCTCTTGGTCAGGTCGCGCTCGGCGGGCAGGCAGACCACGCCGCCCTTGCGCACGCGGCCGGCGAGGGTGCCGAAGTTGTGGCCGTCGCCGCCGGTGAGCGGCAGCACCTCCATGCCGAGCCCCTCGCGGAAGGCGACGTAGCGGCGGAACAGCGACTCGGGCCGCAGCCGCTCGGCGACCGTGGTGAACGGGTGGCCGACGCCGACCAGCCAGGCGCCCGCCGCGTCCCAGTTGCCCATGTGCGGCAGGGCCAGCACCACGCCCCGGCCCGCGGCCAGGGTGTCGTGGATGTGCTCGGCCCCGATGACGTGCGTGCGCCGGACGACCTCGGCCCGCGGGATCGCGGGCAGGCGGAAGACCTCGTGGAAGTAGCGGAAGTAGGAACGCATGCCGGCCCTGCTCAGCTCGCGCAGCTCGGCGCTGCCGGCGTCGATGCCGGTGACCCTGGCCAGGTTGGACTCCAGGCGGCGCACGGACTTGCCGCGTCTGCGCCACACCCGGTCGGCCAGGAGGCGGAAGACCGCCGCCGTGGGACGCTGGGGCAGCAGCGGGACCAGCTTCCAGCCCGCCGCGAAGCCCGCTGCCACGATGCGGTCGCCGATGGACGCCTTCTCGCTCATCGCTCCCTCGTCTGCCGGTGGACGTGCACGACCCGCTGCACGACGGTGATGGTGGAGGCCGCCGCCAGCAGCCACATGCCGAGCGGCAGCACGTACGGCACCCCGACGCCCGAGAAGAAGGTCGCGACCAGGGCCACGACCAGCCGTTCCGGGCGCTCGGCCAGCCCCACGTCGGCCGTGAGCCCGAGGCCCTCGGCCCTGGCCTTGGCGTAGGAGACCAGGGAGCCGGCGACGAGGCAGGCCAGCGTCACGCCGGCCATCAGCGTGTCGCCCCCGGCGACGAAATACAGGATCAGGCCGGCGAAGATGGCGGCGTCGGCCACCCGGTCGAGCGTGGAGTCGAGGAAGGCGCCCCAGACGGTGCCGCCCTTGCCGCCGAGCCGGGCCACGACGCCGTCGAGCAGGTCGAACAGCACGAAGACGGTGATGAGCAGCGCCCCCCAGGCCAGGTGGCCCGTCGGGAACAGGAGCAGGGCGGAGATCACCGTGCCGAGGGTGCCGATCGCCGTGACGGCGTTCGGGCCGATCCCGCGGCCGACGAGAGCCCTGCCCAGCGGGGTGAGTATCCGGGTCATGGCCGGTCGCAGGAGTTTGAGCATCGCGGTCCGATCGTAGGCCATCACGTGAGCGGCCACTTTCTTTGCCCCACACCCCTTGTGATATTCGCCACAGGGGTATTTGGTGAACACACCGCTTCCATGCGGTTTCTGACACCCTCCGCGCGGGCGCGGCGTTGGATGCACACCGACGACGCGGGAGGCGAAGTGGCGGATAGGAACTCTGGCGGGGCCATGGGAGCCGCGGGCAGGGCACCCACGGCCGACAGGGCGGATGCCATACGCAATGTCGTGCTGGTCGGCCACTCGGGAGCGGGCAAGACCACCCTGGTCGAGCAGCTGCTCGCGGCGACGGGCACCGTCCAGCGGCCGGGCCGGGTGGAGGACGGCAACACGGTCAGCGACTTCGACGAGGTCGAGGTGCGCCAGCAGCGGTCGGTCAACCTGGCGCTGGCGCCGCTCGTGCACAACGGCATCAAGATCAACCTGCTGGACACCCCGGGTTACGCCGACTTCGTGGGCGACCTGCGCGCCGGGCTGCGCGCCGCCGACGCCGCCCTGTTCGTCGTGTCGGCCTCCGAGGGGATCGACGGGCTCACCCGGATGCTCTGGGAGGAGTGCGCCCAGGTCGGCATGCCCAGGGCGGTGGTGATCACCAAGATCGACCACCAGCGCGCCGACTTCGACGACGTGCTGACCACCTGCCAGGACGTCTTCGGCGACGGCGTCGCCCCGCTGTACCTGCCGGTGATCACCAACGGGCACGTCAACGGCCTGATCGGGCTGCTGTCGCAGAAGTTCTACAACTACGCGACCGGCACCCGCACCGAGAAGGAGCCCGGCGCCGAGTACGAGGCCCAGATCGAGGAACGGCGCGGCGACCTGATCGAGGGCATCATCCAGGAGAGCGAGGACGAGTCGCTCATGGACCGCTACCTGGCGGGCGAGCCCATCGACACCAAGGTCCTGGTCGACGACCTGGAGAAGGCGGTCGCGCGCGGCAGCTTCTTCCCGGTGTTGTGCAGCGGCCTCGGCGACGGCCACGCGGTGGGCATGACGGAGCTGCTGGAGCTGGTGACCCAGGGCTTCCCCTCGCCGCTGGAACACCCGATGCCCGAGATCACCGACCTGTCCGGCAAGCCGGTCGGCGGCATCGCGTGCGACCCCGACGGCCCGCTCGTGGCCGAGGTCGTCAAGACCACCAGCGACCCGTACGTGGGCCGCATCAGCCTCGTCCGCGTCTTCTCCGGCACGCTCCGCCCCGACATGACCGTGCACGTCTCCGGCCACGGCCTGGCCGACCGCGGGCACGAGGACCACGACGTGGACGAGCGCATCGGCACGCTGACCAGCCCGCTCGGCAAGGCCCAGCGCCCGGCGGCCAAGGGCTCGGCCGGCGACATCGTGGCCGTGGCCAAGCTGTCGCGCGCCGAGACCGGCGACACCCTGTCGGAGGTGGACCGGCCGCTGCTGATGACGTCGTGGCAGATGCCCGACCCGCTGCTGCCGGTGGCCATCAGGGCCAGGTCGAAGGCCGACGAGGACAAGCTCGCCCAGGCGCTCGGCCGGCTCGTGGCCGAGGACCCGACGCTGCGGCTGGAGAACAACGCCGAGACCAGGCAGCTCGTGCTGTGGTGCATGGGCGAGGCGCACACCGACGTGCTGCTCGACCGCCTGGCCAACCGTCACGGCGTCGAGGTCGAGCGGATCGAGCTGCGGGTGCCGCTGCGCGAGACGTTCGGCGGCAGGTGCCAGGCGATGGGCCGCAACGTCAAGCAGACCGGCGGCCACGGCCAGTACGCGATCTGCCACCTGGAGGTCGAGCCCCTGCCCTCGGGCGGCGGGTTCGAGTTCGTGGACAAGATCGTGGGCGGGGTGGTTCCCCGGCAGTTCATCCCGTCGGTGGAGAAGGGCGTGCGGGCCCAGATGGAGCGCGGCGTGGTGGCCGGCTACCCGATGGTGGACGTGCGCGTCACGCTCTACGACGGCAAGGCGCACTCCGTCGACTCCTCCGACATGGCCTTCCAGATCGCCGGGCAGCTGGCGCTGAAGGAGGCGGCCTCGAAGGTCTCGACCCTGCTCCTGGAGCCGGTGGACGAGCTGTCGGTGCTGGTGGCCGACGATTACGTGGGCTCGGTGATGTCCGACCTGTCCTCCCGGCGCGGACGCGTGCTCGGCACCGAGCCGGTGGGCACCGGGCGCACGCTGGTCAAGGCCGAGGTGCCCGAGCTGGAGATCACCCGGTACGCCATCGACCTGCGCTCGATGTCGCACGGCACCGGGACGTTCACGCGCACGTTCCTGCGCTACGAGCCGCTGCCGCCGAACCTGGCGAGCAAGGTGGCGGCGGCCACAGAGTGAGCGACGGGTGAGCGACGGTTCGGACGGTGGAGAGCCGGGAGGGAGCCTGTCCCTCCCGGCCCGCACGTTTCATCACCCCCCTACCGTTTCGTAACAGAAGCATCACGACTGCATTTCTTTTTTCAGGTCCGAACAGGCAGGAGCAGGTGCCACACTGGGTTGCACTATGCGAACTGGACGCCCACTCCTAGCCGCTGCAGCCCTCGCGGTCGTGACCACCGGCGCCGCCTACGTGTTCGGCCCCGGCGCCACCCCGAGCCCCGCAGCGACCAAGAAGACGACGACCACCACCGCTCCCGCCGAGGTGACGGCGGCCTGCAAGCCCGACGCCCGGTATCCCAAGCGCCAGTTGCGCGGGGTGTGGATCGCGACCGTCAAGAACATCGACTGGCCCTCGCGCGCCGGCCTCGGCCAGGCCCGCCAGAAGGCCGAGTACGTCAAGATCCTCGACAGCGCGGTCAAGCGCAATCTCAACGCCGTCTTCGTCCAGGTCCGGCCCGCGTCCGACGCGCTCTACCGCTCCTCGCTGGAGCCCTGGTCCCAGTACCTGACGGGCACCGCGGGCAAGGACCCGGGCTGGGACCCGCTGCCGTTCCTCATCGACGAGGCCCACAAGCGCAACCTTGAGTTCCACGCCTGGTTCAACCCCTACCGCGCGGCCGAGAACGCCGACCTGTCCAAGCTGCCGGCGAACCACCCGGCCAAGCAGCACCGCGACTGGACGGTCAAGTACGGCGGCGGCCTCTACTACAACCCGGGCCTGCCGCAGGTGCGCGAGCACGTCACCAAGGTCATCACCGACGTGGTCAGCCGCTACGACATCGACGGCGTGCACTTCGACGACTACTTCTACCCCTACCCGGGCGGCGGGGGCACGTTCGACGACAAGGCGGCCTTCGCCAAGTACGGCAAGGGCCAGAAGCTGGCCGACTGGCGCCGGGAGAACGTGAACAAGCTCGTGGCCAAGGTCGACGAGGCCGTCCACGAGACGAAGAACCACGTCAAGTTCGGCATCAGCCCGTTCGGGATCTGGCGCAACAAGTCCAACGACCCCGACGGGTCCGCGACGGCCGGCATGTCCGCCTACGACTCGATCTACGCCGACGCCCGCGCCTGGATCAAGGCCGGCACGGTCGACTACGTGGCCCCGCAGCTCTACTGGCCGCGCGGCTTCAAGGCGGCCGACTACAAGGCGCTGACGTCGTGGTGGGCGGGCGCGGTCGAGGACACCGACGTCCAGCTCTACATCGGCCAGGCGCTCTACCAGGTCGGCACCAGGACCAACGCGGCCTGGGCCAACCCGGGCGAGCTGTCGGCGCACCTGACGGTGAACCGGCGCTACGACGAGGTCGACGGCGACATCTACTTCAGCGCCAAGCAGCTCCTGACCAACCCGCTCGGCGCGATCGACCGCGTGGCCAAGGAGCACTACAGCCGTCCGGCGCTGCTGCCGATCATGGAGGACCGCGGCGGCGAGGCCCCCGACAGGCCGGCCGACGCCAAGGCGAGCGGCTCCACCGTGTCCTGGACGCCGTCCAAGGGGGCTCGGGCGTATGCGGTGTACCGGGTGCCGGAGTCGGGCAAGGACTGCCACACCACCGACGCCCGTAACCTGGCGGCCGTGGTGACGGGCACGTCGTACACGGCCAAGCCGGGCACGTACCTGATCACCTCGCTCGACCGGCAGACCCACGAGAGCAAGCCGGTGAAGGTCAAGGTGGACAAGGGCTGAGGCCCGTCCCGCCACGCGCGCTCCACGACGCCACGCCCGGCCCGCGGGCGTGGCGTCGTCGTGTTCCGGCGACCGGCGGCTCGACAGCCGGTCTGCGTGGCGTCGGCGTGTTCCCGGTGGCTCAGTGGCCCGTCTGTTCCCACGCGCGGGCCAGGGCGGCCACCGCCTGGTCGAGGAGGGCGGGCGGCAGAGCGAAGCTGAGGCGCAGGCGGTCGCGGTGGCGGCCGTCCGGGGAGAACAGGGAGCCGGGGGCCACCGCGACGCCGTGCTCGCGGGCGGCGGCGGCGAACCTGTCGGTGTCGGCGCCGGGCAGACGCGCCCACACCGACAGGCCCCCCTCGGGGCGTGACCAGGTCCACGACGGCAGGCGCGCGGACAGCGCGGCGGTGAAGTGGTCGCGACGGCGGGCCAGCTCGGCCAGCCAGGGCCTGACGGGGTCGCCGTCGAGCAGGTCGGCGGCCAGCCGCTGGGAGACGGCGCTGGTGGCCAGGTCGGCGTCCAGCTTGGCCTCCAGCAGCCGGGCCAGCAGCGGCTCGGACGCGGTCAGCCAGCCCACCCGCAGTCCGCCCCACAACACCTTCGACAACGAGCCGACCGTCACCGTGCCGTGCGGATGGGCCAGGGCCAGCGGCTCGGGCGACCGTGCGCCGTCGAACACCACGGGCGCGAGCGTACGGTCCTCGACCAGCGGGACGTCCGCCGCGGCGGCCAGTTCGGCCACGTGCCACAGGTCGGCCACGCGGCCGGTGGGGTTGTCCACGGGCAGCGCGTACACGGCGGCCGGGCGGTGACGGGCGAGCGCGTCGCGCACGGCGTCCGGGACGGCGAGGTCCACGGGCACGGCGTGGGCCCCCGCGCGCCGGAACACGCTGAGCGCTCCGCCGTAGGCCGGGTCGCCGACCAGCACGCGGTCGCCGGGCCGCAGCAGCACCCGGGCCGCCAGGTCGATGCCCTGCTGGGCGCCCGAGGTCACCAGGATCTCGCGGTGCGGCCCGCCGTCCAGGGCGGCCAGCACGGCGCGCAGCCGGGAGTCGCCCATGGCGTCGTAGCCGTGCCCGCTCGGCGCGCGCATCAGGGCGGCGGCGTCCAGCGGGGGCACGGCCAGGTGCGAGGGGTCGGGGACGACCGAGGTGGACAGGTCGGCCAGCACCGCGCCGCCCTGGAGCAGGCCGCCGAACGTCGGGACGCCCAGCACGTACGTGCCGCTGCCGTGCCGGCGTTCGCACAGGCCCTCCTCGCACAGGGTGTTGAAGGCGGCGGCGACCGTCCCGCGGCTGAGCCCGACCGCCTGGGCCAGGTCGCGCTCGGACGGCAGGCGGGTGCCCGCGGTGATGGCGCCGGTCTGGGCCAGGTCGGTCAGCGCGCCCGCCAGCCGGCGGCTGGCCGTGCCCTCGTGCAGCCGGAGCCGGTCGCGGAGCAGGGTGACGAGGTCCTCTTCTCTTCCCACGCCACTATTATCCCGTTACTGTGCCACTTATCAATGAATTGGCCTACATATCGGGATTGTTTGGGGCCATTTACGGAGAGGAGCGGCACGATGCGGGAAGCCGAGCACATCTGGATGGACGGCGAGCTGGTGCCCTGGGGTGAGGCCCGCGTGCACGTCCTGACGCACGCCCTGCACTACGGCACCGCCGTGCTGGAGGGCACCAGGGCCTTCGACACGCCCGACGGCCCGGCGGTGTTCCGGCTCGACGAGCATCTGCGGCGGCTGGCGCGCAGCGCGCGGATCATCGGGATGCCGCTGCCGTACACGCTGGACGAACTGCGCGCGGCCACGCTGGCCACGGTCGCGGCCAACGGCCAGTCCTCGTGCTACATCCGCCACCTGGCGCACCGCGGTTACGGCGAGATGGGCGTGGCGGCGCGCGGTTGCCCGACGGTCGTGTCGATCGCGTCCTGGGAGTGGGGCGCGCTGCTCGACGCGGGCGTGCGGTTGATGACCAGTTCCTGGCAGCGCAACGACCACCGGGTGACGCCGACCGCGGCCAAGGCCACCGGCCCCTACCTGAACTCGGTGATGGCCAAGGCCGAGGCCCTGCAGGCGGGCTTCGACGAGGCGGTGCTGCTGAACGCGGCCGGCAACGTCAGCGAGTGCACGGGCGCCAACGTCTTCGTCGTGCGCGACGGCGTCCTGACCACGCCTCCGCCGCACGCCGGCGCGCTGGAGGGCATCACGCAGGACACCGTCGCCCGGCTGGCCGCCGACCTGGGGCTCACGGTCACCAGGCAGGACCTGCTGCGGACCGACCTGTACACGGCCGACGAGATCTTCGTCTGCGGCACGGCGGCCGGGGTCGTGCACGTCAGCGCGGTCGACCACTGCGAGTTCGGCGGCCCCGGGCCGGTCACCGGCAAGCTGGCCGACGCCTACGAGGCCGCCGTGCACGGCCGCGACGACCGCTACCGCCACTGGCTCACCCCCGTCCGCGGCTGAGGCACCGGGTGCTTCCCCGCCCGTGAGAAGGTAGGGGAACCGGTGGCGCCGGACCACGACGTGCTCTAGCGTGCCACGGACGTCATCGATCGCTGGAGGTCGTCGGGGTGAGGCGTTCGCTCGTGGCGCTGGCCGTTCTGGCCGGTTCCGTACTGCTCGGCCTGCAGGGCACGGCCACGGCCGCCGAGGCGGCCCGTGACGCGGGCAGTGCGGCGGGCAGTGCGGCGGGCAGGGAGGCAGGCAGGGTGGCGCTCATCGGCGTCCCCGGCCTCCACTGGGACGACGTCACCCAGGCCGACGCCCCCAACCTGTGGGAGCTGACGCGCGGCAGCGCGATCGGCTCGCTGTCGGTGCGCACGGTCAGCAACATCACCTGCCCCTACGACGGCTGGCTCACGGTGTCGGCCGGCACCAGGTCGGCCGCCGGCTACTCCTGCGGCGCGCCGCCGGCCCCCGAGAGCCGGGGCGCGGGCGCGGTCATCCCCGACTACCGCTACCTCATCGACGTGGCCGGGCAGCGCAACGCCGGCACCCTGGGCGAGGCGCTGAAGGCGGCGGGCCGGTGCTCGATCGCGATCGGCCCCGGCGCCGCGCTCGCGCTGGCCGACCGGCAGGGCGAGGTGCAGCGCTACCGCACCTCCCCGCTCCAGGTCAGCACGGCCGACCTGGAGCAGTGCCCGATGACCGCCATGGACGTCGACGACCTCGTCCACCCCTACCTGACCAGCGGCAAGCTGCCCAAGGTGCCCGAGCAGCTCGGCCCCAAGGAGCGCCGCGACGCGCTGCGGCTGGCCGACGCCAAGGCCGGCGCGCTGCTGTCGATCCTGCCTGCCGGCACCACGGTGCTGCTCGCGGGCCTGTCCGACCACGGTTCCGTGCCCCACCTGCGGGTGGCCGCGCTGCGCGAGCCGGGGGCGCAGGGGCACCTGCTGGGCGCGGCCTCGACCCGCCGCGCCGACATCTCGATCCTGCCCGACCTGACCGCGACGGTGCTGGCCCGGCTCGGCGTCCCGGCGCCGGCCACGGTCGTCGGCGTGCCGCTGCAGGTGGGCGAGGCCGGCGCGACGGTCGACCGGCTGAGCCGGGCCGACTCGACCGCGCAGGCCATCCGGTCGATCAAGGGCGTGTACTTCACCGTCGTGGCGGTGCTGCAGGTGCTGTTCTACGTGATCGCGTTCCTGCTGCTGCGCCGGCGCAAGGGGCTGTCGCCGGTGCGCCTGGCCGCGGTGGCGCTGGCCGCGCTGCCCGCCTCCAGCTATCTGGTCAACCTGCTGCCCTGGTCGAGCCTGCCGCAGCTGATCGCCGGGGTGCTCGGCTGGGTCGTCGTGGTCACGGCGCTGGCCTTCGGCGGGCCCTGGCGGCGCCGTCCGCTCGGGCCGCTCGCCGTGGTGGCCGGCCTCACCGCGCTCACGCTCGCCGGTGACCTGCTGACCGGCACGACGTTGCAGCTCAACAGCGTCATGGGCTACAGCGCCGAGGTGGGGGCCCGCTACTACGGCCTGGGCAACATCCCGTTCGCGCTGCTGGCCACCGGCACGCTGCTGGCCACCACCGTGATCGCCCACCGGTGGCCAGGGCGGCCAGGGGTGGCCGCGATCGTGGTGCTCGGGGCGTTCGCGATGGTGCTGGGCGGCTCCGGCATGGGCAGCGACTTCGGCGGGGTGATCGCGTTCGTGCCGGGCATCGCGGTGACCGCGCTGCTGGTGGCCGGCAAGCGGGTGTCGATCGTGAAGCTGGGGGCGTTCTGCGTGGCCGGGGCGGTGATCGTGATGACGTTCGCCGTGCTCAACTACCTGCGTCCGCCCGACGAGCAGACGCACCTGGGCCGGTTCGTGGGTCAGGTGATCAGCGGCGAGGCGTTCGAGGTGATCTTCCGCAAGCTCCAGGCCATGCTGGCCACGCTGCTCAGCCCCAACCTCATGCCCATCGTGATCGCGGCCGTGGCCTTCCTCGTCTACGCGATCATGCGGCCCGAGCAGGCCAGCGCGGGCGTGGTGCCGGCGGCGTTCCGCCACTCCCCCGCCCTGCGCGCCGGTCTGATCGGCACGCTGGTCAGCGGGGTGATCGGGATGCTGGTCAACGACTCGGGGGCCGCGGTGTTGTCGATGGCGCTGGCGCTGGCCGTGCCGCTGCTGCTCGCGGCGGGCATCGGCGCGCTCGGCCGCGAACAGCCGGCGGGGGCGCCCGCCGCCGCCCATCTGGCCCGTGCGGCCGACTAGGTCAGTACGACCAGGCCGGGCGCCGGGTCAGCGTCCGGCCTGCGGGTGACGCCGCAGCACCACGAGGACGACCAGTGCCGCGGGGACGGCCAGCGCGAAACCGGTGACCATGCCGACGCCGAGCCCGGCGGCCTCCTGGAGCCAGCCCAGAGCCGCGTACAGCGCTCCCGCCGCCGCGGCGGACACCCCGAGAACCATCCCCGCGGCGCTCGCCGGCTCGCCGGGCGCCAGGTCCTGCGCGAGGACGACGGTGACGGGGCTGCCGACGTACAGGAGGGCTCCGGCGAGCGCGGCGGCGAGGAAGTAGGGGACGCCGCCCGGTTCGAGCGTGACGATCGCGATCAACGGCACCGGCGCGGCGGCGAGCGACCCGATCAGCACGCGGCGGCGGCCGACCCGCGGCGCGAGCACACCACCGAGCAGCGCGCCGAGCCCCGCGGCCAGCGAGAACACGGCGAGCGTCCAGCCGAGCAGCCCGGCGTCGGCCGCCACGCCGTGCTCGCGGACCAGCCAGAGGGGCATCGAGCTGGTGAAGGTCACGAAGGCCAGGCTCGCCAGGGTCGCGGCCAGGGTGAGCCCGCCGATGGGACCACGCAGCAGCCGGAACCGGAAGAGCGTCCGCAGGGGACGGCGACCGTGCGGCTCCCAGTCGGGCAGCAGCAGGAAGACCAGGACGGCGAACAGCACGCCGGGAACCATCAGCCACGGCGTGACCTCGACCCCGAACGCCGAGACCGCGGAGAGGATCAGCACCGGCCCGAGGGCGAACCCGGCCATCCCCCCGGCGGTGAACAACCCTACGCCCAGCGTGCGATTCGGCACGGTGGGGCCACCGGCCACCGCCGTGCCCACGGGGTGCAGCGCCGCCGCCCCCATGCCGCCGATGATCAGCAGGGCGAAGACCGCCGCCAGCGCGGGCGCGACGCCGATCAGGCTGAGGAACAGCGAGGCCATGAGCACGCCCGTCGCCCCGACCACGCGCAGGCTGCGGTCCTCGGCCATCGCGCCGAAGAACGGCTGGGTGACCGACGACGAGATCGAGTAGACGGCGACGAGCACGGCCAGCAGGGCCGGTCCCAGCCCGAACCGCGCCTGCAACGTCGGCAGCAGGGCCCCGAGCATCGCGGTGATGGCGTCGTTGACGAAATGCACGCCGGCGAGGAAGACGGCGAGCGAGGTCCCGCCGAGGACGCCGGGCTTGCGGATCACGTGTGGCATGTCGGACTCCTTCGGTCGTGCCGGTAATACCATAGGGGGGTATGGTGTTATTCCGCACATCGGACCGTCCGGAGAAAGGGCCGATCGCCAGCGGTGGCGACACGGGGGTGGGGTATGGTGACGCTCAAGCGGGGCACGCTTCGAGCTGGGCGCGCTCAAGCCCGACGCACTCAAGCCGAGCACGCCCGAAACCGGACACGCTTAGGGCCCCGTCGAGGTCGGCGCTCGTCGGGGCGGTGTCAGGTGGTGGCGGTGCCTAGTCCGTCCAGGCGTCGGCCAGCAGTTGCCGGGTGTCGTGCAGGAGCTGGGGCAGCACCTTCGTCTGGGCCACCACGGGCATGAAGTTCGTGTCGCCGCCCCACCTCGGCACGACGTGCTGGTGCAGGTGGGCGGCGATACCGGCGCCCGCGACGTGGCCCAGGTTCATGCCCACGTTGAAGCCCTGCGCGCCGCTGGCCCTGCGCAGCGCGCGCAGCGACCGCTGGGTGAACTCGCCCAGCTCCACCACCTCGGCCGGGGTCAGCTCGTCGTAGTCGGACACGTGCCGGAAGGGCACGACCATCAGGTGGCCGGAGTTGTACGGGTAGAGGTTGAGCACGGCGTAGACGACCTCTCCCCTGGCCACGATCAGGCCGTCCTCGTCGCTCATCCGAGGGATCTCGTCGAACGGGCAGCCGTCGCCGGGCCCGGTGCCCGTCGGCTTGTTCTCGCCCTTGATGTAGGCCATGCGATGCGGGGTCCACAGCCGCTGGAAGTTGTCGGGCGCCCCGGCTCCTGCCTGATCGTGCATACCAAGCAGCATAGGACCCCGGGCAACAGGCCGCTCTCCCGGCGCGACCCCGGCCTCGCACGGCGTCCCCTGCTTGTACAGCCGCTTCGGCCCCGAACGGCACGGCGATCCCGGGTTTCCACGGCGGCCCTAGGGTGGGGACATGGCACAGCGACTCGAACCCATGCCCACCGACTGGCGGCGCGCCCTGGCCGTCGTGGCCCACCCCGACGACCTGGAGTACGGCTGCGCCTCCGCCGTCGCCACCTGGACCGACGCCGGACGCGAGGTCTCCTACCTGATGGCCACCCGCGGCGAGGCGGGCATCGACACCCTCGACCCCGCCGCGTGCGGGCCGGTGCGCGAGCGCGAGGAGCGGGCCAGCGCCGCCGTGGTCGGGGTGTCCAGTGTGGAGTTCCTCGACCACGCCGACGGGGTCGTCGAGTACGGCACGGCGCTCAGGCGGGACATCGCCGCCGCGATCCGCAGGCATCGCCCCGAGCTGGTGATCACCCTCAATCCCGACGACACGTGGGGCGGCACGTACTGGAACACGCCGGACCATCGGGCGGTGGGCCGGGCCGTGCTGGACGCCGCCGGAGACGCCGGAAATCGCTGGATATTTCCTGACACCGACGCCGCCCCTTGGAACGGCGTCCGCTGGGTCGCCGTCGCCGGCTCCAACTCCCCCACCCACGCCGTGGACGTCACCGACGGGCTGGCGCGGGGCGTGCGGTCGCTGCTGGAGCACCGCGCCTACATCGAGGCCCTGACCGACCAGGACCCGGAGGTCTACGCCCGCGAGCTGATCGAGGGCTCCGCGCGGGAGGCCGCCGAAATCTTCGACGGCCGCCCGGCGGTCACATTCCGCCTGTTCCCCCGCTAGCGGCCAGGGGCACCCCGGCGACGCATCGGGGGGCGACCCGGTGCCCGCCCGGGGCGACCCGGCGGGAGCCTGAGCCGCCCGGAGAACGGCTCAGGCCCGGCGGATCAGACCTGGACGCGCTGCTCCACGGCGTTGACGATCTCGGCGATGGCCTCCTCGACGGGCACGCCGTTCTTCTGCTCGCCGTTACGGTAACGGAAGGACACCGCGCCGTTGGCGATGTCGTCGTCACCGGCCAGCAGCATGTACGGGACCTTCGCCTTCTGCGCGTTGCGGATCTTCTTCTGCATGCGGTCGTCGGCCGCGTCGACCTCGACCCTGATGCCCCGCGCGCGCAGCTGCTTGGCGACGTCCTGGAGGTAGGGCACGTGGGCGTCGGCGATCGGGATGCCGACCACCTGCACCGGCGCCAGCCACGCGGGGAACGCCCCGGCGTAGTGCTCGACCAGGACGCCGAAGAACCGCTCGACCGAGCCGAACAGCGCACGGTGGATCATGACCGGCTGCTGCCGGGAGCCGTCGGCCGCCTGGTACTGCAGGTCGAACAGCTCGGGCAGGTTGAAGTCGAGCTGGATGGTGGACATCTGCCAGGTGCGGCCGATGGCGTCGCGCACCTGGACGGAGATCTTCGGCCCGTAGAAGGCCGCGCCGCCCGGGTCCATCACCAGGTGGAGGTTCTCCGCCTCGGCCACCTCGCGCAGCGTCGCGGTGGCCTCCTCCCACGCCTCGTCGGAGCCGACGTACTTCTCCGGGTCCTTGGTGGACAGCTCCAGGTAGAAGTCCTCCAGGCCGTAGTCGCGCAGCAGTTCGAGCACGAAGCGCAGCAGCGAGGTCAGCTCGTCGCGCATCTGCTCGCGGCTGCAGTAGATGTGCGCGTCGTCCTGGGTCAGGCCGCGCACCCGGGTCAGGCCGTGGACCACGCCGGACTTCTCGTAGCGGTAGACCGTGCCGAACTCGAACAGCCGCAGCGGCAGTTCGCGGTAGGACCGCCCGCGCGCCCTGAAGATCAGGTTGTGCATCGGGCAGTTCATCGGCTTGAGGTAGTAGCGGGCGCCCTCCAGCTCCATGGGCGGGAACATCCCGTCCTTGTACCAGTCGAGGTGGCCCGAGACCTGGTAGAGGTTCTCCTTGGTGATGTGCGGGGTGTTGACGAACTCGTAGCCGGCCTCCTCGTGCCTGCGCCGCGAGTAGTCCTCCATCACCTTGCGGATCACGCCGCCCTTGGGGTGGAAGACCGCCAGGCCCGAGCCCAGCTCGTCGGGGAAGGAGAACAGGTCGAGCTCGGCGCCCAGCCTGCGGTGGTCGCGCCGCTCGGCCTCCTCCAGCATGCGCAGGTATTCGTCCTGCTTGTCGCGGGACTCCCAGGCGGTGCCGTAGATGCGCTGGAGCTGCGGGTTCTTCTCGCTGCCGCGCCAGTAGGCGCCGCCGGAGCGCATGAGCTTGAACGCCGGGATCGACCGGGTGGAGGGCACGTGCGGCCCGCGGCACAGGTCCTTCCAGCACAGCTCGCCGCTCTTGGGGTCGAGGTTGTCGTAGATCGTGAGCTGCCCGGCCCCGACCTCGACGCTCTCCTCGTCGGCCGCGCCGCCCTTGAGCCCGATCAGCTCCAGCTTGTACGGCTCGGCGGCCAGCTCCTCGCGCGCCTCGTCGTCGCTGACGGCCCGGCGGGAGAACAGCTGCCCCTGCTTGACGATCTCCCGCATGCGCTTCTCGACGCGCTTGAGGTCGTCGGGGTTGAACGCCTGCTTGACGTCGAAGTCGTAGTAGAAGCCGTTCTCCACGGGCGGGCCGATGCCCAGCTTGGCCTCGGGGAACAGCTCCTGCACCGCCTGGGCCATGACGTGGGCGGTGGAGTGTCGGACGATGGCCCTGCCGTCCTCGCTGGAGACCTCGATCGGCTCGACGACGTCGTCCTGGGCCAGCGGGTGGGCCAGGTCGCGCGGCTCGCCGTTGACCCGGGCCGCGATGACCGTGCGGCCGTCGGCCTCCAGCGCCTCACCGGCCGTCGTGCCGGCCGCGACCACACGCTCGGCTCCGGCGAGGGTGATGCGTAGCTCGGCTGACACGGTGTCTCCCTTGGATCGCGCTCGATGCCCGGCACCGAGGCTGGTTCGATGGTGAACACCGATGCTATCGCGGGTGAAACCCCAGCCTTGTCAGGTCCTGGCGGCTGCCGTGGAAGACGTTCCGGTCGAGCGGGCTGCCGACATATTGGTGAATCGTCCAGTCGCGCCACGGCGGCGGCACGAGGGGCTCGCCCCGCGGTCGCTCCGGGGAGGCGATCCACAGCGGGTAGTCGGCCAGGCCGGCGCAGTTCCCCGCGCGGGCGAACCAGTGGAAGGTGTAGATGAAGGGCCGCAGGCCGGCGTGCCGCTCGACGTGGTGGCACCAGCGGCGCGCGTACCTGGCGACCTGCTCGGGCCGCTGCCCGTCGCCGGTCTCCAGGTCGAGCGCCACCAGGTCGCCCCTGCGCAGGCCGCCGGCCGACCTGAGCACCGCCAGGAAGTGCCGGGCGTGCTCGATCGGGTCGCCCTTGGGCCGGGCGAAGTGGTAGGCACCGCACACCAGCCAGCTCTCGCGCATGCCGGACCAGTTGCGGGCGAACCACCTGTCGGTCCAGTCGCCGCCCTCGGTGGCCTTGGCGAAGGCGAAGGAGACCCCGGCCTCGGCGTGGCCGGCCCAGTCGACGGAGCCCTGCCAGTTCGACACGTCTATGCCATGCAGCAAGCGCTTCATCTTGCCGGAGTTTATTGAGATGTCCCCCTATGAACCCTTCGACGCGCCGATGAGCAGCTCACGGGTGCGTTCCCGCTCGGCGAAGGTCGCGCCGACGAAGTCGGTCACCCCGGCCTCCCTCAGCCGCTGGAGCTGGGCGAGCACGGACTCCTCGTCGCCGACGACCGCGACGTCGCCCGGCCCGGCGGCCCCCTCGCGGTCGAGCATGGCGCGGTAGGAGGGGAGCGTGCCGTAGACGGCGAAGATCTCGTTGGCGCGCTCGACCGCGCCGGCGGGGTCGTCGGTCACGCAGACGGGCAGCGCGCAGACGATCCGCGGCGCCGGGCGGCCGGCCTCCGCGGCGGCGGCGGTGATGGTCGGGGCGACGTGCTCGGCCACCGTCCTCGGGCCGGTCATCCACAAGACCGTGCCGTCGGCCACCGTGCCGGCGAGCTTCAGCATGCGCGGGCCGAGAGCGGCGATGAGCACGGGGAAGCCCGCGCCCGGCGTGGTGAGCCGCACGTCGGCCCTGATCGTCTCGCCCGCCGATTTGACCTGCTCGCCCCGGCTCGCCGGGAGCAGCACGTCGAGGTACTCCTTCATGTGGCGGTAGGGCCGCTCGAAGCTGAGGCCGAACATGTGCTCGATGACGACCTGGTGGGACAGGCCGATGCCGAGCGCCAGCCGGCCGCCGAGCGCGGCGTTGGCCGTCATCGCCTGCTGGGCCAGGGCGGCCGGGTGTCGCGGGAAGGTGGGCACGACGGAGGTGCCGAGCTCGATGCCGGGCACCTGACTGCCGGCCACGGCCAGGGCGGTGAGGGCGTCGAGGCCGAAGATGTGGGACAGCCAGGCGGAGGCGAAGCCGTCCTCGGCCGCCTGGGCGATGTCGTCGCGGAGCGCGCCGAGCGGGTCGGGCCCTTGCCGTTCGTTCAGGAAATATCCGAAACGCATGGAAACAGAACTCCATTCTGGAGGCGGACGCGCCTGTATCTTCCCACGCCGCCCGGTGCGCTCACCCGTACGAAGGGGACGGATTTGTAAAGTGGCCTCATGACGCACGATCGCGCAGGACAGCCCGCCCAGCCCGCCGACCTGGTCGACGTCGCCCGGCTGGTGACCTCCTACTACGCCCTGCATCCCGACCCCGCCGAGGTGGCGCAGCGGGTGGCGTTCGGCACGTCGGGCCATCGCGGGTCATCGCTGCGGACGGCCTTCAACGAGGACCACATCCTGGCCACCAGCCAGGCCATCTGCGAATACCGCGCGTCCCAGGGCACCGACGGGCCGCTGTTCCTGGGCATCGACACGCACGCGCTGTCCGAGCCCGCCCGCGTGTCGGCGCTGGAGGTGTTCGCCGCCAACGACGTCGAGGTGCTGATCGACGCGCGCGACGGCTACACGCCGACGCCCGCCGTCTCGCACGCCGTCCTGCGGCACAACCGGGGCCGCACGTCGGGGCTCGCCGACGGCGTGGTGGTGACGCCGTCGCACAACCCGCCCTCCGACGGCGGCTTCAAGTACAACCCGCCGCACGGCGGGCCCGCCGACACCGACGCCACCTCCTGGATCCAGGACCGCGCCAACCAGCTGCTGGCCGACGGCATGAAGGGCGTGTCCCGGATCTCCTACGCCAAGGCCCTCGACGCGGCCGGCCGCTACGACTTCCTCGGCACGTACGTCGACGACCTGCCGTCGGTGGTGGACCTCGACGCGATCAGGTCGGCCGGGGTGCGCATCGGGGCCGACCCGCTGGGCGGGGCGAGCGTGGCCTACTGGGGCGAGATCGCCGAGCGGCACCGCCTCGACCTGACCGTGGTCAACCCGCTGGTCGACCCCACCTGGCGGTTCATGACGCTCGACTGGGACGGCAAGATCCGCATGGACTGCTCCTCGCCGTACGCGATGGCGTCCCTGATCGCCCAGCGGGACAGGTACGACATCGCCACCGGCAACGACGCCGACGCCGACCGCCACGGCGTCGTCACCCCCGACGGCCTGATGAACCCCAACCACTACCTGGCCGTCGCCATCTCCTACCTGTACGCCCACCGCGACGGCTGGCCCGCCGACGCCGGGGTCGGCAAGACGATGGTGAGCAGCGGCGTCATCGACCGGGTCGCCGCCTCGCTCGGGCGGCGCCTGTACGAGGTGCCGGTCGGTTTCAAGTGGTTCGTCCCCGGGTTGCTCGACGGCTCGCTGGGGTTCGGCGGCGAGGAGAGCGCGGGGGCCTCGTTCCTGCGGCGCGACGGCTCGCCCTGGTCCACCGACAAGGACGGCCTCATCCTGGCCCTGCTGGCCTCGGAGATCCTGGCCGTGACCGGCGAGTCGCCGAGCGCGCACTACCGCCGCCTGACCGGGCGGTTCGGCGAGCCCGCCTACGCCCGGGTCGACGCGCCCGCCACCCGCGAGGAGAAGGCGGTGCTGGCCAAGCTGTCGGCCGACCAGGTGACGGCGTCGTCGCTGGCCGGCGAGCCGATCACGGCGGTGCAGACCGCGGCCCCCGGCAACGGCGCGGCGCTGGGCGGCGTGAAGGTCTCGACCGAGAACGCCTGGTTCGCCGCCCGCCCGTCGGGCACCGAGGACGTCTACAAGATCTACGCCGAGTCCTTCAAGGGGCCCGACCACCTGGCCGAGGTGCAGGAGGAGGCCCGCTCGCTGGTCTCGGCGGCCCTGGGCTGACCCGGCCGCCTCAGCGGGGCAGCTCGCGGGCGGTGGCGGTGGGCATGCCGGTGCGCCCGAGGTCGGCGTGCCGGCCCGCCAGCACGCCCGCGCGGTAGCCCGTGCCGCTGGTCGTCGGGACCGACATGCGGATGCGCGGATAGTGGGCGGCCACCGCCACGTCCACCTCGGCCCGGCGGTCGGCCAGCACCAGCGCGGTGCCGGCCCCGGCCGCCTCGGCCTCGGTCTCGGCGCGCGACTCGGCCTCGCGCAGCAGCCGGTACACCTCGTCGGTGAACCCCAGCAGCCACGAGCGCCGGTAGGCCCGCGCGGTGGCGAGCTCGCCCGGCGGCGTCACGCGGGCCAGGCCGGAGGCCATCTGCAGCAGCAGCGACGTGGCCAGCACGTCGGCGCGTTCGAGGTCGGCGGCGAAGCCGAACACGTGCACCCGCTGGCCGCCGTCGCCGCGCCCGATCAGCAGCGGGCGGCAGCGTACGGCCTGGGCGACCAGGCTGACCAGGCGGGCCTTCTCCCTGGCCCAGGGGGCGGGCAGGGTGACGATCCGGTCGCCGGGGGTCTGGCGGGTGCCGGGCGGCGGGAGGGTCTCGATGCCGTACTTGGCCATCAGGGCGGAGGCCGCCGCCAGGAAGGTGGCCCGCTCGTGCTCGTTGTCCGTGCGTTCGGCCTTGGCCAGGAGTTTCCTGACGCGTTCGAGCGTGCGCTCCCGCAACCGAGCTCCCCCTACTTGGCCAGCACCCGCCCGTCGTCGGCGATGGCCGGGAAGGCGCCGGTGTCGACGATGCCGTGCTGCTGGTACAGAGCCTCGATCAGGGCGTGTGCCTGCGGCTCCAGCTTCCACAGGGCACGATACTCGCGCGCGGTGGCCAGCGGGACGCCGATCTCCTGGGCGATGTCCAGCGAGCGCGGCACGATGCGCTTGGCGATCTGCCGGTCCCAGAACTCGCGGGCGGCCCTGATCTGGGCGGCGCGCTGGGCGGTGTCGACGACCTGGGGGGTGGCGTCGAACACCTCGACGTCCTCGTCGTCGTCCTCGACGAGCTCCACCAGCGCGGGCGGCAGCGCCGGGCGGGCGGGCACGGGACGGTGGTCGGCCTCGGGCTCCCACGGCACGCGCGGGTCGGCGTCGATGAGCGCGGTGGTGTTGTACAGGGCGGCGATCTGGGCCAGCAGCGCTTCCTGACGCTGCTGGTCGACGGCCAGGCCGGTGTGCTCGACGGCCTGGTCCATGGCCTTATCGAGCCTGGCCAGCGCGGCGCGCATCTTGCGTTCGGAGCCGCCGCCGTCGCGCAGGGCCTTGGCCCGCTTGGCGGCCAGGGCGACGCGGGTGAGCCGGCGGTGGGCGTCGACCTCGGAGGCCGTACGGTCGCTGACCTCGGCCAGGCCCATGCGGACGAGCAGGCGTTCGGGGGTCAGGCGCCAGTTGATGCGGCCGGTGCCGCGGATGCGGTGGCGTTCGATGGCCATGCCGCGTTCCCAGAGCCAGGCGGCGACCAGGGGGGCGGCCAGGCGGAAGAGGGCTTCGGGGAGGCTGCGGGCGTCCATGCTGGACAGGACGGCGGTCAGGCAGGTCAGCGCCCAGACCGCGATGCCGTCGATGCCGGCGGAGAAGTTCTCCCGCATGTTGCGGCGGGCGCGGACGGCCGAGGTGATGATGGCGACCTCTATGAAGGCGAACAGCAGCAGCCGGAGCGGTCCGTCGAGGCCCAGCACGTCGCCGGAGAAGCGCCACATGCCCTGGGCGGACACGCCGGTGGCGATGGAGGCGGCGACGACGGTGAGCACGTCCTCGACGGGACGGGGGGCGACGTATCGGGCGAATAACCAGCTGCCTGCCCGCCAGGCCATCCTGAGCACCAAGAACGCCAGCACGAGCCCGGCCAGCCCCAGCAGGGCGATGACGGCGGTGGCGAACGGCTTTTCGGCGACGAAGGCTGCTATTTCCTCAAATGTCGGCATCAGTCACTATCCGCGAGGCTCAAGTCCAGCTTGTCTTGCGACGAGATCATCGCAGACTGTCGCCCCCTTGTACGCCAAACGCCACCGATTTCCCCTGTCTCCCACCGGTTGCTGTGACACACGCCGTACCGGAAGGGGGTTGTGGCTAGTCGGCGGCCTGCGCCGCGCCGCACAATGAGGTGAAAGGAGGGGATTGTGAGCGTGCGATCTCGCCGCCCCCGCGCTCTCGCCGGCGGGACACCGGGCCACGGCCCGGCCGCCCCCTCCCCCGGGGCCCCTCGAAGAACGCGCCACACCCCGGCCGCGCCGAGCGGCCGACGAGAGAGGCAGCCGATCAGAAGGCCGGACGGGCGGCCAGATGGACGACCGGGCGAGCGACCAGGTAGGACGTGAGGGTGAGCGGCAATTTCGTCCTTTCGGAGGGCAACAGGCGCCTGTCCGGATGGGACCATCTACCGAGGGATTTATCCCAACATAGTGTGATGTATCCCAGCAGGACGGATATCCATGTCTGACTCAGAGTTCCCCTTCGTCCAGTTCATGCGCGAGGACTTCGACCCGGTCGCCGAGCTCGGCCGCATCCGGGCCGAGCACGCCGTCTTCCCCATGAAGATCCCCGGCGACCAGACCGTGCACCTGGTCACCCGCTGGGAGGACGTGCGCGGTGTCCTCGGCGACCACGAGCGCTTCAGCAACGACTTCGCCGGCATCTCCGGCCTCGGCTCCAACCAGGAGGACCCCGGCGGCCTCGGCTTCCGCGACCCGCCCGAGCACACGCGGCTGCGCAAGTACCTGACGCCCGAGTTCACCATGCGCCGCCTGCGCCGGCTGGAGCCGCGCATCGAGGCGATGGTCGAGGAGCACCTGGACCGCATCGAGGCCAAGGGCCCGCCCGCGGACCTGGTCGAGGACTTCGCGCTGCCGATCCCGTCGCTGGTGGTGTGCGAGCTGCTCGGCGTCCCGTACGAGGAGCGCGCCGACTTCGTCAAGATCAGCAAGGACCGGTTCGACCTGTCGGCCGGACCCGAGGCGTCCCTGCAGGCGATCAACGACGCGATGGCGTACCTGGTGGACCTGGTCGCCCGCGAGCGGCGCGATCCCGGCGAGGGCCTGCTCGGCCAGCTCCTGCGCGACCACGGCGACGACCTCGACGACCGCACGCTGGCCAGTATGTCCGACGGCCTGCTCACCGGCGGCCACGACACCAGCACCAGCATGCTCGCGCTCGGCTCCCTGTGGCTCATGCGCAACCCGGAGCAGGCCGCCAAGGTGCGCGAGGTGGACGGCTACGTCAACGACGTGGTCGAGGAGCTGCTGCGCTACATGACGGTCGTGCAGGTGGCCTTCCCGCGTTTCGCCCGCGAGGACCTGGAGCTGCACGGTGTGCCGATCAAGAAGGGCGAGATGGTGCTGTGCTCGCTGACCGGCGCCAACCGCGACCCCTCACTGGGCCCGGACATGGACGAGGTGCGTCCCGGCCGCGAGACCGCCGGCTCGCACCTGGCCTTCGGCCACGGCATCCACCGCTGCATCGGCGCGCCGCTCGCCCAGATGGAGATGCGCATCGCCTTCCCCGCCCTGCTGCGCCGCTTCCCGGACCTGCACGTCTCGGGCGAGGTGCCGTTCCGGGAGCTGGCCATCGTCTACGGCGTCAAGGAGCTACCCGTCGCCTGGTAGAGCGGTTACGTTCACAGTGTGAACGAGCCCGTCATCGACCTGGCCTCGATCGGCGCCGTCGTGTTCGACACCGACGGCGTGGTCACCGACACCGCTCGCGGGCACGCGGCCGCCTGGAAACACGTCTTCGACGCCTTCCTGCGCGGCCGCTCCCAGCCGTTCGACATCCGTGACGACTACCTCCGGCACGTCGACGGCCGGCCGCGGCTCGACGGCGTCCGCACCTTCCTCGCCTCCCGCGGCCTCGACGTGCCCGAAGGCGATCCCGGCGACGAGCCCGGCGCGCCCACCGTGCACGGGCTCGGCCTGGCCAAGGACCAGATCTTCATCGCGCAGGTGGACAAGTACGGCGTGGCCGCCTTCCCCGCCACCGTGGCGCTGCTGCACGAGCTGCGCCGCAGGGGCGCCCGCACGGCCGCCGTCTCGGCCAGCCTGCACGGCCGCAGGCTGGTGACCGCCGCGGGCGTGGCGCACCTGTTCGACCTGGTCGTGGACGGCGGCGACGCGGCCCTGATGAACCTGCCGGGCAAGCCGCACCCCGCCCTGTTCCTGGAGGCCGTGCGCCGCCTGGCGCTGCCCGCCGCCAGGGCCGCCGTGGTGGACGCGGCGCTGCCGGGCGTCGAGGCGGGCGCCAAGGGCGGCTTCGGGCTGGTGGTCGCGGTCACCCGGGACGGTCCCGGCGACGCCGCCGCGCTCACCGGGCACGGCGCCCACGTCGTGGTGCCCGAGCTGGGCGAGCTGGGCGTGCGCGGCAGGGTCCTACCCTTGAGGGCGTGACGGTTCTGATCGATCCCCCCAACTGGCCGGGGCCGCGCGGCCTGATGTGGTCACACCTGGTCAGCGACAGCTCGCTGGAGGAGCTGCACGCGTTCGCGGCTCGGCTCGGGGTGCCCGGCCGGGCCTTCGACCGGGACCACTACGACGTGCCGGAGACCGTGCACGCGCGGGCGGTGTCGCTGGGCGCCGAGCCGGTCGGCTCGCAGGAGCTGCTGCGCCGCCTGATCGCCGCCGGGCTGCGCCGCCGCAAGCGCCGCACGCCCTAACCCGCCGCGTCGAGGCGGGCCAGCTCGGCGTCCATGTTGGCGCGGGCGCGTTCCTCCCACAGGTCGCGGGCCCGGTCCGTACGGTAGAGCCGCGGCGCGGCCAGCAGCCTGCGCAGCACCTGCGAGCGGCCCAGCCGGAACAGGTCGTCGGGCACGTGCGCGTACTCGCGGCGGATGTCGGCGGCGTAGGCGTCGTAGCCGGGGCGGCCCAGCACGGCCAGGTCGGCGTCGCACAGCACGGCCCCGTCGCGGTCGCCGGCGGCCACCGTGTCGTGGGCGGCGGTCAGGCGGACCAGCCGGGCGGTCGCGGCGACCCGGGCGGGCGGCACCCCGCAGCGCGGCAGGCGGGCCTGGGCGAGCTGGGCGCTGCGCTCCTCGTCCCAGCCGGGCCTGCCGTCGTAGACGGCGTCGTGGAACCAGGCGGCCAGGCGCACCGCGGCGGGGTCGGCGGCCTCCCCTGCCAGGTCGTCGACGGCGGCCAGCACGGCGGCCAGGTGGGCGAGGGTGTGGTAGCGGCGGTGGGGTTCGGCCCAGCGGGCGATCAGCTCGGCGCCGGCGGCCCGCGCGGCCGGCGAGCCGCCCGCCAGCGCGAGCCAGTCGGCGGCGAGCCTGGCCGACGTGCCGGAGGGCCCGGCCGGGCGATCGTCGATCATGTCCCCACCGTACTGGCCCGGGCGGGGGCGCCGGGTTTCCGGCCGGCCGTACGACGTCCGGCGGTCCCGTTTGTGTCCTTGAATACACCCGGTATTTACCCGCCTGTCCCACCGCTCTGCCTCTCCGTACGGGGACCTGATTCCCCCCGGAAAGGAGACAGCGACATGGCGACCGGTGAGTTCCAGGTGATGAAGGTCCCGGCCGAGCAGTTGAACGGCGTCCTGCACGGCCAGGTTGTCGACCCGGGCGCCCAGCCCACGAACGTCGTGAGATGCGGCGAGGGCTGGACCGTGGACGTGAGCTGGGAGGTCGGCGGCGAGTTGGTCGACTGGCTGGCGGGACGGTGGCACTTGGAGATCATCGCCGACCTGCTGGGAGGTGGTGAGACCCGCCACCCCACGCCTCCTGTGGAGATGACGTTCACCCCTGGATCGGGACGGTACACCGCGTCCGTCCCGATGCGCGGCCAGCTCGGCCCCGGCACCTATGACCTGGTGGTCAACCTCACGACGACGACGGCCGCCGGCTCCGCGGGGGCGCTCGGCGGCTTCGTCGTGATCAGCAAGATATCGGTGAAGGAATGACGGCCGCCGCCCCGGGCGCCTCCCGGGGCGGCCCGGCGCCCTGCAAGCACACCGCAAGTCGCCCGCCCTACGCTCCGGGCTGGCGGTCGAACGGGGCAATGCGCGACCGCCGCCCTGTATCTCACGTCACCGGGTGCGCTCTGACCCGGTGAGGATCGACGGTCCCAGGGGGGACCACTGACGGGAGACCCCATGTCCGAAGTGGAACAAGCGCTTGCGCCAGGCGCTCCGATGACGGCTGACGACGTGCTCCGCATCGCCGCCTGCAAGGACAGGAACCCTGCTCTGGAGGCCATGGTCATCGCCCATGGCTACCACCGCGTCGCCGGGGACCTCGCCCAGCACCTGGGCCAGGACGCGACCAACTGGTACTGCTACGCCAAATGGACGTCCAAGGCGATCGCCGAGAGCCTCGACCTGACCCCCGGCTCGCCCTTCCTGACCGGTTTCGGCGACCGGCTGCACGTGCCCGCGCGCCTGCGCCGCCTGTTCCGCGCCACGTTGCTGACCCTGCTGGGCCCCAGCTACCAGCTCGGGCTGGCGCTGGCCAACCGGGCGATCTTCCTGGAGACCGCGAGCCTGGCGGCCAACCTGTGGAACGGCACGCCCGACTGCTACGTCAAGGTGAGCCCGGAGTCGGAGAACACGCCGATGCCGCCGGAGTTCCTGTCCGGGCTGCTGGAGGAGGCCGACGAGCGCTACCTGCGGGACGCGGCCCTGCTGCTGACCGAGGCGCACGCGTCCACCGACCCGGACGAGCGGGCCGAGCTGATGTTCGGGGCGAGCGTGGCGTTGTCGGCGTACGAGCAGAAGCGCGCGCAGAAGGCTCTGGAGCTGGTGCTGTACCGGCCGGTGCGGTGGCTGACGCGGGTGTCGTGGCGGTCGTTGCGCTCGCTGGTGACCCGGCGGCCCTTCCCCCGCTTCCCGCTGTTCAGCGCCCGGCACGAGGACCAGCCGTGGCTGACGCGGGTGCTGGAGGCCAAGTGGTCCTCGCTGTACACCCGCCACCTGTTCGCCGTGCGCACGCCGCTCAGCGACATCAAGGTCGGCCGGCCGCTCACCCCGCCCCCGGGCGTGGACATGGCGCTCGCCTGGCGGCCGATCCGCAACGAGAAGGTGCGCAAGCTCACCGAGGAGTTCATCCCCGACGACGTCGAGCAGGCCACGGCCGGGGTGGCCGACTGGGTGTCCTACCCCGACCGCATGCGCTTCATCGTCGGCTACTTCCGCACCTACCAGCGGGTGGGCGCGCTGTACGACCCGCCGTTCGGCCCGGAGCTGACCGCGGCCCTGGAGGCGGAGACGGCCCGCGGCACGCTGCCGGAGCCGGTGCCCGACGACGCCGGGACGCTCGCGGCCGGCCGGCTGCTCCCCGGGATGCGGCGCAAGGTCTACGCCTTCCCCGAGGAGACCGATCCCGACGCCTACGAGATGGCGCGCTTCGACTTCGAGCCCTTCCTGGAGGCGATCCCTCTTGACCGGTCAGGAAAGTAGGAGTCAGTCCAGGAAGTCCCTGGTGATCTCGCGGTCCTGCAGGAGGCCGCGCAGCTTGGCGAAGCAGCGGGCCCGGGTGGGGCCGATGCTGCCGACCGGGCGGCCCAGCCTGCGGGCGACGTCCACGTAGTGCGGCTCGGAGGTTTCCGTGAGTGCTCGAAACAGCACGCGCTGGGCCGTGGGCAGCTCCTCGACCAGCTCCTCCAGCGTGCCGGCCAGCCAGATCCTGGCCAGTTCCCTGTCGACGTCGTCCGTGCTGCCGAGCGTGTCGAGATCGGGCGTGCAGATCTCCCGGGTGCGCCTGGTCAGCTTCAGGCACTCGCGGAAGGCGATCGTGGCCAGCCAGCCGGGCATGCGCTGGGGGTCCTCGACGCGCTTGAGGTTCTGCCAGGCCAGCAGCCAGGTGGTCTGGAGCACGTCCTGGGCGTCCTCGTGGCCGAGCCTGAAGCGCCGGATCCTGGACCGCAGCATCGGCGTGAACTCCTCGACCAGCCGCTCCCACGCCTGGGCGTCGCCCTCCTGGGCGTCCGACACGAGAGTGGCGGTGTCGCGGCGCTCCAACGTATCCAACTGCATCATCGTCTCCCCGCCGGCCGGGGTCCTTGGGGGTCAACCTCGTTCGGCCGGCCCCCCAACGGTGCTCCCGGCGGTCCTCGCGCACTGTCGCGGACGACACAGTGCGGGTGTGGCGCTCGTCACATTCGGGAGATCGCTTACCACTTACTGCCCGATCGGCGTTCGCGTCCTAAAGTTCTTCCATGAGCGCCAGCAGCGGGGCGGTTCCGCACGACGTCCAGGCGGTGGCCGCCGTGCTGGCGGAGGTTCCGCTGTTCCGCGTGCTCGGAGAGGCCGGGATCACCGGCACCGTGCGCGCCGGGGTGGCGCGCCGATACCGCAACGGGCAGATCATCCTGCATCAGGGCGACCCGGGCGAGTCCCTGTACGTGCTGCTGGACGGCCTGGTGAAGGTCGTCTTCACCACCGAGCACGGCGACGAGATCGTGCTCAACATGCTGGGCCGCGCGGAGACGTTCGGCGAGATGGCGCTGCTGGACGACTCGCCGCGCTCGGCGTCGATCATCGCCGTGCGGCCCTGCTGGATCTTCGCGCTGCCCAGGGCGCGGCTGCTGGAGCTGATGCGGGAGCATCCCGGGCTCGCCGACGAGTTCCTGCGCATGCTCGGGCAGATGGTGCGCCGGCTCACCGGGCAGGCCGCCGACCTGGCCTTCCTCGACCTGGGCGGGCGCCTGGCCAAGCTGCTGCTGCAACTGTCGGTCAGGCGCGGCCAGGCCCAGGGCCCGGTCGTGGACATGCCGGGGCTGACCCAGTCCGACCTCGCCGCGCTCATCGGCGCGTCGCGGCCGGCGGTCAACCGGGCCCTGCAGTCGCTCGCCGCCCGCGGCCTCATCGCCGTCAAGGGGCGGACCATCACGCTGCTGGACGTCGAGGCACTGCGCAAACGCGGGGGCCTCTGACCAGATCTGGAGTACGGGGAACATGAACGAGCACGAGAAGGCCGCCGCCGAGCGCTGGCCCGCGGAACGTTTCCGGCAATTACGACAGCAGGCCGACCCGGACATCGACAAGATCGTGGCCGGTTACCTGGAGACCAGACCCGACGGTGACAACGCCCTGTCCATGCTGCGCGCGGTCGTGGTGGAGCTGGGCCTCGCCAAGCGGGAGGCGCGGGCGCCCTCGGGCGAGACCGGCCCCTCGGCCATCTTCGACGCCATCGACTTCAACAAGGACCTGCCCGAGTGGGGTGAGGACGCCGAGCTGCTGGCCCGCGGCCAGGCCGTCTTCTCCGACTACGGGCTGTACCAGGCGGTCGCGCTGTTCTGCAAGTGCCTGCCCATGGCCTACGTCGAGGTCTCCAGCGCCAAGGTGCTGGCCGGGGTGTCCGACCTGGCCACCCACAGCCTCACCCGTCGGGTCGCCGAGACCGGCCAGATGCTGGTGGACGTCATGGGCCTCAAGGCCACCGACAGCCTGACCCCGGGCCGTCCCGGGCACACGACGGCGATCGGGCTGCGCATCCTGCACTCCTTCGTGCGCGCCCTGGCCGCCGAGCACTTCGGCGACGACTGGGACACCGCCAGGTTCGGCCCGCCGGTCAACCAGGAACTGCTGCTGGCCACCATCTTCGACTTCTCGGTCGTCACGTGGGAGGCTCTGGAGAGCATGGGGGTGCGCCTCAGCGACGACGACAGGGCCGCCCATCTGTACACGTGGAGCGTCTTCGGCCACCTCATGGGCGTCGAGGCGTGCCGCGACCGGCCGCTCACCCTGCACGACGTGCCGCCGGTCAGCGAACGGCTCGGCCGCCTGTACGAGTCGAGCGAAGAGGGCCGCAGGCTGATGGCCGTGCTGCTGGCGGAGATGGAGGAGTTCATGCACCTGGGCTGGCGCAAACTGCCGCGCAGCCTGGTGCACTGGGTCTTCCGCGACGCCCGCTACAACGCCGCCCAGGTCCCGGCGCTGCTCGACGTGCCGCCGCCGGCGTGGTGGTTCAACGCGCTGTTCGCGGCGGCCAGGGCCGGCAACCGGTACGGCCGCCTGATGGGCCCGGTCGACGCGGTGGTGCGCTGGCTGGTGCGCCGGGCGGGCAAGCACATCGTCATCGCCATGATCGACCGCCACTCGGGCGGCCACGCCGCCTTCCAGATCCCGCAGGAGCTGGCCTCCCAGTGGCGGGTCAGGCAGTCGAAGGCGGCGCGCCGGACGCGCAGGCTGCGCCACAGCGTCCGCAAGGGCGTGCGCAGAAGCGCCGGCCAGGCCGCCAGGGCTCCGGTGCGGAGGGAGGGACAACCCGCGTGAGCACCCCGCACGAGCCGGGCACCCTGACCACGGCGACCATCCTGTTCACCGACGTGGTCAGCTCCACCGCCATGCGGATCAGGCTCGGCGAGGAACGCGCCAACGTCGTCTTCCGCCGCCTCTACCAGCTCCTGCACTCGGTGGTCACGGCCAGCGGCTCGACGTTCACCAAGAGCCTGGGCGACGGGCTGATGGCGGTGTTCGGCTCGGCCACGGCGGGGCTCGACGCGATCATCGCCGTCGAGCAGGCCGTCGCGGCCGAGAACGAGCGGGCGCTGGAGAAGATCTCGATCAGGGCCGCGCTGGCCTCGGGCGACGTGTGCTGGGGGGACGACGACGTCAGCGGGCTGCCCACGGTGGAGGCGGCCCGCCTGGTCGCGGTGGCCGAGGGCGGCCAGGTGCTCTGCACCGACCTGGTGCGCCGGCTGGCCCAGGGCCGCAGCCGCCACGAGTTCAAGGACCTCGGCCGGCTGCCGGGCAAGGGCCTGCGCGAGCCGATGCACACCTACGAGCTCCACTGGCAGAACGCCGACAACCAGCACGCCGGCGGCCTGGCGCCCTGGCTGGACAGCGGGCACGTGCTGCCGTTCGTGGGCCGGGACGAGGAGCTGCGGGCGCTGGAGGAGGAGCTGCGGGCGGCCGAGTTCGGCAGCGGGCTGGTGATCCTCCAGGGCGATCCGGGGGTCGGCAAGACGCGGCTGGCCTCGGTCGTGGCGCAGCGGGCGCTCAAGCGGCAGTTCACGGTGCTGGCGGGGCGGTGCACCGATCCGGCGCGGCAGGCGTACGAGCCGATCGCGGGGGCGGTGGAGCGGCTGGCCCGCACGTCGCCGGCGTTGCTGCTGCGGGCCGGGGTCGACCAGCAGTGCGGGCAGCTCGTCCGGCTCGCGCCCTCGCTGGCGGCTCCCCCGCTGTCGCTGGCCGTGCCGCCCGCCACCGAGCCGGTCTCCGAGCGCTACCACCTGATGGCCGCGGCCCGTACGCTCATCGAGCGCCTGGCCACCGTGCGGCCGGTGCTGCTGGTGATCGACGACCTCCAGTGGGCGACGCTGGAGTCGTTGCAGATGCTGCACTCCCTGATGTGGGACGCCGACTCGCTGCCGCTGCTGATCCTGGCCACCTCGCGCCCGGTGCCGGTCGAGTCGGCGATGCCCGAGCTGCACAAGCTGACCGCCGACGGCCGCGTCGTCCAGGTCTCCTCCTTCGGCATGGACGAGGTCAGCCGGGCCCTGTCGGAGGTGCGCAGCGACGGCGACCCCGAGCAGCTCTACCGGATCACCGGCGGGAACGCGTTCCTGGTCACCGAGGTGGCCAGGGAGCTGTCGGCGGGCGCCGACCTCGACGCGCTGACCGTCCCCGACTCGGTCACCCGCATGGTCCGGGCGCGTCTGGCCCAGCTCCACCCCGACGCCCGGGACCTGGTCAGCCTGCTGGCCGTGGCCGAACGCATGGAGTCGGCCGCGCTGCGCCTGGGCCTCGGCCTGGACGAGGCGCGTTTCGTGGCCGCCGTCGAGGAGGCCATGGGCGCCGGCCTGGTGACCATGGCCGACGGCGGCCAGTGCCAGTTCTCCCACGAGCTGACCCGCACCGCCCTGTACGCCACGCTGTCGGCCCCGCGCGCCGGGCTGCTGCACGGCCGGGTCGCCGACGCCCTGTGCCGGGCCGACCCGCAGGCCATGGAGTCGCGCCCGTACGTCGTGGCCACCCATCTGCTGGCCGCCGCCGAGCACGGCCGCGACCCCCGCCGTACGGCCGAGGCCGCCGAGGCGGGCGTGCAGGCGGCCCGCCACGCGCTGGCCGGGCTGGCCCACCGCGAGGCGGTCACCTGGTACCAGCGGGTGCTCGGCCTGCTGGAGGACTTCCCCGGCGCCTCCCCCGAGCGGCGCGCCGAGCTGCTGATGGACTGCGGCCGGGCGATGTGGCTGGCCGGGCACCCGGAGGCCAGGCAGACCCTGCACCAGGCCGCCGAGCTGGCCAGGGAGTGCGGGCGCGACGACCTGATCGTGGTGGCCGCGCTCGGCGGCGACCGCGGCTTCTCCAGCATCTCCGCCGCCCCCGACCAGCGCCGCATCGCGCTGCTGACCGAGGCGCGCAAGCTGGTGGACTCCACCGACCTGAGCACGCGGGCGCTGCTGGCCGCCCAGCTCGCCTCCGAGCTCATCTGGGCGCCCGACGGCGAGCGGCGCTTCGCGCTGAGCGACGAGGCGGTCGCGCTGGCCCGCAAGTCGGGCGACCCGCGCACGCTGGCCAGCGTGCTCGGCATGCGCAGCCTGACGATCATCCCCGCCGACCCGCTGCACCAGCGCCACCGCGACGGCGACGAGATGCTGGAGGCGGCCCGCCGGACGGGCGACGACCTGGCGCTGTTCCACGCCTACGTGCAGCGCACCCCGCCCGTGCTGGACAGCGGCGACACCGTGCGCGCCGCGACGTTGCTCGACCAGGCCGACGAGCTGGCCCGCCGGCTGGCCCAGCCGCAGCTCAACTGGCTGATCGGCTACTCCAGGGCGGGCCTGACGCTCATGCAGGGCGACCTGGCCCAGGCCGAGTCCGAGGCGCTGTCGGCCATGCGGCTCGGCACCGAGATCGGCCGCCGCCTGGAGGCCGTGGCCATCTACTCCGAGCAGATCTCCGAGATCCGCCGCCTCCAGGGGCGGCTGTGGGAGCTGGGCGACCGGCTGCGCCGCGCCGCCCAGGCGCCCCGGGTGGACCCGGTGCACGCCGTGCTGCGCTACCTGTGCGAGATGGGCGACGAGGAGGCCGGGCCGTTGCTCGACCGCATCCTGGCCGACCGCGGCGGCGTGCCGCCGCGCAACATGGCCCACCGGCCCGCCCTGGACAACCTGGCCGTGGCCGCCGCGCACCTGCGCCGTCCGGAGCTGGCCGAGCGGTTGTACGCCTCGCTGGCCGCCGACGGCGAGACGTTCGGCCACGGCACGGTCGCCCACCACTGCGGCCACCACTACCTGGCCCACCTGTGCGTGACGATGGGCGACCCGCGGCGGGCGAGCGAGCACTTCGAGGCCGCCGCCGAGGTGCACGAACGCAGCGGGGTGCCGCTCATGCTGGCCGAGTCGCTGCTCGACTGGGCCGACCTGCTCGACACCTCCGACGCGGGCGGCCCCGCCCCGGCCGCGCTGCGCGAGTGGTGCGCCTCGCTGCTGCCCGGCCGCGGCGCGCTCCTGCTCGACCGCCGGCTGCCCGCGCACCCCGTTTAACCTGCGACGACATCGGGCAGCCCGGCACGGGGGAAGCGCGATGAAGGGGTACGGGGTTCACGGATGGCCGGGAGATTTCCGCCGATCGGGGCGTACGCATTCCTGTCGGACTGCCACACGGCGGCGCTCGTCGCGCCCGGCGGGGCGGTGGAGTGGATGTGCGCGCCGCGCTTCGACGGCCCGAGCGTGTTCGCGCGGGTCCTCGACCGGGGGCTCGGCGGGGCGTGGGAGTTCGACGTGGCGGGCGCCCGGGTCGACGGGTGCGCCTACGTCGAGGAGACGCTGGTGCTGCGCACCCGCTGGGTCGGCCGCGAGTGCGAGGTCGTCGTGCACGACTTCTTCGCCACAACGCGGCCCGAGGCGGGCGGCGACGGCGTGGTGCCCGTCCGGCTGCTGGTGCGGTGGGCCAGGTGCGAGCGCGGGCGGGCGGTCGTGCGCTCGCGGGTGCTGGCCAGGCCCGACTACGCCACCCGCGAGGGCCGCTGGACGCCGCGCGACGGCGTGCTGGCCGAGGAGTCCGGCATGCTGCTGACCGGCACGCCGGAGCCGGTGGCCGAGACCACGCTCGGCGAGGGCGAGTCGTGGGCGGTCGCGCTCGACTACGCGGGGCAGGGCCACGCGCCCGTCCGGGATCCGGAGCGGCTGCTGGAGGCCACGGTGCGGTCGTGGCGTTCGTGGTCGTCGCGCTCGGCGTACGGCGGGGCGGGGGCGCGGCAGGTACGGCACAGCGCGGTCGTGCTGCGCGGGCTGCTGTTCGACGAGAGCGGCGGGCTGCTCGCGGCGCCCACGACGTCGCTGCCGGAGTGGCTGGGCGGGCCGCGCAACTGGGACTACCGGTACGTGTGGCACCGCGACGCCGCGCTGATGGTGCTCGCGCTGCTGCGGCTCGGCCATCGCGAGGAGGCGGGCCGCTACCTGACGTTCCTGCTCGGGCAGTGCGCGATCCACGAGGGGGACCTGCCGCCGGTGTTCGGCGTCGACGGCGGGCCGGTCGCCGGCGAGACGGTCCTCGGCCACCTGGAGGGGTACGCGGGCTCGCGTCCGGTGCGGATCGGCAACGACGCCGCCGGGCAGCACCAGCTCGACGGCTACGGCCACATCCTCGACGCGGCCCTGGCCTACCACGGCGTGACCGGCGAGCTGAGCGGCGGCCCGGTGCTGTGGCGGCTGGTGGAGCGGGCCCGCGGACGCTGGCGCGAGCCGGACGCCGGCATCTGGGAGGTACGCGGCGGCGAACGCCACTGGACCTACTCGAAGCTGTACGCCTGGGTCTGCTTCGACCGCGCGGTCCGGCTGGCGGAGGCGTCCGGCGAGCGCGGCCTGCCGCTGGCGGAGTGGCGGGCCGAGCGCGAGGCCGTCCGGGCCGAGCTGCTCGAACGCGGCTTCAACACCCGCGTCGGCGCCTTCACCCAGTCCTACGGCTCCGACCAGGCCGACGGCTCGCTGCTGCGGCTGCCGCTGCTCGGCTTCCTGGACGGCGACGACCCCCGCGTGCTCGGCACCCTCGACCACATCCAGTCGCGCCTGGGCGAGGGCGGGGCCCTGGTGCACCGCTATGACCCCGAGACCACCCGCGACGGGGTGGACGGGCCGGAGGGCGCGTTCCTGATGTGCTCGTTCGAGATGGTGTCGGCGCTGGTGCTGGCCGGGCGCACGGCCGAGGCCCGCGACCGGTTCGAGACGTTGTGCGCGCGGGCCGAGCCGCTCGGCCTGTTCGCCGAGGAGATGACCGGCGACGGGCACATGGCGGGGAACTATCCGCAGGCGTTCACGCATCTGGCGCTGATCGAGGCGGCGCTCAACCTCGACGCCTCCGGCACCGTCGAGGCCCTGCACGACTGGGCCGAACACGGAGGCTGATGATGGCCGCCTCGCGGCGGAGGCGGCCGGGAGCGTGCTCGGCGAGCTGGCGGGCTCGGGGCACGTCGTCGTCCAGGCCGACCTGGCCGATCCCGAGGGCGTGCGGCGCATGGCCGACGAGGCGGCCGGGGCGCTGGGCGGGATCGACGTCCTGGTCAACAACGCGGGCCTCTACCATCTCCACCCGATCACCACCACGTCGTACGAGGAGTGGCAGGCCGCCTGGCGCCAGGCGTTCGAGGTGAACCTGCTGGGCGCGGCCAACCTCGCCTGGTGCGCCCTGCGGCACATGCGCGCCGGCGGCCGCATCGTGAACGTCACCTCGCGCGGCGTCTTCCGCGGCGAGCCCGACGCCCCCGGCTACGGCGCCAGCAAGGCGGGCCTGAACGCGATGAGCCAGTCACTGGCGGTGGCGCTGGCCCCGCACGGCATCGCGGTCGCCGCCGTGGCCCCCGGCTTCGTGGCGACGGACATGACCACCGAACACCTCAAGCCGCCCGCGGGGGACGCGATCCGCGCCCAGAGCCCGTTCGGCCGGGTCGGCGAGCCGGACGAGATCGCCGCCGCGGTGCTCTACCTGGCCTCCCCGGCCGCCGAATGGGCCAGCGGCACCGTCCTCGACCTCAACGGCGCCTCCTACCTCCGCCAGGGGCCGTGCCCCTGATCGACGAATTGCCGGAAAACACCTCTTGTTTCGGTGTCGGTGGGTAGCTTGCCACACGAAGGTTCCCGGGACGAGAGAGGAAGACCGGACTCGATGAAAACGCGCAAGCACATCGCACGGCTCATCGTCGGCGCGGGCACGATGGCGGCCGTGCTGGCCGTGAGCGGCGGGGTGGCCCACGCCGCCGGACCGTACCCGTACGCGGGCGCCGACGACGTCGGCCGCCGTCTGACGGTGTGCGCGGACGACCTGATGGTCCGCGACTTCGTCGGCAACCTCCGCCGCGGCCAGGGCTTCACCGTCAAGGGCTTCGACGGCGCGTACAAGGAATGGGTGTACGGCTTCGCCTACGGCAACGTCAACGCCAACGGCTGGGTCGAGAACGGCTGGTTCTGCGACGCCTGACGCCGCACCGTCCGGCGGGGCCCGTGACCAGGTTCGCCCTGGTCGCGGGCCTTTCTCGTGCTCGGCGTGGTAGCGCGACACTACTTCCGGCGTCGTAGTCGCGGCCGGCAATTGATCCCGCTGGGGTAGCGGCAGATGAGTCCGCAGGTGGGACGCCAGGAGGCTCCGGCCGGACGACGATTAACAGTCATGAGAACCCGAGTCAGGTACCTCCACGGCGCCGCGCTGCTGGCGACCGGGCTGCTGGCGGGCGCGTTCGGATACGGTGCGGCCAACGTGGTGCCCACGTTCGGAGCCGTGCCGCTGGACGTGCGGCTGACCTTCCACACCACGATGATGAAGGTCAACGAGCCGGTCATGCAGAGCGCGATGGCGCTGGCCATCCTGACCACCTTCGGCCTGGCGGTCGCCGCGCGCGACCTGCCGCGCAGGCTGGCCTCGGGCGCCGGTGCGCTGGCGCTGGCCTCGTTGCTGATCACGGTGTTCGGCAACATCCCGCTGCACGCGCGGTTCCGGGAGTGGGCCGCCGGTCAGGCGCCGGTCGGCCACGCCGAGATCTTCCAGCGCTGGGAGCTGTTCCACACGCTGCGCACCCTGACCGCGCTGGCCGCCTTCGTGCTGATCGTCGTCGCCGCGGTCGCCGCACGCCCCTCGACCCGTGCCGCGGTCGCCGCGCACCCCTCGACCTCTTAGGAGAACCGTCATGTTCCTGCGTATCGCGCTCGTCGCGCAGACCGTCGCCCTGCTGCTCCAGGCCGTCACCGCCGGGCTGCTGCTGAGCTCGCCGGACGGCCGGGCGGCCCACAGCGCCACGGCCCTGGCCGTCGCGGCCACCGTGCTGCTGTACCTGGTCGCCGCGGTGATGACCCGGCAGCGGGCCGCCATCCTGCCCGCCGTGGGCATGCTGGTGATGACGCTGGCCCAGATGGCGCTGGGCATGGCGCACGTCAAGAGCGTGCACGTGCCGCTCGGCGTGCTCATGTTCGGCGGGAGCCTGGTGCAGACCACGCGGATCTGGGCCGCCGGCCGCCTCCGGACGGCGTCGGCGGCATGACCGGCGTGACCGGCATGACGAGACGTCAGGCGCTGCGGCTGCTCGGCGTGGGCGCGGCGCTGGGCGTCACGGGGTGCTCGCTGCTGACCCGCACCCCGCTGCCGCAGCTCCTGACGAGCACCGCGCCGCTGCCCACGCCGTACGCCGTGCCGCTGCCGCTGCCCGCGGTGGCGAAGCCGTCCAGGACCGACGCGGGCGCCGACTACTACGAGCTCGTCCAGCGTCCGGCCGAGGTGGAGATCCTGCCGGGGCTGCGCACCCCGATCTGGGGGTACGACGGGCAGTTCCCCGGGCCCACCATCCGCGCACGCTCGGGCCGCAGGACCGTCGTGCGCGTCGCCAACAGCCTGCCCGCGCCGACGGTCACCCACCTGCACGGCGGGCACACCCCGCCGGAGTCCGACGGCTTCCCCACCGACCTGGTCCAGCCGGGCGCCCGGCGCGACTACGTCTTCCCGCTGGAGCAGCGCGCGGCCACGCTCTGGTACCACGACCACCGCATGGACCACACCGGGCCGCAGGTCTGGCGCGGCCTGGCCGGCTTCTTCCTCGTGGACGACGACGATCAGGACAAGCTGCCGCTCCCGTCGGGCGAACGGGACGTGCCGCTGCTGATCTGCGACCGGTCCTTCCAGGCCGACGGGACGATGCCCTACCCGGCCAGGCCCGACGGTCCCGGCTCCCGCGAGCCGTTCATGGGCGGCGTGCTGGGCGACGTCATCCTGGTCAACGGCGCGCCCTGGCCGCGGCTCGGCGTGGACCGGGCCCGCTACCGCCTGCGGCTGCTCAACGCCTCCAACGCCCGCACGTACGAGCTGGCCCTGTCGCCCGGCGGCACCCTGACCCGGATCGGCAGCGACGGCGGCCTGCTGGCGGCGCCGCGTCCCGCCCGGCAGGTACGGCTGGCGCCCGGCGAACGCGCCGACGTGATCGTGGACTTCGCCGCCTACCGGGTCGGCGACCACGTCGAGCTGCGCAACCTCCTGGGCGAGGGCCCGCAGGCCCAGGTGATGCGCTTCACCGTCGAGCGCGACGCCCGCGACGACTCGGCGATCCCCGCGACGCTGTCCACCGTCGAGCGTCTCGACCCGGCGGCGGCCACGGCGACCCGCGACTTCGAGTTCAGCAGCGGCGACCTGGGCGGCCACACCGGCTGGCTGATCAACGGCAAACCCTTCGACGTCCGCCGCGTCGATGCCCGGCCCAAGCTCGGCCAGGTCGAGGTCTGGCGGCTGACCAGCGACGTCGCCCATCCCGTCCACCTGCATCTGGCGCCCTTCCAGGTGCTCTCGGTCGGCGGCGAACGGCCGGAGGGCCCACCGGAGTGGAAGGACACCGTCGAACTGCGGGAGGCGCAGACCGTCGAGATCATCACCCGTTTCACCGGCTACCGCGGCCGGTACGTCATGCACTGCCACAATCTCGAACACGAGGATATGGCCATGATGAGCACCTTCGAGGTGGTCTGATGCCCGACTTCCACGCTTTTCTGACGCGGCTGCCGCACGAGCTGGCCTTCAGCGAGGAGGACCCGGCCGCGATCGTGGACCGCTACTACACCCCCGACCTCGAATACCGCAACGACGGCGTCGTCCTGGACCGCCGGAGGCTGATCGACCACGCCGGTCCGGCCCGCAGGAACGCGCGCGAGCTGGACGTCCAGGTCCACGAGACGCTGCTCGACGGCGACCGGGCCGCCGCCCGCTTCACCATGACCGTCCTGACCAGGAAGGACAGGACGCTGCGGATCGAGGCTCACGTGTTCGCCCGGCTCGCCCCCGACGGGCGGGTCCGCCGCGTCGACTCGATCACCCGGACGGTCTCCTGACGCCGCGCCCGGTCGTTCTAACGGGGGTTGCGGGCCCGCCAGGCGACGTAGTCGGCGACCGCCTTGACCAGGTCGAAGGCCGGTTCGAAGCCGGTGTCGCGGGTGAGCCGGGAGATGTCGAGGAACGGATTGTCGCCGGGGCCGCCGGATCTTCCCGGCAGGAGGTCGAGCGGCGGGCCGGGGACGATCGCCCGTACGGCTTCGGCGAGGTCGCGGTTGGTGAAGGGCCTGCCGCTGGAGACGTTGTAGGTGGTGTGCGGCAGCGCCCGCGCGGTCGTCAGCAGGGCGATCGCGCGCCCGGCGTCGGGCGCGTAACAGCTGTCGCCGCCGTCGCCGGCGTGCGGCGGCGGCGGTGACTCGCCGCGGAGCACGGCGCTGATGTACGGCGGGATGTGGTTGAACGGCGACTCCGGGTCCATCAGCGGCCCCCAGATGCTGCCGATCCTGAGCACGACCGGCTGCACTCCGCTCCCCCGCAGGCCCTGCGTGGTCAGGGGCTCGACCGCCTTCTTGAAGGCGACGATCGGGTGCGGCAGGTCCGCGGCGGGCAGCGCGAGCTCCTCGTGCCACCGGCTTTCCGGGCGTCCGGCGTAGACGCCGAGGCTGCCCGCGACGGCGAACCGGCGCACCCTCCGGACGCGGGCCACCTCCAGCGCGTTGAGCAGGCCGGTCGTGTCGGTGCGGAAGAAGTCCAGCGGGTCCTCGCCGGGGATGCCGCCGGCCAGGTGGACGATGTCGCCGACGTCGTGGCGGGCGGCCAGGGCCAGGAAGGCGTCGCGGTCGGTGACGTCGAGCGGTTCCACGGCGACCCGGCCGGCGAGGAAGGAGGGGACCTCGGTCCGGCGGTGCGTGGTGACGACGACCCGGTGTCCGAGGTCGGCGAGCGCGCGGGCGGTGTGCGCGCCGATCATGCCCAGCCCTCCGGTGACGAGGATCATCGGGTCACCTCGTAGCGCAGGTGGGTCACGCCCGGCGCGGGGACGACCTCGGCCAGGCGCAGGCGTACGTGCCCGGGAAGCTCCTGGAAGAACGGCCGGCCGCCGCCGAGCAGGACGGGCACCTGGTGCAGGACCACCTCGTCGACGAGGCCCGCCTTCAGCGCCTCGGTGACCATCCCCCCTCCCATGAGGCCGACGTCCTTGCCGCCGGCGGCCTCACGGGCGGCGGCGATCGCGTCCTGGATGCCGGTGCTGACCAGGGTCTGGCGGTCGGTGATCTCCGGCGCCGGGCGGTGGCTGAGGACGACCAGCCGCACGCCCGGATGGGGGCCGCCGCCGCCGAAGTGGTCGGAGTCGTCGTAGGTGTGGCGACCGGCGACGACCGCGCCGACGCGGGCGGCCAGGGTGTCGAAGAACCGGGCGCTGGGCCCGCTCAGTTTGAACCCGTCGAAGACCTGGCTGGGGGTGTCGCCGTCGAAGTACCAGTCGAACAGCGTGCTCCCGTCGCCGAGGCCGCGTCCGGCGCCGGGGTCGCGGCCGGTGATGTAGCCGTCGACCGACACGGCGTGGGCGCTGATGACCTTGCTCATCTCTGTGATCCTTTCCGGGGTTCCCTGAGGAGACTTCACGACCGTATCACTCGGAGTTCCCTCAGGGAACCGTGAAAGTGTCGGGAAGCCGTCGTCGCCGGAAAGTCTCGTCGCGCCGCCGCGCGCCCGGCAGATGCAGAAGTGGACGATCGGCGATGACGAACGTCCAACGCCCCAGCCCCCCCCCCCCCGGCGGGGGGGGAAAGGCCCCCCCCCCCCCAAACCGGGAGCGGGGCACCCCCCCGGGGGGGACGCGGGGGGTGCCGCCC